>DEHW01000031.1:4962-15259 GCA_002352135.1 Lysobacterales bacterium UBA2790
CAGAAAATCGGCCATCCGGCGCGGTCGTGTGCCGACGCGCAGCGACAGACGGTTGCTGTGCCCGGCTTCGCTAAGGCGGTATCGGAGGTCGACGACCTCGGGAATCGGGTCTCCGTCCCGCAGCCGCGCGGGCAGTGCAGTCGCCAGTACCTCGCCGAGCGGGCGCTGATAGTAGCGGGCCAACCATTGCAGGCTTTGCCATAGCTCCTCACTCAACAAGGCCTGCGTGTCCAAGCGCTGGGTGATCGGTTTCAGGGCCGGTGTGGAATCGCTGTCGGCAATGACCTCCACCACCAGGCCAATTTTCTGCTGTCGCCCAAACGGCACTCGCACGCGGCAGCCGATCCAATCGCTCACGTCTCGCGGGTCGAATGGAGCGTCGACGGGCGGCAGATAGTCGAAGGTCTGCGGCAACGGCAGTGGCAACGCGACGCGGAAAACGGGGCGGGTCATAGCTCGGCAGTGTAGCGGCAGGTCAGATTCCGCGGCCGCCAGCTTGGCATCAGTGGTCTGCGACGCCTTGTTGTTCTGTGCCTCACAAAAGTGCCCTAAGTGGCTAGCAAGAAACAGGAAAACGGTTTATCCACATTGCTTGTGGATAACTCGGTGGATGACGTTTGGATGACAGTGCGCAAGTCGCATGACTGCGCCGCTGGAATCATCGTGGCTAATTTTTAGCCATCAAATAAAAAACAATAAAATCAAATAGTTAAGTGGTTTCAAACTGTCAAGAATTGTGTGCTGCCCCGCTTTTCGACGCTTGAACCCGGATTCGCCAAGCTGTGAACAACCTTTCCCGTGCGCAAGCCAAACAGGCCGCGGGAGAGCACGTTTTCATCCGCTGTCAAGCGCATTTCCAAACAACCGAGGTGACCCTCATTCGNNGCCCGGCAGGATTTGGCAATGCAGCGCTCCCCTGCGCGCCGCACGGCTTGGTGCGTCCCCGCATCGCCAACGACCTGTCCATGGATTGACGCCTGGTGTGAATAGCCGATCAAGAGTCTCAACGCCTACCTTGGCTTCGATGTTGCGCGAGCCTGAGGCCGTCCCTCAACCTGTATCGCAGGCTCTGGATTTGGGTGCCCTCTCTCTGCGCTGCTTGCGCCACGCGCGTTGGCTGGGGTTGCCGGATGTTCGCGCGCAGGCGGTGTGGCAACTGGCTTTGCGTCGCTCAAAAATTGGCGACGAAGCACGGCTTGATTCGGCGCAGCAGCGGGATTTGTTGAAGCACTGGTTTGTGGTGCTGGATCAAAGCCTCACTGGCTTGCTGCGGGATTCTGCGATGCCGATGATGCAGGCAAGATTTGCTTTCTTGCGGATTGTCGTGGGGATGCCCCTGCAGGACATCGCGGATTGTTTGCGAATGCCGCTGCCCACGGCGGCGGGCATCTGGCGAGACGCGGCACAATTGCTTCGTCAGCGTGCCACCCAGTGCGGCTGTGCCGCGGATCAGTCACTGGCCTGGTTCCGAGGACTGCATGTCGTGCCAGAAGACGTCGGCGATGAGCAATCCACGGCAGTCAGACAGTGGCCGCTGCCGAAGGTGCTCATGCTGGTGCTTCTGTGTGCGGTCATCGGCTTGGCCTTGTGCGAAGCCTGTCTGCAAGGTGTCGTTGCCTGGTTCAGTGGGACCGCGCAAGAAGGTCCTTTGACCGTCACGCCGAGTCCTCCTCGTCGTGTCGACGAGTCGGTGCCGTTGTCGTCTGGTGACTTCCTGTTGTTCGCCGACGGCGTCGAGTTCACTACTCTGGATCGACTCGACTGGTTGTTGTGGCACCAGGGTGACATGGGCCAGCGGGGCATTGCGAACGCGGAACATCGGTCGATGTCGTCATCTTCAACGACCATGCCTTGGGATGCGCTTGCACCGGGGATACGTGCGTCATTGCAGGTCTGGGAATCGGATTGGGGCACCTTGGCGGCGGCGCAGCGCGACCTGTTGGTGCGGCATGGCGCACGTTGGGTCGAACTGAATGTCGCTCAGCAGGCGGATGTTCTTCGTCGTGCCGCGCAATGGGCTGAACTGGACCCACTTCGGCGCGCGGCCCTGCGCGAACGATTCGAGGTGTGGCGCGACTTGAGCGACGTCCAGCAACAGGCTTTGCTGGATACGCAGGATCGACTGACGAAATGGTCTCCGGAACAGTTGGCGGTCTCGATTGCCGAATTTGAGCGCCTCGCACCGGCGGCGCGTCGCGCGTTGTTATGGCAGGACGGTGCGGGGGTCGCGGCAGCGGCCGAATCCGCCTTCGGCTTCGTGCCTGAAGGCGAACGAGATGCCACCTTGCAGATGCTCGGTGAATGGCGCTCGGTCGAACGCGACCTATTAGTCAAGGTGGCGCAGCGCCTCGACTCCCAGGCGCGGGAACAACTGAGGCAACGGCTGTTGGCTGCTCCAACGGAGCAACGCATTGCCTTGCTGAATGCCGAGGCGGGCAAAGTTGGCGTTGCACAGTGAAGGGCCGCGAAGGCACCTAGAGCGTGACCAGATTGACGGCCAGGTTGAACGTCGCGCCGAGAGACAGCAGCACCAAGTAACAGGTGCTCAGAACCATCGACTTCAGTGTGGTCATGATCCAGCCCTGGCGATAGACCCGCTTCAGAGTCACGAACAGATAGATCGGCACCCAGAGCCACAACAGCCAGCTGAGCCACTCAGCGAGTGAAGTGAATGCGGCCCATTGCAAGGTATCGCTGCTCAGACTCAATGATGCAGTCAATAGTAGAACCAGACTGACGAAGGCGTGGCTGTGTAGCGCCATGATCAGATGCTCCATATACAGGCGGCGCTTGAGCAGGTAAAGCACCTTCAGCAGCAAGGCGAACACCGGAACCAGGACAAACAAGGTCTGTGGCAATGAATTGATGAAGGCCTGTCCCAGCAAGGCCGGGTGTTGTCGGATGCGGGCGATATTGCCCTCGGCTTGTCCAGCCCAGTCATTGAGCTTCTGATTGACGACCTCGGGCAGCGCATCGATTTGCAAGGGGTTGTCGGTGGGGTGCCACGGGCGGTCATTGAATGCGATGTGCGGCGTGCTAGACGCTTCCGTATCGGAATTCCCGGCATGCAGCTGAGCGCGGCGGGCTTGCGCCGCGTTCTCGATGGCGGTGGTCGCGGCGGCGAGATCGACGCCACCGGGCAATGCATCGAGCTTGTGCTGCGCATCGTTCAGCGCTGACAGCGCCGCACTTCGCTGCGCTTCCAGTTCGGCTTCGGTGGCTGCGCTGGCGAACTGATCCGGTGGATCAAAAGTGATCGTGTCTTCATCCCAATGGATGCTCCATTGCATGGCAAGGAACGCCAGTACGCTGAGGAACACGAACAGGCGCACCGGGCTGACGAAACGCACGCGATGTCCACGCAGGTATTCGAGTGTCAGGTGACCGGGGCGGAACAGCAGTGGCCACAGAGTGCGCCAGATCCGTCCGTCGATATCGAATACGGTGTCAACGAAATCGCCTAGGATGCTGGGAAAGTGGCGGACCAGCCCCTTGGTGGGTTGACCACAGGCATAGCAATGTTCGCCCTGCAGCGGGGTGCCGCAGTTCTCGCAATGACGGATCGCCAAGGTTGTCGATTCATCGCTCATGCGTCGTTCCCCCTTGTATCTGCGCGACAGGATGCCAGACTTGCATCGCGTTGCACCGTTGCAGAAGTTGGGTCCGTCCGCGCTGCCTGGGCGGCGTCGCAGGCGCGGCCATGAGACTGATCAGCACTTCCTNNGGCGGCGCAATTCCGTAAGATGGGCGCCCGCCGCCGGTCTTCTCGCCATGAACGCTGTGTCTACTTTGCAACGCCTGCGCAGCGAAATGCGTGCTACCGGCCTCCTCGCCCTTCCGCTGGTGCTGGGACAGTTGTCCTCCATGGCGATGAATGTGGTGGACACGATTCTGGCCGGACGGCATTCGGCGCTGACCCAGGCGGCGGTGGCAATTGGTACGGCGGTGTGGTCGGTCGCCATTCTCAGCCTGATCGGCGTGATGATGGCCGTTCCGCCTTCCGTGGCCCAGTTGGATGGCGCAGGACGACGGCAGGAAATTGCCCGCGTTTTCCGGCAGTCGTTGTGGCTGGCGCTGCTGATGGGCTTCGGACTGTGGCTGTTTTTGCGCCATGCCGGCTGGTTGCTGGAACTGGCAGGTGTGGCTGCCGATGTGCGTCCGCAGGCCTTGGGATTTCTGGATGGGGTGTCCTGGGGAGCACCCGCGTTGGCTCTTCTTCTGTGTTTTCGTTACCTCAGCGAAGGGGTCTCGCTGACCCGGCCAACCATGGTCATCGGCTTGGTGGGCCTGCTGTTTCTGGTGCCGCTTGGCTATGCGCTGATGTTCGGTGCTTGGGGTATGCCGGAATTGGGCGCAAGAGGGCTCGGTATCGCCACCAGCGTCACGCTCTGGAGTCAGGCCAGCGCCTTTGCCTGGCATTTGTCGCGCGGTCGTGGCTATCGCGATCTTCACTTGTATGCGACGTGGGAGGGGCCGCAGTGGAAGCCGATTGCGCAGTTGTTGAAGATCGGCTTGCCGATGGGTTTCTCGGTCTTCATGGAGGGCGGACTCTTCATTGCCACCGCACTGATCATCGGCAGTCTCGGCACGATTCCGACGGCCGCCCATCAGGTGGCCATCAATCTGGCTTCGGTGACATTCATGGTGCCGCTGGGCGTTGCCATGGCGACCACGGTCAGGGTCGGCAATGCGGTCGGGCGCGCAGATGTACCGGGCGTGCGCTGGGCCGGTGGTGCAGGCTATGCCATTACGTTGGTAACGCAGGCAGCCTCCGCATTGGTTCTGTTGGTCGGTGCGCCATGGATTGCGGCGATCTGGACCAGTGACCGCGCTGTGGCGGCCTTGGCGGCGCAATTGATGCTGCTGGCGGCGGCCTTCCAGTTCTCGGATGGCATCCAAGCGGCGTCGGCCGGTGCTTTGCGTGGCATGAAAGACACCCGCATGCCAATGCTGATCACGGTGCTGGCTTATTGGGGACTGGGCATGCCCATGGGGTATTGGCTCGGTATCGTGCGCGGCGAAGGTGCCGCAGGCATGTGGGTCGGTTTGATTGTGGGATTGACCGCCGCTGCGGTGCTGTTGACTTGGCGCTTCCACGTGCTTTCCAAACGCCCCCTGTAGCGTCCTTTGCCTGAATTGCAGGCGGCGCCGTCATGACCTTCAGCGCTTGCGCGCGTCCCTGCGTCTGCGCATGCTTGGCCCAGTTCCCTTGAGATGTCGACCATGGCTCAATCCGATTCCAACTTCTTCGTGCGGTCCCTGCGCTTCATCTGGGATGCGGTCAATTTCAGTCGTCGCCTGGTGTTGAACGGTCTGTTTGTGCTGATTGTCGTTGTCGTGGTGATCGGGATGTTCTCGGGCGGTGCAACGCTGCAGGACCGGACCGCGCTGGTTCTCGCGCCGCAAGGCAGCCTGGTGGAGCAGTTCTCGGTGGATCCAAGCTCCAGGGCACTGGCGCAACTCACCGGCGATGAAATCGCGGAAACGCAGGTGCGCGATGTGGTTCGCGGCATCGACGCCGCTGCCGCCGATACGCGCATCGAGCGATTGGTGATTCGGCCTGACCAATTGGCCTCGGCCGGGATGGTCAGCCTGCGTGAGATTGGCGCGGCGTTGAAGCGATTCAAAGCCGCTGGCAAGCAGGTCGTCGCCTACGCCGACGGCATGGATCAGCGCGGTTACTACCTCGCCGCGCATGCCGACGAGATTTACCTGCATCCGGGTGGTGCGGTGCTGCTGGAAGGCCTGGGTCGTTACCGCGCCTACTACCGCGAAGGTCTGCAGGACAAGCTCGGGGTGAAGGTGCATCTGTTCCGGGTGGGTGAGTTCAAGTCCTTTGCCGAACCCTACATTCTGGACGCGCCATCCGATGCGGCGCGCGAGGCCGACCTTTTCTGGATGGGGGACGTCTGGCGCCGCTATCTGGAAGAAATCGCCGAACTGCGCAAGCTTGACGCGAACACCTTGCAGGCGGCTATCGATGGGATCGATGCGGAAATTGCGGGTGTCGAGGGCGATTTGGCGCAGTTGGCCTTGAAGCAGGGTCTCGTCACCGAATTGAAGACGCTGGATGAGTTCCGCGCCCTGATGATCGAACGCGGGGTGGCCGATGAGGACGGTCACAGCTTTCAGCAGGTCGATCTGGATGGCTATCTGTCCTTCGTGGATCGCGAGCACTTGCCATTCGACGCCCGCCCGCAAGTGGCCATCATCGTCGCGCAGGGCGGCATTACCGATGGCGAACAACCGCAGGGCAGTGTTGGCGGGGTGTCGACGTCGGCGCTGATTCGCCGTGCGCGCGAAGACGATGATGTACACGCGCTGGTTCTGCGCGTGGATTCGCCGGGCGGCGGCGTGTTTCCGTCCGAGCAGATCCGGCGTGAGGTGGAGCTGACCAAGGCGGCGGGCAAGCCGGTCGTGGTGTCGATGGCCAACGTGGCGGCATCGGGTGGCTACTGGATCTCCATGAATGCCGATGAGATTTTTGCCGATCCCAGCACCATTACCGGTTCGATTGGAATCTTCGGCCTCTGGCTGACCGGCGAAGAGACGCTGGCCAAAGTCGGTGCTCGGGTCGACGGCGTCGGCACAACGGCCATTGCTGGCGCGTTTGATCCGATGCGCCCGATGAACCCGATTGTGGGGAAGGTGTTGCAGAGTGTCATTGAATCGGGCTATCGCGACTTCATCGGCAAGGTCGCTGCCGCGCGCGAGAAGCCGGTCGCGGACATTGATGCGGTAGCGCGCGGCCGGGTGTGGAGTGGGGCACAGGCGGCAGAACGCGGCTTGGTTGATACCCTCGGCGGATTGCAGGAGGCAATCGCCTCGGCGGCCGAGCGGGCCGGACTCGAGAAGGATGGCTTCGGCAGCCGCTACATCGAGGAGGAGCCAAGCCCGTTCGAGAGCTTCCTCGCCGATCTGTCGCGCAACGCCGCCGTGCAAACTCTTGCCCTGAATGTGGGGCTGCCCCGGATGTTGGGCCTAGAGAACCCGCATCTGCAGCGTCTGGAGGCCGAGCTGTCGACGATGGCTGCGCCGGTTCGTGGCACCCCGATCCGTGCCGTCGCACATTGTTTCTGCGAGCTGGACTGACCTGAGCAGGCCATCAGGGCAGTCACTGACTGCCCTGATGCTGCGGTTCGGACGCGATGCAGTTGGCAGTTTGGCCTCATTTACTTGCGTCAACTTCGTCAAACCGGTAGCGTTCTCAGGCTTTGCTGCCTTGTTTGGATGTCTACATGCTGTTTCAGCACGTTTCCATCGCGAGTGTGGTGCATGTCGATGCTCCGCACGCGCTCAGTTCAGATGACATCAATGATCGTCTGCGTCCGACGCTGACTCGACTCGGAATTCGCGCGGATGTCCTGAAGGACATCGCCGGAATCCATTCGCGACGCATGTGGGACGACGAAACACTCGCCTCGGATGCGGCAACCATGGCGGCGGAAAAGGCGCTGGCGGAAGTCGGTGTGGATCGTGCGCGGATCGGTTTGTTGGTCAATACCTCGGTCAGTCGCGATTTCCTGGAGCCTTCGACCGCCAGCATCGTGTCGGGCAATCTCGGTTTGTCCGAAAACTGCCAGAACTTTGATGTCGCCAACGCCTGTCTGGCCTTCCTCAACGGCATGGACATCGCCAGCCGGATGATTGAGCGCGGCGAGATCGACTATGCGCTCGTCGTGGACGGCGAAACGGCCAATCTGGTTTACGAAAAGACCATCCAGCGCATGTTGTCGCCGGACATCGGCGAAGACGATTTCCGTAGCGAGCTGGCCTCCTTGACCCTGGGCTGCGGTGCCGCGGCCATGGTACTTGCGCGGCGCGAGCTGGCGCCTGATGCGCCGCGCTATCGCGGCGGTGTGACCCGCGCGGCAACGCAGTGGAATGGGCTGTGTCGCGGCAATCTCGACCGGATGGTCACCGATACCAAGATGCTGCTGATCGAAGGCATGAAACTGGCCGCGGCGACGTTCCATGCGGCGCGTCAGGCCCTGGGCTGGGCGGTAGAAGAAATTGATGAGTTCGTCATTCACCAGGTCAGCCGTGTGCACACCGATGCACTGGTAAAGACCGTCGGCATTGACCCGCGCAAGGTGTTCACGATTTTCCGAGAGCACGGCAACATCGGTCCGGCCTCGGTGCCGATCGTGCTGTCCAAGCTGAAGGAAATGGGCCGCCTGCGCAAAGGTCAGCGCATCGCCCTGCTGGGCATCGGCTCCGGGCTCAATTGCTCGATGGCGGAAGTAGTCTGGTAGTCCCGATGTTGGCCCGTACATCGGTTTCGATGTCGGCCAGTCCAGTTTGTCACTTGCGATCGTCCTTCTCACAGCCACCTCCGGGTGGCTGTGTTGTTTTCCGGTGCGGGAAGGGCGAATGCAAGTGCTTGATTGATATCGCTTGGATGGCTTCTGGATGTCGGGTGCATACTGTCGTGAGGCGTTCTCATAAAAATTGATGATGTTTTTAATTGAAACATTTGTGTTTCATATTGCTGCCTTGCGGCATACGGTGACGCTCCCCGCAACGGAGCATCTCCATGAGCCAGGCCGCCGCCCAACCCAAGGTTCACATCGCCGTCGCTTCTGATCCGCGCGCCGCCAGTGTGCTGACGACGGAAGCCGTTTCCCTGCTCGCCGAGGTGCATGCCCGTTTCGAGCCGACACGTCAGGCCTTGCTGGCCGAGCGCAAGCAATTCCAGGCGCGCATCGATGCGGGCGCCCTGCCAGACTTCCGAGAAGACACCCGCCACATNNGCAAAGGTGTTCATGGCCGACTTCGAGGATTCCTCCAGCCCGACCCGCGCGAACATGCTGGAGGGGCAGATCAATGTGCGCGACGCCGTCAACGGCAGCATCAGCTACACATCGCCCGAAGGAAAAGCCTACACGCTGAAATCCGAAGGCTTGGCCACCCTGATCGTGCGCCCGCGCGGCTGGCATCTGAACGAGGCCAACCTGAGCTTCGATGGGGTGCCGATGTCCGGTGGTCTGTTCGACATGACCCTGTTCGCCCTCCACAACGGCAAGACCTTGGCCGCCAAGGATCTCGGTCCCTACTTCTACCTGCCGAAATTGCAGTCGATGGAAGAAGCCGCGTTGTGGGAAGAAGCGTTGACCTTCGTTGAGGTTCGACTGGGGCTGCCCATTGGCGCGA
Source organism: Lysobacterales bacterium UBA2790 (assembly GCA_002352135.1). Taxonomy (GTDB): domain Bacteria; phylum Pseudomonadota; class Gammaproteobacteria; order Xanthomonadales; family Xanthomonadaceae; genus Aquimonas. The sequence goes on from DEHW01000031.1 coordinate 14,116, forward strand.
TGAAGGTGACCGTGCTGATCGAAACCCTGCCAGCGGTATTCCAGATGCACGAAATCCTGCATGCGCTGAAGGGCCGCATCGTCGGTCTCAACTGTGGCCGCTGGGACTACATCTTCAGCTACATCAAGACCTTCCGTCGGCATGCAGATCGCGTGTTGCCGGATCGCAGTCAGGTCACGATGACCGTGCCCTTCCTCAAGGCCTATTCCGAGCTGCTGATCCAGACCTGCCACCGTCGCGGTGCGCATGCGATGGGCGGCATGGCGGCGCAGATTCCGATTGGCAATGATCCGGTGGCGAACGAGGAAGCCCTATCGCGCGTCCGTGCGGACAAATTGCGTGAAGTGACCGCTGGACACGATGGAACCTGGGTCGCCCATCCGGGACTGATCCCGGTGGCGAAAGAGATCTTCGATCAGCACATGCCCACGCCAAACCAGCTGCAGCGCAAACGCGAGGACGTGCAGGTCAGCCGCGATCTGCTGATTCACCCCAGCGTTGGCACCATTACCAAGGCGGGATTCTTTGGAAACATCGATGTCTGCGTGCGCTATCTGGCCGCTTGGTTGGACGGGCAGGGCTGTGTGCCCATCCACAACCTGATGGAAGACGCNNTGCACACGCCGGATCAGCGCTTCGATGACGGTGATCGCATCGACTTCGCGTTGTTTGATCTCGCCATCGCTGGTGTCGCGCAACGTCTGCCGCGCAGTGGCTTGCCGGGACAAGCGCGACTTGCCGAAGCGGCAGCGCTGCTGTCCGAGCTGACCCACGCCAACGAACTGTCCGATTTCATCACCTCGCCCGCCTACGGCCGACTCGATCACGGTTGAGTCGGCTTCACCGGCATCGCCCTTTCACCCAAGTCCATTCCCCGCTCNNCAAATCCGCCACGCCACATCTTTCAGGAGACTGTCATGAGCCAACTGCCCACCGCCGAACAACTGCAGCAAGACTGGGACACCAACCCGCGCTGGAAAGGCATCACCCGCAACTACAGCGCCGCCGATGTGGTGCGACTGCGCGGTACGGTGCACATCGAACACTCGCTGGCCCGTCGTGGCGCCGAGCGTCTGTGGCGCCAGTTGCATGAAATGCCTTTCGTCAACGCGCTCGGCGCACTCACCGGCAATCAGGCCATGCA
>DEHW01000069.1 GCA_002352135.1 Lysobacterales bacterium UBA2790
CAGCCACAGCAGGCGTTGTTCGGCGACCAATGTGCGAGTCATCGATTTGTTCTGCGGGACGTTGCCGGTTTGGATCAGGCGTCCGGCTTCGTCGTAGATAAAGCGCTGCACGCTCATGCCATTGGTCAGCGATTTTTCTTCGCGTTCGCCTCGGGCGTTGTAGGTGTTGGAATAGTAGGTGGTGCGACCCATGCTCACGCGGCTCAGGCGGTTGCGGCCGTTGTAGGTGTGGGTGAGGCCGTCGCGCTGGGTGGTGTTGCCGACGTTGTCATAGTCGCGACTGATGCCATTGATGCTCTGCAGGCGGTGACTGTTGGTCGGATAGGCATAGCTCTGCGCGGCACCGCCGAGGGTGGCCGCAGTGCGATTGCCGGTGGCGTCGTAGTCGAAGTGTTCCAACACGCTGCTGCCTTGAATCAGGTCGGTGAGACGATACAGCGGGTCGTAGCCGAACTGGTAGCTCTGCCCGCTGCTGTTCAGGCCGGTGAAGTTGCCGACATCATCGAGCGTGGCGTCCAGATTGAGCGCGGCGCTGCTGATCGCATCGATGGCGTAGTTCTGGTCCAGGGCGCGGGTCCATTGGCTGCCGTTGCCGAAGTTAAGTTGGGTCAGCGGGCCAAAGGGGGCGTACTGGGCGGACTGCAGGACGGTTTCGGTGAGGAAGCTGCCGTTGCTTTGTTTGCTGGCATACACCACTTGGGTGATCTGACCGGCGCTGTTGCGGGTGTAGCGCAGTTCGTCGCCATCGGGGTAGATGACGGCGGCCAGTTGGTTGGCCAGGGTGTAGCGGTAGGCGACGCGGTAGCGCAGTTCGTTGGGCGCGAGTGATGCCGTGGGTTCAAGCTGGCTGCTGCGGATCTTTTCCAGCAGGTTGCCACGAGCGTCGTAGCAATAGCTGACGCTGCCGAGGGCGTCGGTTTCGCGGGCGAGGCGTCCCACGCCATAGCTGTTCTGCGTGCACACCCCATTCGCTCCGCTGATGTCATACACGTGCGTCAGCACTTCGCTGTCGGAGGAATTGCTTTGCGTGCGCAGGCGATTGAGGGCGTCGTAGGTGTAGCTGGTGACCACGCCGCGCGCATCAGTCTGGGTCAGGCGGTTGCCTGCGGCATCGTAGGTGTAACTGGTGGTGTCGGTATCCGGGCTGGCGAGTTCGGTCAGGTTGCCAAGGCCGTCGAAGGTATAGGTGGTGACCAGACCTTTCGGGTCGGTGACGGTGCGCAGGCGGTCCTGAGCGTCGTAGCTGTACTCGGTGCTGACGTTCAGGCCATTGGCGAGGTTGGCGTCGTAGTCCTGGATGGTTTTCTTCAGGCGATTCAGCGGGTCGTATTCCTGCCGTGTGTGGGTGCTCAGCGGGTCGATGATGTCGGTGAGATTGCCGTTGGCGTCATAACTGTGATCGGTCTCGGCCAGGTTGGCATCGATGGCGAGATCGAGCTGGCCCAACTCGTTGTAGATTCGACCCAAGGTCCGCTTCAACTGACCAGCGGGATCGCGCGTGTTCTCGGCGGTGCGATGACCCGAGGCATCAAGCGTGTAGTCGATGCGGTTGCCAAGACTGTCGGTAATTCGCGTCAAACGCTGCGCGGCGTCATAGATGTAGTCGAGATACACGCCATCGGGCGCGGTCACACGACTGACCAGACCACCATCGTAGTAATCGAGTATGGTGACGGCATCACCGGCATTCGGCACACCTGTCGGGTCGACTCGCACCGTGCTGGTTTGCAGCCAGCCGCGCAGGTGGTAGGTCATATCGGTCAGTACGCCGTTCGCGTCTTTCAATCGGGTGACGCGACCAGCACTGTCGTAGCGGACGTACTCGGTAACTTGACCCAGCGCATTCGTGCGCTTCCACAAATCGCCTTTGCGATAGTTGCAGACACCATTGCTGGCACAACCCGCATCATTGGCCAGACGATAGCTGTAGGTGGTGGTGTCGACCACATCGGTGCGCGGACCATCCTCCATACGCAATTGCGCGACGAAGGCGCAGCCCGTGCTTGCGCCGTTGGCCACATCCGATGCGCTGCAATAGGTGTAGCTTGATCGACGGATATTGCCGGTCACCGGATCGGTCTGCGTGCGGGTCAGCAGGTTGCGGCTTGCCGGGTCATAGGTGTAAGCGACCTGTTCTTCCAGCACACCCGCGCCTGTATTGCCGGGATCGCGGTAGACGCGTCTTGCCAGCATCTGGCTGCTGACCGAGTCCCAATCCGTTTCGATACGCCGCTGTTCAGGTGTACCCAAGGCTTCCGTGCGACGAGTAACGCGGGCGTTGTTGCTGTCGTACTGCAGCTTGGTAATGCTGCCGCGCGCGTCCTCAATCTGCGTCAACCGATGCGAGACTGGATCGTACTGGTAGTACCGCGTACCCGACAGATCGGTCTCGCTCAGCTTGTGCCGATACGGTTCGGATGCCTTATAGATGATCGTCTTGGTGTTGCCGAGTGCGTAGGTGACCGTGGAACTCTGGTCGCTGACATAGCTGACATCCACACGCCCATGATCGGCACCGTGCCAGCTTGAAATGACACGGCCCCAGTCATCGTATCGATACGTGGAGTAGCGCTGCCCGCGTTCGTCCAGAACACCGGTAAGCCAATAGCCAATGATGCCCGCCGGTGCCGTGCCGCCGACAAAGATGTTCTCTGCCTCGTTGTACAGGTACTCCCGAGCGCTTGCGTCGGCAAATTCCAGCCGCGTGAGACGATGCGCGTTGTCGTACTCCATCGTCAGCAAAGGTGTGCCTGTGTTGCTGACGATACGGTCCAGCCAATAGTACGGGTTGCCCGAGTATTCGAATTGCACGTAACGACCACGACCATCGGTGACGCGCTCAATGCGCCAGAAGACTTCCGTCAGATGATTGCCGTTACCGGTGGGTGCGACGCCCGGCGTCAGCTCATTCAACATGTAGCTGAGCGTCAGGGTCTTTGCAGGATCGGGATCGATGATTTGGACAAGACGCCCAGCCCGATCATAGATTTCGCGCACGCCGCTGCCGCGCGACAGCTCCCAACGCGGCGGCGTGCTTCCCACGGCCGCGATGTAATTGAGCAGAACACCAACCGATTCCGTCGATTGGAAGACGCCCGTCAACGGTGCGCGATGTTTGAATACCTCAAGCTCAGCGCGTTCGTTCTGGACGTAGATCGCCGACACTTCGGCGATCGGCCGTGTTTCAGCGCTACTCATATGACCTGGCGCGGCCCACTCGGTAAGGATGCGCTTCGCCAAGGTGTGTGACCAGTTGCGATCAATGTAGCTGAAGGGGCGCGTCAAACGCATTGAGTTGTAATGCAAGTCGAGCGCGATTTCACCGTAACGGAAGCCGGTCTCGTGGACCTGCTTGTTGCCATTGCTGGGAAAGCAGGGATTACCCTCGCCGGAACACGTGCCAGGGGTTTGGGTGAACGGGGGCTGGCCCACTAGGACCTTGCCGAACGGCACAACACATGCGCTACCCGTGGAACTGGCCCCTCCAGCAATCGCCGACCCGGCTGGGCAGGTCATGTCCTCGCGTTTGTCGATATTCCAGTCCCACGTAACAACCGCTTCAAGTGCGGCGATTTCCGTTTCGGAATCGATGTGTGCGGGCAAGCCATCACAGGTTCCTGCGTTGATCGAGATCTTCGCGCCCCAAGTACTGGACGTACTGGACGGCGGCGTGTATGTCAGTGCACCGGATGACCCTCCCGCACCAACAACCGTTGGTGTTCCAAATGCAACCGTGGTCACCGGCTCACTTTGGCGTGCCCAGCAGAATGCGGGGCGGCTCGATGTCGCGTTGAGGTTCCAGGTGTTGTCAAACTGACATTTAACAAACGCGCTCAACGCGGCGGCGCTGGGGCACGTGCCGCCCGGGCAGGCAGCTGCCGCCGTCGCGCAGTTGGCATGCACATTCGTCGGCGGCCAGCCCTTGGTGTATAGCTTGTACGCTGTTGAAACGGTTGAGGCTGGCTGGCGCAGCACTGACGAGTCGGGCGATAGCGCGCCATAAGGGCGATAGTCAAACGTGCCACTCACCGTACTAGAGACCGAGAAGTCGGAAGGAATCCAGAAGGCATATTCCATAGTGGGCGAGAACGCGGCATGGACCTGAGCCTCAACCTCCTCCAGGGTTTTGCAACGCCCGTTCCCGTCCCGACTTGAATAGCCATAGAAAGAAGATGCCGGAACCTCGGGCCCACATTCGGCCAGCACTGGCGTGATGACGAAGCTGGAGAGCAGCAAGGTGACAAGCGTGGCTTTCATAAGACTGTGTATTCCGCTGACATGGAACAAGGTCGCTGACAGCGACACGGACCGAAGCTCAAGAAGAAAAGTGGTGATCATGGATTGCCACAACCTGCAGGCTTGGGCAGCAAGGTGGTGATCGCGCAAGCATTTGCCGTCCGATAGCCAATCGATGCTTGGTGCTGACCAGGGCTGCCGCGCACCTTGAACGCGCAGTTCGCCGTGGGAACGGTAGCCAGCGTCGGATTGATGTTCACCAGGCCGCTCGCATTAAGCGTTACGGTCGCGACACCATTTATATTGGTTATGGCGGCGGCAGGATTGGGAGCAACCGTGGCCAATTGCGTGGTGCAGGTAACATCCACATACAGGCCGGACAGATCGGCGGCCGGACTCGAACTCAGGGTCGCAGTAATTGTAGAGACCTTTCCGGTCAAATTAGCATTGGGCGATATAACAATTGTCGGGTCAACATTGACCCCCTGATAGTTGATGGTCTTTACCGACGTATTTGTACCGGTCAGATTGCGCGCGGTAAAAGTGCAGGTGGCAGCAGGTGTGCCACCCGCGAGCGGCACCACCAGCTTCTGCGCGTTGATGGTGAACTTCGCCTCACCGGCGAAGTCAGTCATCGCCGAGAGCGGCGAAACGCCCACAACCGCACCACTACTGGCCTGGCAACTCGCTGTCACCTCGATCAACCCGAAGCGTTCGCCGCTTGTTCCTGATGCAACTTGTGCGGTGATTACCCGGGTTCCAGTTTGGGTGATCGGCGAGGTAGACGGCGATAGCGTGAGCGTCGGGATGATTGGGACAACGAAACTCGCATAGTCACTGGGCGGCGGTAGCAATGTGCATGTTGGCACGCCATTGATCACATAACACGATGAAATAAGGATCTTGTTCGCCGTTGAATTACTCGGCACGTTGGATGTACGCAATGTCAGCGGAGTCGCGCATTCCGTGCCCGCTGCCTGGACGGGGGTATCATAAGAATTCGAGGTATGTAAAACGTTATTGAAATATATTCCAAAGCTTCCAGCCCGTACGATACTGAAATGAAAATAGTGTGGATACGGGTTGTTGGCCGCTGCGGGATCGCAAAGCGTCAGATTGAGCGACTGATTTCCGGGGAGATGGATCGCACGCGCACTTCCAACAACACCCATACCGATCACGGCCAAACATAGCAGCAACAGTCGACGAAGATGGCGAATCGAATTGTGCCCGGGGAGGTGATGCGATAAAGAAGCGCGAGACATGTTGTGTATCCTTGGAAATATCGAGCAACGATGGCGACGATCAAGTAAGTCCGGCTTGCGAGGTGAGCACAAAGTCACTGCACACAAACGAGAGGTGCATTGGATCGCTCTCGCGAGGCGCAGCTAGCTTTCCCGCCTTTTGCCAACGTCAACAACAAATGGTGACCGGGGGCGACGACGGAAATGCGACGACGTTAGGACAACATCACGCCCCGCGCATTGCGCCGCATTTCACCGATTCAAACCCAGAGTCGCGTCACATTTTTGACGTCATGTGATTGACATGTGATGAGACACAGACATCGGTTCAGGGTGACAGCACGTCCTCACACACATCTTCTGAGTAATTCTTCAGCTTGCCGCAAGAAGCCCAAGCAAGTCGAATTCCCGTGGAATCTGGGCCACAAAACCCGTGCAGGCGCCACACGACCACCGTGTACGTCATTGAGTTTTCGTTGGCATGGGTAGACCTGATTAGCGCGATGTGTCAGTTCCCCTCGTCCCTTGTAGGAGAGGGATCAGTCGCTGCTCACGCAGGACTGACACATCGCGCTAATCAGGTGCGTAGATGCGTGGAACGGCATGCGGCCAGCCAGAGCGAATCGCATCGCACGACGCACGACGCACGATGCGATCATTGCCGCTCAAAGGAATGGCAACGTGCGTGTGTTGTAGGCCATCACCGATTGATTCGGATGGGCAGTTGCGAAGGTGTCAAGGTTTGGAAATATCACTGGCAGATCGATATCAGCGACGCCCATCCAGCGAGCCAAGGTGGCGGCCACCTGATCGACGGCAATGCTGGGTAGGAACTCTCCGCGGTTGAAACATTCTCCCCATTGATCCGGACCACTTGCGCCGAAACTGCGATTGAGCAGTTGCAGCGGATAACGGCCATAGACCTGGGCCGCAGCGACTGGCCCCATCACCATCTGCACCGCGCCCCAGGCATGGTCGGTCCCCGCGCCATTGGAATTGATCGTCCGCGAGAACTCGCTGTTGGTGAAGGTCACCACTTCATCCTTGACGCCTGCGTAGCCACTGACCTGATTCAGGATGGCGAGCGCGTCATGAAATCCCTTCATGGCCTGCGCCACCTGCTGCAGCAAGCCTTGATGGCCCGACCACACACCGCTCCCGTTGGCGCGTGTTCCGACAATCTGACCACTATGCGTGTCATAGCCGCCGGTGCTGACGTAGAACACCTGTCTGTTAGCCTGGATGTTGCCCTGTCCGAACCGGCTGACGGCAATCATTCG
>DEHW01000151.1 GCA_002352135.1 Lysobacterales bacterium UBA2790
AGGTCGTGGATACCCGCTTTTACGAGTATGACGAGATGCTGGGTGTCGCAAGTCTTTGGACGCGACTTGTCGACCTTGTGCCAGCTCGCCACACTGGGGCTTTCCTTCCGCGAGCCGCTGTCATGCCGATGTCCTCCGACTATCCCCGCGATCTGATCGGCTATGGCCGCAACCCGCCGCACGCGGATTGGCCGGGCGGTGCGCGGGTGGCGGTGCAGTTTGTGCTGAACATCGAGGAAGGCGGCGAGAACTGCGTGCTGCATGGCGATGCGGGTAGCGAGCAGTTCCTGTCCGAGATCATTGGCGCGGCGTCCTACCCGGACCGCCACATGAGCATGGAATCGATCTACGAATACGGCTCGCGTGTGGGTGTCTGGCGCATCCTGCGCGAATTCGAGAAGCGCGGCCTGCCGCTGACGGTGTTTGGCGTGGCGATGGCCTTGCAGCGCCATCCCGAACTGACCCAGGCCTGTGTCGAACTCGGCCACGAAATCGCTTCGCACGGCTGGCGCTGGGTGCACTATCAGAATGTCGACATCGACACCGAACGCGCGCACATGGCCAAGGCCGTGGCCATCCATCGTGAACTCACTGGCAGCGCGCCGCTGGGCTGGTACACCGGCCGCGACAGTCCACGCACACGGCAACTGGTGGTTGAACACGGTGGATTCGAGTACGACAGCGACTACTACGGCGACGATCTGCCGTTCTGGACTGAGGTCAGCACCACCGATGGCCGCGTGCTGCCGCATCTGGTGGTGCCCTACACGCTGGATGCCAACGACATGCGCTTCGCCACCCCGCAGGGCTTCAACACCGCAACGCAGTTCTTCGACTACCTGCGCGACAGTTTCGACGTGCTTTATGCGGAAGGCGAAGACACCCCTCGCATGCTCTCCATCGGCATGCACGCCCGCCTGCTCGGCCGCCCCGGCCGCTTCATCGCCTTGCAGCGCTTCCTCGACCACATCAAACAGTTCGACCGCGTGTGGGTCTGCCGCCGAATCGATATCGCGCGGCACTGGAAGCAGCGGCATCCGTGCCGATGAACACGACCGCTCAGATCGCGGTTGATTACGCGGCGATACGCTCGATTTTTCGAACGGCATCGCCGATGTTGCGATGCGCTTCTTCCAGATCAAAGTCCGCTTGCAAACCCAGCCAGAAGCGCTCGCTCGTCCCCAGCGCTGCGGCCAGCCTGACAGCGGTATCGGCGGTCACGCTGCGCTTGCCCAGCACGATTTCATTGATGCGTCGCGGGGGCACGGAAGCCGCACGTGCCAGCGCGTTCTGACTGATTCCAAGCGGTAGCAGGAACTCTTCGAGCAGGACCTCGCCAGGATGGACATTGGGCAGCCGATTCATTGGAGCACTCCTTTGGGTTTCAGTGGTAGTCGACAATGGCTACATCAAAGGCGTCGCCATCCGCCCAGCGAAAACAGAGCCGCCACTGGTCATTGATCCGAATGCTGTACTGGCCTTTGCGATCACCACGCAATGCCTCCAAATGATTCGCAGGCGGGATGCGCAAGTCAGCCAACTCGGCGGCGTTGTTGAGCATACGCAGCTTGCGTCGTGCGACGGCTTGCATTTCCAGCGGCAATCGTCTGGAGGGTCGACCCTCCCAGATTCTCTCTGTCTCACGCTCGGCAAAGGATCGGATCACACCGGAAACATAATGCGCCGACAGGTGTAACGCAAGCCGTCATACCCGCCCGCCCCTGCCGTAGATTTCCGTCATCCATGCGGGTTTGATCTCACCTTCGCACCCACCCGCTATAATCCGCGTCCGCCGAGGGGCGCTGCGACTGTCCAGGATTGCTGACAGCCAGGCTCGGCACAGTTCTTGATTCAACGGCGCCCGTGATGGTGAGAGTTCTTCTCACGGACGTTCCGGCCGCGCCGGTCGGACGTAAACCCCACACGGAGCACAACCCATGAATGCCGTTGTCAAAGACCTGCCGCACACTGATTTCAAAGTTCGCGACCTGAGCCTGGCCGAGTTTGGCCGCAAGCGCATCCGCATGGCCGAAGAGGAAATGCCCGGCCTGATGTCGATCCGCGCCAAGTACGCACCCCTGAAGCCACTGGCGGGTGTGCGTTTGTCGGGCTCGCTGCACATGACCAAAGAAACCGCCGTTCTGATCGAAACCCTGTCGGCACTGGGCGCTTCGGTTCGCTGGGCAAGCTGCAACATCTTCTCGACCCAGGACGACGCTGCCGCGGCCATCGCGGTCGCTGGCATTCCGGTGTTCGCCTGGAAGGGCGAAACCCTGGAGGAATACTGGGATTGCACTCTCGACATGCTGACCTTCCCCGGCGGAAAAGGGCCGGAGTTGATCGTCGATGACGGCGGTGATGCCACCCTGTTGATCCACAAGGGTGTGGATATGGAAAACGGGGACACCTGGGTGGATCAACCCGGTGCCAACCATGAAGAACAGGTCATCAAGAATCTGCTGAAGCGCACCCGCACGGAGCGTCCGGGCTTCTGGACTGCGGCCGCGAAGGATTGGCGCGGCGTATCGGAAGAGACCACCACGGGCGTGCATCGTCTCTATCAGATGATGGAAGCGGGCAAGTTGTTGGTGCCTGCGATCAACGTCAACGATTCGGTCACCAAGAGCAAGTTCGACAANNCTCTACGGCTGCCGCGAATCGCTGGTCGACGGCATCAAGCGCGCCACCGACCTGATGATCGCTGGCAAGGTCGCGGTTGTCTGCGGTTATGGCGATGTCGGCAAGGGCTCGGCGCATTCGCTGCGTGGTTTGGGTGCTCGCGTCATCACTACCGAAATCGATCCGATCAATGCCCTGCAAGCGGCGATGGAAGGTTTCGAAGTGAAGACCGTAGAAGACGTCAACAGCATCGCCGACATCTTCGTCACCACCACCGGCAACAAAGACATCAT
>DEHW01000227.1:0-212 GCA_002352135.1 Lysobacterales bacterium UBA2790
ACGCGCTGCGCGGAGGAAAAACTCTCGGCTTCGCTCTGACCCTGTTCGAGAAAGTAACGAAACACCTCGATGAAGTCTGCGCCGTTCAGCGCCATGTCGATCGCGATGATGCGCAAGGACAAACGCTTCAGACGCGGCAAATCGATGGCACCGGTGATCAGCTCGGCGAACGTCGCCAGCCCCTCCTGCGTGGCAATCACGCGCGGCGCGGT
>DEHW01000227.1:256-9001 GCA_002352135.1 Lysobacterales bacterium UBA2790
TGCACGAAGGCCTCGTGCTCCAGCAACTGGCGCAGATCGTATTCGGTGAACGCGGTATCGGCGCGCAGGCGGATGCGCGTCGGCCCGGCCGCCGCTTTCGCAATCAAGTCGGGATCGATTTCCACCGTGACGCGATGACCTACGAAGAACCGGTCCAGTGCAGTCTGCAGTTCATCCCGCATGACNNGTCGATCCCGGCAAACGGTCGCCAGGTCGTCCGAACAGACGCTGCGAATGCAGACTCACTTCAGCATCGCCAACACTCTGGATCAGCTCGGCCGCCACCAGCCAACTGTCGGCGGTGCGGCTCAGATACTCGCCCATCGGACAGGCGGGATCAGCCTTGGCGTGAATGGCCTGCAAGGTCTGGATGACCTCACGCANNACGTAGTCGGGCATTGGCAAACGCGGCTGCCCGGCGCGCCAGCTCTGCAGAAATTCCGCCTGCGTCGCCATCGGCCAACTCACCGCCGACAGCAGACGAATCCGTTGCACCGCATCCAGCAGATGGGCGTCGAGTGCCAGGTGATGCTGCAGCGAAGGCGTCATACGTGACCCTGGTTTGGCTGCGAGGAAATCGTGATGGTAGCCGCGAACAGGAATTTGTCTGCTGCCTCTTGAAACGCCCGACAGGCCACCCCACATCGCTGGGACCCCGACCGCCGCAGTTCACTGTGGCGTTTTCGTCGGCTAAACTTGGCACTCACCCAAGGCGAGTGCTAACAACCCCTTGGACCTTTCAATCCAATCAGTCACTTAACGAGGATCCCATGAACCTGAAACCCCTGCATGATCGCGTCGTCATCAAGCGCATGGAAGAAGAGCGCCTGTCCGCTGGCGGCATCGTGATCCCCGACAGCGCCACCGAAAAACCCATTCGCGGTGAAGTGCTGGCCGTCGGCGCGGGCAAGCCGCTCGACAATGGCAGCGTCCGCGCACCCGCCGTGAAGGTCGGTGACAAGGTGCTGTTCGGCAAGTACAGCGGCACCGAAGTGAAGCTCGACGGCACCGAATATCTGGTGGTGCGCGAAGACGACATTTTCGCCGTCATCGGCTGATCACCCCGGCCGGCCCGCGATTCGCAGGCCAGCGCCCAAGGCGCGCCCGCCTCGCATTGGCCCCGCGATCAGACCTGTTGAATCCCCATTCCAAAGTATTTCGAGGTAAATCTCATGGCAGCTAAAGACGTACGTTTCGGTGAAGACGCCCGCACCAAGATTCTGCGCGGCGTGAATGTCCTGGCCAATGCGGTCAAGGTCACCCTGGGCCCGAAGGGCCGCAATGTCGTGCTCGACAAAAGCTTCGGCGCCCCCACCATCACCAAGGACGGCGTGTCCGTCGCCAAGGAAATCGAACTGGCTGACAAGTTCGAGAACATGGGCGCACAGATGGTGAAGGAAGTCGCATCCAAGACCTCCGACAACGCCGGTGACGGCACCACCACCGCCACCGTGTTGGCTCAGGCCATGATCCGCGAAGGCATGAAGGCCGTCGCTGCCGGCATGAACCCGATGGACCTGAAGCGCGGCATCGACAAGGCCGTCACCGCCGCTGTCGCCGAGCTGAAGAAGCAGTCCAAGCCCACCGCTGACGACAAGGCCATCGCCCAGGTCGGCACCATCTCCGCCAACTCCGACGAATCCATCGGCAACATCATTGCCGACGCGATGAAGAAGGTGGGCAAGGAAGGCGTGATCACCGTTGAGGAAGGCTCCGGTCTGGACAACGAACTCGATGTCGTCGAAGGCATGCAGTTCGACCGTGGCTACCTGAGCCCCTACTTCATCAACAACCAGCAGAGCCAGCAGGTTGAGCTGGATGATCCCTTCATCCTGCTGCACGACAAGAAGATCTCCAACGTGCGCGAACTGCTGCCGGTGCTGGAAGGCGTCGCCAAGGCAGGCAAGCCGCTGTTGATCGTTGCCGAAGAAGTCGAAGGCGAAGCCCTGGCGACTCTGGTCGTCAACACCATCCGTGGCATCGTCAAGGTCTGCGCCGTCAAGGCACCGGGCTTCGGCGACCGTCGCAAGGCGATGCTGGAAGACATGGCCATCCTGACCGGCGGTACCGTGATCTCCGAAGAAGTCGGCCTGCAGCTTGAGAAGGCCACCATCAAGGATCTGGGCCGCGCCAAGAAGGTGCAGGTCACCAAGGAAAACAGCACCCTGATCGACGGCGCTGGCGATGGCGACGCCATCCAGGCACGCATCAAGCAGATCAAGGCGCAGATCGAGGAAACCTCCTCCGACTACGACCGCGAGAAGCTGCAAGAGCGCGTCGCCAAGCTGGCGGGCGGCGTGGCCGTGATCAAGGTCGGTGCCGCCACCGAAGTCGAAATGAAAGAGAAGAAGGCCCGCGTTGAAGACGCCCTGCACGCCACCCGTGCGGCCGTGGAAGAAGGCGTGGTCCCCGGCGGCGGTGTCGCCCTGATCCGTGCCCTGAGCGCGATTGCCGATCTGAAAGGCAACAACGAAGAGCAGAACCACGGCATCACCATCGCCAAGCGCGCCATGGAAGCCCCGCTGCGTGAAATCGTCACCAACTGCGGCGAAGAACCCAGCGTCATCCTCAACAAGGTGGCCGAAGGTTCGGGCAACTACGGCTACAACGCCGCCACCGGCGTGTTCGGCGACATGATCGAAATGGGCATCCTGGACCCGACCAAGGTCACCCGCACCGCCCTGCAGAACGCCGCTTCGATCGCTGGCCTGCTGATCACCACCGAAGCCATGGTGGCCGAACTGCCGAAGAAAGAAGAACCCGCCCCGGCCGGTCACGGCGGTGGCATGGGTGGTATGGATTTCTGATCCAGCGCCTGCCGATGTGTGTCACAAGAAACCCCGCTTCGGCGGGGTTTCTTTTATTGGGCATTTTGCTGCGCAAGCCTTTTTAATGCCTTGCCTGCCATCGCTCCACTGCGTAGCCTAAGCACGGCACCCGGAATGCCCTTGCCGGAGGATGCATGCTGAAACCACACCATCGCGAAAAGTTGATCAACGCGGCGATCTACTTCGCCACCAACACGCATCACTGCGGCAAGATCAAACTGATAAAACTGCTCTATCTGCTTGACTTCGAGCACTTCCGGCAAACGGGTGTTGCCGTTACTGGGCTGGAATATCGCGCAATGAAGATGGGGCCGGTGCCGATGGCTCTGTTCGAAGAATGGGAAGCTCTGGAGCCAGACTTCGCCTCCGCTGTCGAGATTGTTCCGGTTCGGGTGATCGACTTTGTCCGCGAAACGGTGCGTCCCAAACGTGAGTTTGACGACAGTCATTTCACTCGGCGCGAATTGCGTCTGATGGAGGAACTCGCGACCCGGTTCCTCGACGACTGCTCCAAACCGATGATCAACGTCACCCATGTCGAAAGCGGTCCTTGGAACGCCATCTGGGACAATGGACGCGGCAACCTGGAGCGCATCCCCTACGCGCTCGCGATACAAGACAACGACCCTCACGCCGAACACGTTCGCGAAGCTGCGGCGCAGCATGAAGGCATCCATCAGGCACAGTTGCACTGACCATGCCTGCGCGCGTTGGCGAAATCTACCGCGATTCCGCGTTCTACCTTGACCAGAACTCTGGTGAGCTGAAGCCCAAGTTCCTGCTTGTACTCGCAGTGCCAAGAAACGGAGACCTCGTTGCACGTTTACTGACCAGTCGCTACGCAGGTCTGCGCCCACAAGACCCCGCTTGCTTTCATGGCGATCCCTATCCTGGGTTCTTTCTTGGGATCCTCGGTGGTCAATTGACTCGGATGACATGGCTCGACCTTCGCGGCCTGAGCGACCTGGATCCGTGGGACTTTGCACAACGACAGGAACGAGCACTGCTGTGCAGGATTGGCGAACTGGCTGCGGAGCAGCTTCGACCCGCCTTGGAATGTACGGCGAGGGCGGACGACACGACCCGCGCGCAAGAACGTGCGATTCGCGACGCCTTGGCCGAAATCGCTCCCTGATCACCTGAAGCGACGTATGCCAAGGCATCGTCGGGCACCCCCAATTTCTCTCCGGCATCCACGAAGCCATCGCTCGTCCAAATCTGCAGCGTATGACGACAGCCGTTAGACTCCCTCGCCTGCCGCCCGCGTTCGTTTGACTGCGGACCATCACTTGCGAGACGCGCATGCACGTCAGGGAAAACACCATCGAGTACGGCTTGATCGGCACACTGCAACGCCTCAAGTACGAGTACCGCCCGGAAATCCGCGACCGCGCTGCGCTCGAACGTAACTTCCGCGAGAAGTTCGAGGCACTGAACCGCGTCAACCTGTCGGACGGTGAATTCACCCGCCTGCTGGACGACATCGTCACGCCAGACGTCTTCACCGCGTCCCGGAAGCTGCGTGAGCGCGAGACATTCACCCGCGACGACGGCACCCCGCTGAACTACACCCTGGTCAACATCAAGGACTGGTGCAAGAACAGCTTCGAGGTCGTCAACCAGCTGCGCATCAATACCGACTACAGCCACCACCGCTACGACGTTCTCATCCTCATCAACGGTGTGCCCTGCGTGCAGATCGAGCTCAAGACGCTGGGCATCAGCCCGCGCCGCGCCATGGAGCAGATCGTTGACTACAAGAACGACCCCGGCAACGGCTACAGCAAAACCCTGCTGTGCTTCCTGCAACTATTCATCGTCAGCAACCGCACCGACACCTGGTACTTCGCCAACAACAACGCCCGGCACTTTGCCTTCAACGCCGACGAACGCTTTCTGCCTATCTACCAGTTCGCCGACGAGGCCAACAAAAAGATCACCCACCTCGACCACTTTGCCGAGACCTTCNNCAGAAGCTGCTGATGATGCGGCCCTACCAGGTGTACGCGGTCAAAGCCATCGTGGACTGCATCCACCAGAACTGCGGCAACGGCTACATCTGGCACACCACCGGCAGCGGCAAGACGCTCACATCCTTCAAGGCGTCCACGCTGCTGAAGGACAACCCGGACATCGAAAAGTGCCTCTTCGTGGTGGACCGCAAAGACCTGGACCGCCAGACCCGCGAAGAATTCAACCGCTTCCAGGAAGGCTGCGTCGAAGAGAACACCAACACCGGCGCGCTGGTGCGCCGCCTGCTGTCAGACGACTACGCCGATAAGGTGATCGTCACCACCATCCAGAAGCTGGGCCTGGCGCTGGACGAAAACAGCAAGCGCAACAAGCAGCGCAGCAAAAGCGGCAAGGCCACATACAAGGAACAGCTCGAACCGCTGAGCGACAAACGCATCGTCTTCATCTTCGACGAATGCCACCGCTCGCAGTTTGGCGACAACCACGAGGCCATCAAGACCTTCTTCCCCAAGGCCCAGCTCTTTGGCTTCACCGGTACGCCCATCTTTGAAAAGAACGCCACCGCCAAGCAGTTCGAAGGTGAAGAAGGCCAGTTCAAGACCACCGAAGACCTGTTCCAGAAACAGCTTCACGCCTACACCATCACCCACGCGATTGAAGACGCCAACGTGCTGCGCTTCCACGTGGCCTACTACAAGCCGGAGGGCAAGAATCCGCCCAAGCCCGGTGAACCGCTGGCCAAAAAGGCCGTGATCGAAGCCATTCTGGCCAAGCACGACACCGCCACCGCCGGCCGCCGCTTCAACGCCGTGCTGGCCACCGCCAGCATCAACGACGCGATCGAATACCACGGCCTGTTCGATGAACTGCAAAAAGCAAAGAAGGCGGCCGACCCCGACTTTCAGCCTCTGAACATCGCCTGCGTGTTCTCACCCCCGGCCGAAGGCAATGCCGACGTGAAGCAGTTGCAGCAAGACCTGAAGCAGGAAAAAGCCGACAACGAGGAAGACCCCGAAGGCAAGAAGGCCGCGCTCAAAGCCATCCTGGCCGACTACAACGCCCGCTACGGCACCAACCACAACATTGGCGAATTCGACCTGTACTACCAGGACGTGCAAAAGCGCATCAAAGACCAGCAGTGGCCCAACGCCGACTTCCCCGCCGCCAAGAAGATCGACATCACCATCGTGGTGGACATGCTGCTCACCGGCTTTGACAGCAAGTACCTGAACACCCTGTACGTGGACAAGAACCTCAAGTACCACGGGCTCATCCAGGCCTTCTCGCGCACCAACCGCGTGCTCAACGGCAGCAAGCCCTACGGCAACATCCTCGACTTCCGCCAGCAGCAAGCCAACGTGGACGAAGCCATCGCCCTGTTCTCCGGCGAAAACGCCACCGAGGAAGAACGCAAGATCTGGCTGGTGGACAAAGCGCCCGTGGTCATTGAAAAGCTCGACGCTGCCGTGCAGAAACTGGCCGACTTCATGCAGACCCAGGGCCTGCCCTGCGCGCCCGAAGCCGTGCCCCAGCTCAAGGGCGACGACGCCCGCGCCGCCTTCATCAAAGCCTTCAAGGAAGTGCAGCGCCTCAAGACCCAGCTCGACCAGTACACCGACCTGACCGCCGACAACGCCGCCGCCATCGAAGCCATCCTGCCGCGCGAAGACCTGCAGGCCTTCCGCGGCGTGTACCTCGACACGGCCCAGCGCCTCAAGGCACAACAGGGCAAGGCCATGCAGGGCGCAGACGACAAGACCGGCGCCGACGAAGTGGACCAGCTCGACTTCGAGTTCGTGCTGTTCGCCAGCGCCGTGATCGACTACGACTACATCATGGGTCTCATGTCCCGCTTCACACAGAGTGCCGGCAAGTACAGGATGACCAAGGACGAACTCATCGGCATCATCGCGGCCGANNGCCAAGTTCATGAACGAGCGCGACGACATCGCCGCCTACATCAACACCCTGAAGGCGGGCGAAGGCCTCAGCGAAGCCGCCATCCGCGAGGGCTACCTCCGCTTCAAGAAAGAACGCGACAGCGCCGAGCTGGCCGCCATCGCCACCCAGCACGGCCTGGCCACCCCCGCCTTGCAAGCCTTTGTGGACCAGACACTGCAACGCCTGATCCTGGACGGCGACGCCCTGAGCGAACTCATGGCGCCGTTGGACTTGGGCTGGAAGGCGCGAGCGCAAGCCGAGACCGCGCTGATGGCCCAACTGATGCCGCTGCTGAACAAGCGCGCCCAGGGCCGCGAGATTTCAGGCTTGAGTGCGTATGAGCAGTAAGAAACCCCGCACCACCGTGAACAAGCCATCAGCGCCGCCCGCCGCGCCCGGGGACTTTGACGCGCTGGTCACATCCATCGTCCATATCCATCAGCAAACCCAGCAGTTCGCAGCCAAAGCGGTCAACGTCGCGCTGACCTTGCGCAACTGGCTCATCGGCTACCGGATCGAGGTGTATGAACGCCAGGGCATGGACCGTGCGGCCTATGGCGACAAGTTGATGGACACCCTGGCCAAGCGGCTGGTGAAACAGGGCTGGGCCCGCTGCGACCGCCGCGAGCTCTATCGGTTTCGTCAGCTCTACCTCGCGTATCCGCAGATTGTGGATTCGCTGACTCCACAATCTTTGTCGCTGCCAGAGTTGGGGCCGCTCCTGGCGCTGGCGGCGCCCCCGCCCTTCCCAATGCGGGAGTCAGTGACTCCACAATCGCCACCAGCCCACCCTGAACTGATCTTCCGGCTCTCCTTCACCCATCTGGCCGAACTGATTCAACTCGGTGACGACACCCAGCGGCGCTTTTACGAGCTGGAGTGCATGCGCGGCAACTGGTCGGTGCGCGAGCTGCGCCGCCAGATCGACAGCCTGTACTACCAGCGCAGCGGCCTGTCCAAAGACAAGGCCCAGCTCTCCGCCCTGGCCCACGCGGCGGCCGACACGCTGCAGCCCGCCCACGTCATCCGCGACCCCTACGTCTTTGAATTCCTCGGCCTGCGCTCGCGCGATGTGATGGCCGAGTCCGACCTGGAAGACGCCCTGCTCGACCGCCTGCAAGACTTTCTGCTGGAACTGGGCCACGGCTTCTGCTTCGAGGCGCGGCAAAAGCGCATCCTCATCGGCGANNCTCAAGACCGACGCCTTCCGCCACGAACACCTGGGCCAGCTCAACACCTACGTGGCCTACTACAAGCAACACCAGATGACCCCGGGCGACCAGCCACCCATCGGCATCCTGCTGTGCACCCGCAAGAACGACGCGCTGGTCGAGTTCGCCCTGGGCGACCTGAACAACCAGGTCTTCGTCTCCCGCTACGCCGTGGAACTGCCCCGCAAGGAAGAGATGGAACGCTTCATCACCCAGATCAGCCAGGAGGCGGGGGCATGAAGAACAAGGCTACGAAGGACCAAGCCACGACCGGGCTGGTGCCAAAGCTGCGGTTTCCGGAGTTTCGGAGTGCGGCAGGGTGGAGACTGGAGCCCCTGAGCCAGTTGGCTACGCGCACGAAGCAGAAAAACCGCGATGAACAGATCACGCGTGTGCTGACGAACTCAGCCGAGTTTGGCGTGATGGACCAGCGCGACTTCTTCGACAAAGACATCGCCACGCAAGGAAAGCTCGAAAGTTACTTTGTCGTAGAGCTGGGCAGCTACGTTTACAACCCGCGCATCTCTGCAACAGCGCCGGTAGGCCCCATCTCGAAAAACAAGATCGGCACGGGCGTCATGTCGCCGCTGTACACCGTGTTCAGTTTCAAGAACGACAGCAACGACTTCTACGAGCACTACTTCAAGACCACCGGCTGGCACGGCTACATGCGGCAAGCGTCCAGCACCGGGGCGCGACACGATCGCATGGCTATATCTGGCGAAGATTTCATGGCAATGCCCTTGCCAGTTTCGACGCCCGAAGAACAACAAAAAATCGCCGACTGCCTG
>DEHW01000243.1:0-179 GCA_002352135.1 Lysobacterales bacterium UBA2790
ATGCCACCGGTGATCAGCAGTCCCGGGTTGTCGCCAAACCAGCTCTGCCATTGCCCGGCTAGCCAGTGGTCAAGACGTGTCACCGGAATCAGTACGCCCACGGCGATCACTGAGCCGGGTACCGCGTAGCCCAGGCTAACCAGGCGATTGAGTGCTGGTGCCAGCCGCCCGTTTGACAG
>DEHW01000243.1:376-2229 GCA_002352135.1 Lysobacterales bacterium UBA2790
GGTAGATGCCGGTAGTGAAGGTCTGAACGCCGAAGTAGGAAACCGTGCCATAGTCGGCAAGGGTTTCCATCAGCGCCAGGGTCGTACCCGCAGCTACGGCCGGTCTGGCCAGTGGCAAGGACAGCCGGAAGAAGCTGCGCCAAGGCCCCAAACCGAGGCTGCGCGAGGCCTCGAGCATACCGCCGGCGCGCTCGGCGAAAGCTGTTCGCGTGAGCAGATAGACATACGGGTAGAGAACAAAGATAAACATGGTGACCGCGCCAGCAAGGCTGCGCACCTCGGGAAACCAGTAGTCCGCCTTGCTCCACCCGAAGAGTTGGCGCAGGAAGCTCTGCAGCGGGCCGACAAACTGCAGGAAGTCGGTATACACATAAGCCAGCACATAAGCCGGCATGGCCATCGGCAGCACCAGAGCCCACTCGAAGACACGCCGCCCAGGAAAATCATGCATAACGATCAGCCAGGCTGTGGCTACCCCGACGACGACGACCCCGAGGGCGACAGCAAAGCACAGCACCAGGGTATTGGCCACATAGTCCGGTAGCACCGTCGCTGCCAGATGTGACCAGATGGCATTGGTGCCGCCGCTCAGGATGTTGGTCAGAACGCTCGCCACCGGCAGTCCGACCAGGGCCGCGACGACAGCAGAAACGACGAGCAGGGGATTGAGGCGCGGCNNAATGAGAATTATAATTGACAAGTCGCCTTTTCCTAGATGTAACAACCGAAAATCGATGATCCATGACGGTCATGACCGGCTTCCGTACCCCCACGATTATGGCAGTCATGCTGTTTCCCACCCCCCGACCCCGCTGGCGGGCGAGGGAGATTGATGAGTCGCTGACGTGACTTTTGCATTAACCGGCACTCCTTGGCGAGCAAACCCTGATGGCACATCTCGAACTGACTGGCATCGTGCAGCGTTACGGATCGCATACCGTCGTCAATGGCGTGAACTTTTGCGTCGAAACTGGCAACATTGCCTGCCTGCTGGGACCGTCGGGTTGCGGCAAGACCACGCTGTTGCGCTGTATCGCCGGCTTTGAGGACATTGCCGCTGGCGAGATTCGCGTGCAGGGTCGCCGCGTCAGCAGCCCCGCATACAAGCTGCCGCCGGAGCAACGGCAAATCGGCATGGTTTTTCAGGACTACGCGCTTTTCCCGCACCTGACGGTTGCGGCCAACGTCGGCTTCGGCCTGACCGGTCTCGATGGTGGCCAGCGTCGGCGCCGGGTGGCCGAATTGCTGGCCACTGTCGGCCTGAATGGCCAGGGTAGCCATTATCCGCATGAACTCTCGGGCGGCCAGCAACAGCGTGTCGCACTGGCGCGCGCACTGGCTCCGCGCCCACAACTGATCCTGCTTGACGAACCGTTCTCGAATCTGGACGTCGACTTGCGCGAGCGCCTGTCGCTCGAAGTACGTGAAATCCTCAAGAACCAGAACATCACCGCGGTACTGGTTACCCATGACCAGCATGAAGCCTTCGCCATGGCGGATGAGATCGGCGTCATGGCCGAGGGAACCATTCAGCAGTGGGATACGCCTTATCGCTTGTACCACCAGCCAGCGAACCGTTTTGTCGCCGACTTCGTTGGCCAGGGTGTTTTCCTGCACGGCAGAGTGATCGACGAGCGCAGGGTCGAAGTCGAACTGGGCGTCCTCCAGTCACGACTGCCACTCGAATGCAGCCAGGGATGCGATGCCTGTGGTCAGGGTTGTGGCGTCGAAGTCCTGCTGCGTCCGGACGACATCATCCACGACGACCTGAGCGAGCTGCAGGCGGAAGTTCGGTACAAGGCCTTTCGGGGAGCCGAAATTCTCTACACTTTGCGCCTGGCCAGCGGCGTCGA
>DEHW01000243.1:2363-3221 GCA_002352135.1 Lysobacterales bacterium UBA2790
GTCCGGACCCGCGCATGGTGCTCTTTCCGGGCGAATTCCGAATCTCGCGTTCACTTCGCCGCAGCTTGCGTTCGGGTCGCTTCGAAGTGAAGCTGGATAGCGATTTTCCAGCCGTGATCCGCGCCTGCGCCGAGGTGCCGCGTGCCGGTCAGAACGGTACCTGGATCACCACTGAAATGCAGCATGCCTACTGGCAACTCTTCCAGCTCGGAGTCGCCCATTCGGTGGAGACCTGGATGGCAGGAAAGCTTGTGGGGGGCCTGTACGGCCTGGCGATTGGCCGCATGTTCTATGGAGAGTCCATGTTCGCGCAGGTCACCGATGCCTCCAAGGTTGCTGCGGCGCATCTCGCCCGTTTCCTTGAACAAGAGGGATTCGGCATGATAGATTGTCAGATGAACACGGCGCATCTTGCCTCTCTCGGGGCGTGCGAGATACCGCGTTCTGTTTTCATGACCCGCTTGCGGGCGCTGGTGGCGCAGGCCTGGCAACCTGGTCGATGGCCGGCCGACGGCGCCAGCCAAGCCTGGACTTAAGATCGTGTCTCGAATCAACGATTCGGAGTTGCCCTTTTCGCTGTTACAGTTCTATGCCACGGCGCCCTATACCTGCAGTTACCTGCCGGGCGAGCGGGCGCGCTCGCAGGTTGCCGCGCCAAGCCATCTGATCAACACCGAGGTCTATGGCGANNTCACCTACCGGCCGAAGTGCGACGACTGTCACGCCTGCGTTCCCGTGCGGCTGCCGGTCGAGTGCTTCCAGGCGAACCGTAGCCAGCGCCGAAGCATCAGAATGCACGCCGGTCTGCAGGCACACGAGCGGCCGCTCGGCTTTCGCGATGAGCATTATCAGCTCTAT
>DEHW01000163.1:0-13637 GCA_002352135.1 Lysobacterales bacterium UBA2790
CCCCGCGTGTGCGGGGAACGCACTTCTTCCATCTTTTTGATTTACCAACCAAAAATCCGGCTTTGAAATTCTACCGAATTTTCGCCTGTCATCTTGGCGGTCTCTGGTCTGTTGTCAAAGAGCATTTTTCGCCTCCGGTGCGAGGAAGCTGACGAGTTTCACGCCGTCCATTTCGACCGGTACTCGCCGATTGTTGCCGAGGGTTTCGAAGTCGAAACCGGCTTCGTTTTTCGCGGGCCAGGCCATGACAGCATTGCCTTCGCCGATGCCTGCGTTGACGTGCTCCCAGATGTGCTCGCGAAGTTTGTGCGAGTAGCTGCCCACGTAGACGCCCGCACGGATTTCCAGCAGCCAGATCGCGAGGCGTCCGCGCAGGCGCGGCGGGGCGTTCTCAAGCACGATGACCAGCATCGCCAATGCTCTCGGGGTTGGGAATGGCCGGACCCACCTGCTCGTCCGAGGCCACGGGTGGGGTGATCTCGCCAGCGGCGAGCATGTGTTCGATGCCGGGAATGATGCGTTCCAACAGGCGGGTTTCGCGAAACACATCGCGACAGGCAAGCCGCACCGCTTGTTCGGGATGGGTCGGGTGTTTGGCGGCAATCCGGAATGCCACCGGAACGACGGTGTCGAACTTGTAGACATCGGCCACGTCGTAGACGAAGGAGAGCGGTTTGCCGGTGTGGATGAAGCCAATCGCAGGCGCATAGCCGGCGGCGAGTACGGCGGCTTCGGTCACGCCATACAGACAGGCGGTAGCAGCAGAAAGACAACGGTTGGGCAGGTCGCCTTTGTCCCAGTCCTGGGTGTCGTAGTTGCGCGCTTTCCAGGTGACGCCATAGCGCGCCGCCAAACGCTTGTAGGTTTCGCGCACGCGCGCGCCTTCGATCCCGCGTAGTTGTTCAACCGACCGGCGCTGCGGTGGCTCCTCGCCAAATCGCAGGGCATACATGCGCCGCACCACTTTTAGACGCAACGCGTCGTCCAGGGCAAGACGCGCTTGATAGAGCAGCTTGTCCGAGCGCGCGCCGCCCGGCTGTCCGGCGGAATACAGTCGAACGCCCGCCTCGCCGATCCACACCAACAAGGTGCCTACGCGCGCGGCCAGCGCACAGGCGGCGTGGGAAACGCGTGTGCCCGGCTCCAACATCAGGCACGCGACGCCGCCAATCGGAACGTGCGTGCGCACGCCGGTTTTGTCGACGACCACAAAGGCACCGTCCAACACATCCAGATGCCCGTACTCGACGTACAGGATCGACAGGCGTTCTTTGAGTGGGATCGGTTTGAGCGGAGGAAGGAGGTCGGTCATCAGTGAAAATCGTCCTCGCGTTGATGGCGCACAGCGAGAATCGTCACGGTATCGCCAGTTTCGATTTCGTACAGGGCGACATAACCCGCGCTACCGAATTCGATCAGCATCTCACGCAAAAACGGGTACTCGGGCGAAGCCTTGCGACAGGCAAAGGGAAACACACGCAGGAACATGAACGCCTGCTCGATGGCATGCCGGGCACGCTCTGCCACCAAGACGTCGTGCTCGGCCAGAAAGGCGAACAGACGCTGCAAATCGTCGGCGGCTGTCGGCGTCAGCCTGACACGGTAGTTCAAGCGCCTGCGGCCCTGTCGCGCGTCTGGGCGAGAATGGCATCCAGCCGGGCAAGCATCTCATCCGCGCTGACGTAATCCGACGCCGTCTTGGCCTCCTCTCGGGCGTGCAAGCCCCGCGCGATGAACTCGCGCTGGGTTTCCCGGCGTTCGATGTTCAGACGAACCGCCTCCAGCACAAAGCTGGACAGCGTTTCCCCCTCGCGCAAGACCGATTCAGCAGCGGCCCGAAGGGCGCTATCCACGCGCAGGGGCGGCAAGGTGGCATTTTTCATGGCAGGCCTCCACGCATTGCATAGGCGATGCAGTGTAGAAGATGGGGTTGATGCGAGCAAAAGCGCGCGTCTGCCAATACCGGCAGCAATCCGGGGGTTGGACTGTTTCTTCTTGGCGATGGGGCGATGGACATCCGTGCTTGGTAACCAGCGACAACTTGCCCGCCTTGGCATCGCGCACCAGATCGCCGTTGCGGTCGCGCAGGTCACGAGTGGGGACAGTTTGCATGGCCGACCCTCCGATATTGCTCGCATTCGCAGCGCGGTTAGGCGTGCGCGATGTCAGTTGGGAGCCGTCGCACCAGCAACAGGCCACAGCCGAAGGCTTTGGCGTGACCGACACCGTTTTCAAGCAGGGAGCGCAGCCTTTCGGGGTCATTGACGCGGAGCTGACCCTCGAACGTGCAAGTCACCAACTTGCCCGCACGCTTGCCTTTGCGGAAATACAGTGGCGCGTGCGGCAGGATGTCGGCACTCTCCAACGTCGCCGCCGCCCCCAATTTACGCGCCAGCCAGTCGCGCTGATCCGCTTCCTTGATGAGCGGAACGCGGCACTTTTCCGATTGTTTTCCGGGCTTGTTACCGCGCTCGGCGTCAGTGATCGTCTTGACCGGATTGGCGGTGAGTAGAAAGGCCAATCGCTGCCCGAGGCTTGGCACGGGATGAATCTCGCGACTGCCGTGCAACAGCATCCCATCGGCTCGCACCGGGGAGCGACGCGACTGCAGCAGCACGCGAACTGGACGCCCCACGCTGTGGTCTTCGATGCGAAACAGAAAGCCTTGGCGTTCCTGGTCACCGTGCTGACGCGGTTCTCGCTCCTCGCCGGGAAACAACCGCCACAACTGCCGGTGCATATCGTAGGGATTGCGCACAGCATCCCAAGGAATCTCTACGCGACTTATGAACATGGCGCTTCCTTGTTCTTGTGCAGGTAGACCAACCGTGTGCCGAACTGGCGCTTGCTGCCGTGCAAGGGCACATCACGCAAACGCACGGGCTGGCTGGATGTCTCGGCCTCGCTGTAGATCAACTCACCGTTACCACTGGCTCTTTGCAAGGCGACGACGGCGTTTTCGGCTTCGACTTCGCCGTCGAATACCGGTCGTGCGGGCGGACAACTGCGTCGACCCAGCGTCGGCGTGTACAGCGGGCGGCGCAGCGCGGCGGCGATCGTGTCGAGCGTGAACGCCGCGTCGGGCTTTGCGCCGACCGTCACGGTGAAGGCGGCGTCATACAGGTATTGGCGCCAACTTTGAATCGTTTCCCCTTTCTTGGGGGCACGACTCACTCGACGTGCGTCCATAACCGTGTGGTAGTCATCAATTTTGATATGTGCCTTGCAGGCCATTGCCTCTTTCTCTGGGCGTGTGACGGCAGAATCGACGCGCACGCTGAATTCCACACTGGCCGCCAGTGCTGCCTGTCCGGCATGGTCGCTGCGCTCGATACCGAGGCAGGCCGCAAGCAAGCCCAGCAAACCGCTACGCGTGGGATACAGATTGGAAGGCCGAAAGTCCTCGAAGGTATGCGTTCCCCACGCCTGCATCGGACCATCCAACCGAAGGATCAAATAGCGCGGCATGGGTTTAGCCCCGCCCGCCATGGAGAACCCAATCCTCCAGCTCGGCCAATGTGGCGGCAGCTTTGCCCTGTAGATCCACATCGCCCTGCACCGCGAATGCGCGTGCGGATTCGTCAAGACCATAGGCGGCATGGATGCGCGACCAATAGTCTGTCAATGCGCTGATCGAAGGCTTCAGGAAACCGCCGTTACGGTCACGCTTGATCGGCTCTTCGAATGCGTTGGCAAGCGAGATCGGTTGGTCAGCAAAACTCACCACCACAAAATCGGCCAGATTGTGCGCGGCAAACGACTGTTGCTTGGCAGACGGCACCACGGTCGCCAGCAAGTGCAGCAGATGGCGCGCGACACCCAGCGCCTGCGTCCGCGACTCGGCGGTTTCCGCGCTCTTCATGTCGGCGATCAGGCCCAGGTTCACCTGCAACTGTTTGAGGTTGAGGCTGGCGTAGCGGTAGAACACCCCGGACGAAAATTGCTGGGTATCGAGATGGGCCGCGCCCGTTTCACCGGCGTCAATGGTCAGGTCGTCGACAGCAGTAAACCAGTCCACGTCCTGCGGCTCGACCGCATGCGTGGTGATGGCGTGGGCGATGGCCATGGCACCATCGACTGACAAATTGCTCATCAACCCACTGGTCGCCATGCGTCCGGACAAGGCAATGTCGACAGCCTGTGCCATCGCGGCGCGAAAGGGCTTGGCGTCCTTCTCGATCTGCTTTTCGAGCTTCTTCGGGTCTTGCCCTTCTTCCCCCAACAACTCACAGAAATGGGCGACTTCTTCGAGTGCCCACGGGGCTACCGCATCGCTGCCCGTGCCGTCGGCAATGCCTTCTTTGCCTGACATCCATTGCAGCGCCTGCGCCACGCGCGCGGCGTCATAGCGATCCTTCAGCGCCTCGGTATAGCGCACCTGCAGTCGGGGCAAGTCTCTCGTGCGTACCGATGGCTCACCCAGTTTCTGCGCGTAGTAGGTGCTGGTGCGCATAGCGCGCTTGAGCGACTGACTCGACACGCGCACCCGGTTGACGCCACCGAACACCGCCGACTTTTGCATGTTCATGTCATCGCGGTTCAGGCACGACGGGCTGTGCGAAATCAGGACGTGGAAATTGATGAAATTCTTGGCGGACATCACTTGTCTCCTTTGGCGGGGCTGAATTGGGCGAGGTAGTAGTCTTCGACGAGCTGACGCTTGCTTAGTGGATTCCAGAACCAGAGTGCTCTACCAAACTCCGCCCAGTTCACGGCGGGCTCGATATGCGCCAACAAGCGACGCAGTTGAATCAGATCCAGCGGCGACTGCGCGCGCGCAACCTGCAACACGCGCGCTTCGCTGACCTTTCCCTTGGCGAGTTGCGCACCGAGTGAGCTAGCCTTGGCGTCGTGCTTGCAGCACGGCAACAGAAACGCGACTTGCCGATGGTGGTCGCCCGGCCTCTGGCCGGGAAACAGGCGATACAGCGCCGGACACAGCGCGACCGACTCCATATCCGGCAAGCGCCGTAGTTCGGCGCGCGCGCCATTCGAAAACGCCTCGCTCTCATAGCGCGCCCGCAGCGCGACAAAATCCGGCAGTTCGGCACTCATGCGATTTCCTCCGTCAGTTTTTTCAGATCGATGTTGAGCGCGCGGCGCGACCAGGCAATTACCGGGATCAACTCGGGTTTCAGTGCGTAGGGATCGGTCAATTCTTCAAAAATGGCGCGGCAGTGATCGGCGATTTTCCGCGCATAGACCCGTCGTGCTTCGCCCCACTCCTTGAACGTCGCGGCGCTGGAAAAAGTCTGGTGAATGAGGCTTTCGGTGCGGGCGTAGAAGAGCTTTTCGGCGGTTTCGTGTACTGCCGCACCCAAGCCTTTCAGTCCCTTGTCCTTGTTGCCCTGTACGGCGAAGTAGAGCTTGCCGCGCAGGGCTTTCTTGGCGTCCTTCCCGATTTCTACGAGCGTGGATAAACGCTTTTCCGCGCCCCATCCCGGTGCAAGCGCGATCAATTCGTGTCGACGTTCGAGCACTGAAGCTTGATTCGTGCGGTAACCGCCAACGAGAAGGTTCAATTTCTCGTCGATGGTCGTGTGGTGAAACTGGCTGATCGGCCCAGCGGGCGTCGAGCCCTCTTTGGCGTCCTTGTCGTTCACCCCGCGCGGAATGACGAATTCACTCAGTTGCGTCCACGCCGGTGCGGTGGTGGTGAAACTGGCGAAGCGTTGCTCAAGCACGCCTTTTTTCAGCGTCATGTTCATTGCGCCGTGCGGGTGCGGCCACACGCCCTCGATCGTGAAATTGAACTTTTCCTTGAGAAACCCGCTGTAGCCCGCCGTCGCTTCGCCGCCCAGCACGTCACAGGGCCGGGCTTGTTCGGACTTGAGCAGCTCGACGTGCGCGGGCTGCCAGAACAAGCCGCGCATCAGGCCGATCTGGTTCCAGTGGATCGTCGACTTTTCGGCGATGGGCGATACCCACGTCGGATGATCCAGTGCGGGGCCGGGCGCGTCGATTTGCCGTTCCGCCACGCGCGGGCGCGTCAACACATTGCGCCAGACCATGCAACGCAAGTCTTCATCGAACACCAGTGTGGCAATCGGCGCACCGCCGCGCAGACTGCCCTTGAATCCGCCGCCAAAACTGGGGCAGTTGCTGGCCTGATTGAACAGGGCAATCGCCGCAACCGGTCCGCTGAGCTGAGTGACTTCGCCCGCCTCGTTGAAGAACGCGTGGTTGTTGCCTTCCGGCAGGCCGATAAGCAGCTTCTGAATCGGTGTGACCTCGGCAGCCTTTACACCCCGCGTCTGCATGAAGGGCTGCGTGGGATGGTCGAGATCGAACCAGTCGGCGAACGGCGCAATGCCTGCATCGAATTCGGCTGGCGTGAGCGGCTGGGCAAGTCGTCGCCGCAACGCGGGATCGTCCTCTGGCAGAAACATCACCTGCGTCATGCACACCAGCAATTGCAGGCAGGCGAGTTCCAGATCGTCGCGCGGCAGGCTGATCTGCCAGCGCTGTCCGGCCTCGCACAACAGCGCGCGGTACGTCAGTAGCTGGAACGCCCCCGCACCGTGGTCGGCACGGACGGGAATCCACGGGGCTTCAAGCAGATTCATGGCGGGCTTTCTCCAGACCGAAATCTTGTGAATAGGTAAAGCGCTTGTCCTGGCTAAGCCAGACGCCTGGCGCGGCTTCCGATACGACCAGTTGTCGCACCCCGGCGAGCGGGCCTTCGGTTTCCATGCGGCAATCGTGGAGCACCTTGACCCAACTGGCTGGCGCAGGAACGGTATCCAGATTGAGCGCTTCAGCCAGCTCGCGCTCGGAAATTGCGTCGATGCGTTGCCCGTCGATCAGGCATCCGTCGGCGGTCAGCGGCAGCACGGCGAGACTCATTTCGCCGTCGCGGGTTAACCCACTCAAAGTAACGCCCTCCTTGTCTCGGAAGTCTGTGACGGTCATTGTGGTGAACCGTTGAGCTTCCTTCTCCCGACGCAGTTGCAGGCTACTGAACACGTCGTGGGCTGTGGCGACCTTCTCTGGTTCGGTCGGCCAGTCGTCGCGCTGGTAAACCTGCTCGATCCAGTCGCGGTAGGCATTGGGGAAGACGAGGCACTCGGCTTCGGCAGCTGTGAGCAGTTGTTCGGTGCGCCACAGCACGCGGGCGTTGCCGTAGATCAGTTCGAACACGCCGTAGTCGTCGCGCTCGACGGTCAGCACGGTGCAACGCGGTGTTTCGAAGCCGGGCGGGCGCTGGTCGCGTTTATGGCGGTGCAGCCGCCCGAGACGCTGGAACAGCAGATCGACCGGACAAATCTGGGTAATCAGCCAGTCGAAATCGAGGTCGAGGCTTTGTTCGACGACTTGGGTGGCGACCAGAATCCGTCCTGACGTGCGCGGGGCTTCGCGTCCGTAGTGTTTGAGCGCGGCGGCTTCTTTGTCTTGCCGGTCGGAGAAACGATAGCGGGCATGGAACAGATCCACCGCAATTTCGGGGCAGTCGCGGGTGAGTTCGCGCAAGGCACGCGCCAGCCGCTGCGCGTCGTCGACGAGATTAACGACGATGGCGACAAGCGCACCGCTCCTGCCTGCGGCGACGATGCGCGCCAGCAGTTCCCCGTCCGGGTAAGCGCCAACCCGTCGCAGGCATTCGATGCCGACTTCGTGGCGCGCTGGCCGGTGTTCGTCGGCCACGGTCAGCGGTGCGGTGGCGTCGCCGGTGGCATGCCAGAGCGCGGGATAGGGGGCGTCGCCCTCACGCGTCGCGTGCGAACCCCACGCCGCCAGCAGCTTGTCGCGCAGCGGCGTGGAGAGCGTTGCCGAGAGCAGGATGGCGCTGCCGCCGCAGGCGCGCTGGCTTTTCAGCACCTCGCCGAGCAGGCCGTACATATAGGCGTCGTAGGCGTGAACTTCATCGACGATCAGCACCGACTTGTTGAGCCCGAATCCACGCACAAACTTGTGGCGGACGGGCAACACCGAGAGCAATACCTGGTCGACGGTGCAGACGCCAATTTGCCCGAGGAATACGCGTTTTCTGCTGCTGGCGAGCCAGGCTGCACATTGCACACTGGCTTCTTCGTCACCTTGCCGGGTCCGCCGCTGACCCCGCTCAACGAGCTGCTGAAAGCCGCTGTTGAACTCACGCTTGCCATGCGCAAGCACCACGTTCGATTCACCGTAGACCTTGGCGGCAAAGATTTCCACCCGTTTCAACATGGCATTGGCCGTGGCCTGCGTTGGCAGGGCGAAGACGATGCTGTCAGCTTCGCCCGTCGCCAATAGACGCCAAGCGTAGGCAAGTGCAGCCTCGGTCTTGCCGCTGCCAGTCGGCGCTTCAATTAGCGTCAGTCCTGGCTTTGTCGGCAAGGTATCGACCAAGGTCTGTACGCCGCGCGGTACTTCGGTATCGCCAAGTAGCAGACGTAGACCGCCATAGTCATTCGCTACCGCAAGCAGGCCATAGCGTTCCAGCATGCGGCGGGTTTCGATGTGTCCGCGCCGCTCGCGTAGATATTCAGGTAGCGCCTGACTGGGGGCGCGGTACTTGAATTCGTCGGTATTCGAACCCAGCCAGTCACAACTGGCGCAGAAGCCAGCGAGTAATGCACGGGCTGCGAGCGAACACGATGGCGGCAGGTCTTGCAGGCTGAGGCCGACAGGCTGGAGAAACAAGGACTCAAGCGCGACGACCAGCGCGTGACGGACATTGCGGTCGTGGTCGATCAGCTCACCCAACACGTCGGTATCTTTTTCTAATACCCGAAAGCCTTCTTTGCTCGGGAAGTCACCGTGATGCCCTGTTACCGCAGCTATCCAGCGTTGCCAACATGTCCAGATTGGTAGTTCGATTTCGTCGTCGAGTGTCCCGACCCAAGCCTGATATTCCAGGCCTGCATATGCAAACCCGGCGCACCCGTGGTCAAAGGTACTGATTTCTTGTACGCGAAGAACGTGGTCAACGTCTTCTTCCACCATTCGCCACGCCGCCGCCAGCGCCTCCGGTGCCTTGAGCTGAAAGCGGATATCTGCCTTGCCGAGATCGTGCAGCGCAATGAAAAACAGCACCCAGGCGCGCAGGTGGCTTTCCGGCGCATCCGGAAACGCGGCCATGAAACGCCCGCGCAACGCTGGGCACGTATCCCACCAAACGCTCGCCACTGCCGCCACATCCAACATGTGATAGATCAGGGGATGCCAGTTCTGGCCTTCTGGCCGTTTGGCATCTGCTTTTCCCCAATAGGGAAACACATTGAATTCGCCGTCCATGGCCGGACTATATACACGGCTCAGTCTCAGCATTGGAGACAGTGATGAGAACTGGGTCGAGCGATTATCTGATTAGCGCGATGCGCCTAACGCCCTCTCTCCTTGCGTGAGAGCGGTCGAACATTGCATTTCGACGCGGTTGCCCCTCTCCCGCGAGTGGAGAGGGACCAACGTTCGGCTCGCTGATGCGCCGTGCCAATCCGGTGCATTGATCGCGGCATTTCACATCAACGGCGCAAACAATTCCGCCAGATCGTCTTCGCCGAATTTGACCTGCGTGCTGCTGCCGCCATCCAGTACGGCGGCGGCGAGGTCGGCTTTGCGGGCTTGCATGGCTTGGATCTTTTCTTCGACGGTGCCGCTGCAGAGCAGTTTGTAGACGAAGACGGGTTTGTCCTGGCCGATGCGGTGGCTGCGGTCGGTGGCCTGGTTTTCCACGGCGGGGTTCCACCACGGGTCATAGTGGATGACGGTGTCGGCCGCGGTGAGGTTGAGGCCCACGCCACCGGCTTTCAGGCTGATCAGGAAGATCGGTACTTCACCGGCCTGGAAGCGTTCGACCAGCGGGGCGCGCTCCTTGGTCTGGCCGGTGAGCATCAGCGGTGCATGGCCGCGTTCGCGCACGGCTTTATCGATCAGTGCCAGCATTTCGGCGAACTGCGAGAACACCAGTACGCGACGGCCTTCTTCGACGAGGTTGTCGAGCAGGTCTAGCAGTAGTTCGAGTTTGGCGGAGCCATCGACTTGGCGGGCGTGTTCGAGCTTGACCAGCCGCGGGTCGCAGCAGACTTGGCGCAGTTTCAGCAAGGCATCCAGCACCACGATGCCGCTTTGCGCGAGGCCGCGCTCGGCGATCGCTTCGCGCACGCGTTCGTGCTGGGCCAGACGCAGGGTTTCGTAGAGTTCGCGCTGGCGGCCTTCGAGTTCCACTTCGCGCAGGATCACGGTCTTGGGTGGCAGATCGAACAGCACGTCCTGCTTGCGACGGCGCAGCATCAGCGGCGCGATACGCCGATTGAGACGCTGCTGACGGTCGCTGTCCTGATGCTTTTCGATGGGGTTTCGATACAGGCGGTTGAACTGTCGTTCGCTGCCCAACACGCCGGGCTCCACGGCATCCATCTGCGCCCACAGTTCGCCAAGATGGTTTTCCAGTGGCGTGCCGGTCATCGCGAGGCGACGCGGCACGTTCAGCTCGCGCACAACGCGCGCGGCCTGCGTTCGGGCGTTCTTGATGGTCTGCGCTTCATCGAGAATCAGCAGACCAAAAGGTTGCGCAATCAGCAGCTCGCGATCTCGTGGCAGTAGTGGGTAGCTGGTGATGACCAGATCGTGCTCGGCCATGCGTTCGAAATGCACATCGCGGCCACTGCCATGCAGAACGAGCACGCGCAGATCTGGCGCAAAGCGCCGCGCTTCGTTGCGCCAGTTCGGCACGAGGCTGGTCGGCGCGACCACCAGGGCCGGATCAGCCAGCCGTCCGGCCTGCTTTTCGGCCAGCACATGCGCCAGTACCTGAACGGTTTTCCCAAGCCCCATGTCGTCGGCGAGGATACCGCCGAGCTTTGCGGCAGCGAGAAATCCGAGCCAGTCCAAGCCGTCGCGTTGATAGGGGCGCAGTTCGGCCTGAAAGCCGTCTGGCGGATCGACGCGGACGCGTCGCTCACGCAGTTGTGCGAGTTGGCGTTGCAGGGGCTCGGCACCGCGCCAGATCAGACTGGCCTGACCCAGTTCATCCAAGACGCCGCTGTGCGCGCGCTTCAGGCGCAGGCCTTCGCCCACCTGCGATGCGTCCAGCCATTCAAGCAGGGGTTCGAGCAGGGCACGCAGTCGCTTGAGTGGAAGCCGGATGCGACGACTGTCGTCGAGCACGGCAAGGTAACTCGCGTTGTCTGCTTCGCGCGGGCCGGGATGGCGAGGAAATTCGGGATCGGCAATGGCGGCGCGCAGCACCGGCATCAGGTCGATGCGCTCGCCATTGATCTCGACACCCAAGCTCACGTTGAACCAGTCGCCACCGGCATCGGCATCCACTTCGGCCAGCCAGTGTTCGGGCGCTTCCAGCACCTGGGCGGGATATTTCGCGTCGTACTCCAGCTCGAAACCGGCGTTCTGCAAGCGTGGGATCAGCGGTTGGAACTGCTCGGGATTGGCGATGCCCTGCCGACCACGTGGCAGCACGAAGTCGTCAACACCCAGCGCGGCTTCATGCAGCAGGTAGTAGTCGAGCGCTTCCTCACAGGCCTGCAAGCCCAGTTCGGCAAGGCGTTCCAGTGCACCCAGTTCAGCGCCACGATTGCGCTGGATTTCGTAGACCTCACCGTCAATGAAGCGGCGTTCGGCAGCGGAGCCGCTGCCCGCAAGACGCACGCCCTGGTAGTCGAACTGCAGACTGGCTACCGCGATGGTGCGACCACGCACGCGGCTGTACGGCGAGAGCTCACGCAGGCGCAGTATCGGCCTCGGTGTGGCGTCGATGTGCTGCACGGCACGTCGTGGATTGGGCGCGGGCAGATTCAGTCGGGTGAGCTTCTGCAGGCGGGTATCCATCTGTTCGACGTGCTCGGGCATCAGCGTCGGTGCGCGTGCCACCCACTCCGGGATGCGGGCATCGGCTTCCAACCGCCCCCATTCACCGCGCGCGACGTCGACATACCAGAGGCCACCCGCCTCGGCGATCAATGCTTGTGGCGCATCCTGAACCTGACAGGCGAGGCGCTGACTGCCATCGGCTTCGTCATGCCACTGCAGTTGCAATGCGCGCGGATTGCCCAGACGCAAGCCAGGCCCGGAAGCGCGCTCGAAGCTCACCGGCCACTCCTGCGCCAGCGCTTCCAGCGCGCGGACTTGATGCGCACTCTGGATGGGCAGAAAGCCGCGTTCAGCGGAGGAAACATAGGTCACGCGATGGGGATCGACCGCGCCCAAACCCAAGGCGGCCAGTCGCTCGATCTGCAGGTCACTCCAGCCGCCTGGCGGCGCCGGACGCGGGCCACCGGGATGCAACAGATCAATCGCCTGCGGATGGGCGAAACCACCGCGCTTGCCAATCTTCGCCCAGCACGGCTGCACCCGCAGCGCGCCGGGATTGCCTTGCTCGTAGCGTAGGATCAGCAACAGATGGCGTGGTTCGTTGCTGCTGTCGGCGGATTTTTCGACCACCGGCTTGGGCTCGGTCTGGATGCGGTCCACCCAGCGGTCCCACGGGGCCATGACGGTTTCTGGCTTGGTGTCGGTCACTGCCAGCAACAGTGCGGCGGCATGCAGACAGCGTTGCTGGCGACATTCGCACACCCAGCGAACCTGTGGCTTGCCCGGCACCGTTTCGACCATGCTGACACCGGTCGCGCCCAACTGCCGACCGATCGGCAAACGCGCGGCCAGCAGGCCGCCCTTGCCGTAATCGAAGAAGTTGAGCCCCTCCAGCGCACCGGCCAGTGGCGCGCCGTCGCGCAAGGTGTTGGCGTCAAACCATTGCTGCCAGTTGAGCTCGCGCAGACGTTGGATGAACTGCTCGCGGGTCATGCCTGATGGGCGCTCAGCAACACCTCGAATAGGGCTTCATCACTGGCGGACAAGGCATCGGCCTGCGCGGGTCGCGCCAACAATGCGGCCAATGCCGGCGGAACCGGTACCGCGTGACCCACACGGGGTTCTACCACGCTGTCGAACTTGGCCGGATGTGCAGTCGCCACCGCGATCCAATGCCGCGTATCACCGGCTGCGCGCAGATCTTCGATCACCGCCAGCGCCGCCGCGGTATGCGGGCACACCACATGTCCCCAGCGCGACTCCGCCTGCTGCATGACGGTGCTCAAACGCTCATCGGCCACCGCGTGGGCAGTGACGGCCTGACGCAGATCATCAATGCCGGGCAGCCAATGGGTCAGGCGTTCGAGATTGCTCGGTGCGCCGACATCCATGGCGTTCGCCAGGGTCGATACCGACGCCTGCGGGACATAGCGACCGCTGGCGAGGAAATCCGGCAAAACGCGATTGGCATTGGTCGCCAATTGCACCTCGCCAATGGGCAGTCCCAGACGACGTGCCCACAAACAGGCCAGCGCATTGCCAAGATTGCCGGTGGGGATGACGTAGTTGGCGGCTGTGCCGGTGCGCGCATGGTGAGCCAGCGCGCTCTGTGCGTAGTAGCTCATTTGCGGCAGCAGGCGCCCGAGGCTGATGCTGTTGGCCGACGACAAGGGCACGGCGGCCCGCAGATCGGCATTGGCGAAGGCCGCTTTGACCATGCGCTGACAGTCGTCGAAGCTGCCGTCCACGCGGAAGGTGCGGATGTTGTCGCCGAAGCAGGCCAGTTGATGCGCCTGGCGCGGCGACACCCGGCCATCGGGATACAGCACCACGACACGGAAACCGGGTCGCTGATGGAACGCGGCCGCCACCGCCCCGCCGGTATC
>DEHW01000163.1:13775-18830 GCA_002352135.1 Lysobacterales bacterium UBA2790
AACAAGCCACCATCGGCGGCCAAGCCAAGGCTCAAGGCGGCGGACAAGGACAAGGGCGCGCCGCCACCTCGGGTACTGACAAAACGCATCGCACTGCTCCGAACGATTGGGAAGGTCGGCACCGCACACGGCCCGGCCCGGCAGAACTCATCAATCCAGCAGGCGCGCCCCCGGCGCATCCAGACTGGACACGAAACTATCGCTGTCCAGACCGTTTTCGGCAAATGCCGCCTGCATTGCCTGCGCGACGACTTGCGCGTGCGCGGTACTCAAGCACCAGGCAAAGACACTGGGACCGGCACCGGAAATGCTCGCGCCCAGCGCACCAGCGGTCAGCGCAGCGGACTTCACTTCCTGGAATCCCGGCACCAGCGCGGCACGCCGTGGTTCAACCAGATCATCGCGCAGGCAACGCCGCAGCAGGTCGATGTCACCGCGCTGACAGGCCACCAGAAAACGCGCCAGATGCCCGCTTTGCGCCACGAACTCGGACAGCACATACGGGGTTGCCAGTGCGGCGCGCGCGCGGCGGGTTTCCAGCACGCAATGCGGATGCACCAGCACCGAGCACAGACCGGGTGGCGTCGCGAGGCGAATCGGCGGGTCTTCGCCCACCGCCAACACCAGACCGCCCAGCAGCATCGGCGCGACGTTGTCGCCATGCTTGCCGCCACTGGCGACGGCCTCACCTTCCAGCGCGAACGGATACAGGCCTTCGGCGCGCAGAGGGCGATCGAGCAAGGCATTGGCAGCGACCAGTGCGGCCACGGCCGAGGAGGCCGAGCCACCCATGCCGGAGCCGAAGGCGATCCCCTTGTCGATCTCCACCTCGAAACCGTAGTCCAGCCCGAGGCTGTCGATCATCGCCAACAACGCCTTCCCCGCCGTGTTGTTTTCCGCCTCCAGCGGCAAAGCGTGCTCGCTGCCACGAATGGCAAGAATGCGCACGCCCGGCGTTTCCGAGCGCGTCACCGTGACGCTGTCGCCCGCGCCCTCGATGGCCAACCCGAGAATGTCGAAGCCGACCGCCACATTGCCGATGCTGGCCGGCGCGAAGGCGCGAGCGCGTTCGCGACTCACAGACGCGCTCCCAAACCTTG
Source organism: Lysobacterales bacterium UBA2790 (assembly GCA_002352135.1). Taxonomy (GTDB): domain Bacteria; phylum Pseudomonadota; class Gammaproteobacteria; order Xanthomonadales; family Xanthomonadaceae; genus Aquimonas. Next base: position 14,876 of record DEHW01000163.1, read on the forward strand.
CGCCACGCGCAGCAGGTCGGCGAACACGCCCGCAGCGGTGACCTCACGACCAGCGCCCGGTCCCTGCACGATCAGCGGATTGTTGTGATAGCGCGCGGTGGTGAACTGGATGATGTTGTCGGTCGGTTTGAGATGGGCGAAGGCATGCGTGTTCGGCAGTTCGATCAGGCCGACCGTCGCACTGTCGGCGTCCACGCGGGCGACGAAACGCAGCACGTTGCCCCGCGATTTGGCCGCCGCCAGACGTTCGGCCATCGGCGAATCGAACTCGCCGCAACGCGCAAGGAAGGTGGCCTGATCCACGCCCTGCAGCGACGGCGGCACCAGGCCCTGCAGATCGACATCACCGAGCTCGATCTCGCGGCCCATTTCGCGCGCCAGAATCACCAGCTTGCGGGCCACGTCCATCCCAGACAGATCGTCGCGTGGATCGGGTTCGGTGAAGCCGCGCGCGCGCGCATCCAGCACCAGCTCCGAGAACGCCTTGCTGCCGTCGAAGGCGTTGAACAGGTAGGACAAGGTGCCGGAGAAAATCCCCTCGATGGCACGTACCTCATCGCCGGTATCGAGCAGATCGCGCAGCGAGGAAATCACTGGCAAGCCTGCGCCCACCGTGGCCTCGTAACGCCAGTGGCCGTGCCGCGCGGCTTCGCGCGTCTTGCGGTATTGCGCCAGCGGTGCCGAGCCCGCCTGCTTGTTCGGCGTGACGATATGAATGCCCTGCGCCAACCAGTCGGCATAGTGCGCGGCCACGTCGGCGCTAGCACTGCAATCGACGATCACCGCATGCGGCAGATGCGGCGCGCGGATGTGTTTGGCGAAGCCCGTCAGATCCAGCGCATCGGAGGCCGCCTGATAGCTTTCCCGCCAGTTCGGCAGGTCGATACCGCGATCATCCAGCACCTGTTTGCGCGAGCCCGCGATGCCACGCAGGCGCAGGTCGAGATTCGACTTGCCGAACAGACGCGGCGCGACCTGGGCAAGTTGATCGATGAACTCGGCGCCGACATTGCCCGGTCCGATCACGCCGATGCTCAAAGTCTGCGGCGACAGATAGAAGCCAGCGTGCACCGCACGCAAGGCGCGCGTGGCGTCCTTTCCGTCGATGGCCACCGAAATGTTGCGCTCGGTGCCGCCTTGCGCGATGGCGCGCACGTTCACTTCGGCGCGTGCCAGCTCGGCGAACATGCGCGAGGCCACACCGGTGTGGCCGGCCATGCCATCGCCCACTGCCGCCAGCACGGAAATGCCCTTGCCGACGTGCACTGCCTGCAGCAATCCGGCATCGATTTCACGCGCGAAAGTGGCATGCAGCACCTGCCCGGCACGCTCCGCATCGACCGCCTTCACCACGCAGCAGATCGAATGCTCGGAACTGGCCTGCGCAATCATCACCACCGACACACTGGCCTCACGCAGCGCGCCAAACACGCGCTCGGCGGTGCCGGGCACACCGATCATGCCGGTGCCCTGCACTTCGACCAAGGCCAGATCGTTGGCGATGGTCAGCCCTTTGACCGGGCCGCCCTCGGTGTCGCGCTCCTTGCTGATCCGCGTGCCCAGACAAGTCGGATTGAAGGTGTTGCGCACGTAGACCGGAATGCCGACTTCCAGCACCGGACCCATGGTGCGCGGATGCACCACCTTGGCACCGAAATAGGCCAGCTCGAAGGCTTCGTCGTAGGACATGCTGGGCAACAGCACGGCTTCCGGCACCAGTCGCGGATCGGCCGACAGCACGCCGTCCACGTCGGTCCAGATATGCAGTTCCTGCGCAGCAAAAAGGCGCGCAAAGATCGCGCCGGAATAGTCGCTGCCATTGCGTCCAAGCGTGGTGATTCGGCCACTGCCATCGCGCGCCACGAACCCGGTCACCACAATGTGTTTGGCAGGATGTTGCGCACGCCAGTTTGCCAGTCGGGCTTGGGAGCCTTCCCAATCGACCACCGCGCCCAGCGACGAATGATTGACCAGCAGGATCTCGCGCGCATCCAGCCAGTCGGCATCCATGCCCTGCTTGCGCATGCGCGCCGCCAGCAATTGTGCCGACCAGACTTCACCCAGACCCTGCACGTAGTCGAGCAGATCATTGGCCGGATGACCGAGCAGACTGATCGCTCGCAACAAGGCATGCAGGTCGTCCCAGTCACGCTCCAGATTGACCAGCGCGTCGGCGGCGGCGATTTCCAGCAACACGTCGGCGGTGGCGCGGTGGCGCTCGGCCAGCGCATCCAGCGCGGTTTCGGCATCTACCGCCGAACGGCTGGCGGTATTAACCAGATTGATCAGGGCATCGGTGACGCCGGACATCGCCGACACCACGGTCACCTGCAGGCCATCGTCACGGGCCGCCAGCAGCTCGGCCACGCCTCGAATGCGGCTGGCATCGGCCATGCTGGTACCACCAAACTTGTGCGCGACAACTCGACTGGACACGGCTCACCCGGGGGCGTGAAGGCAAAGGGATTCCGAGTCTAGCAGCGCGTTTTCGGCTTTGACGCGCTGCGAAAGAACATTTGGTTGCATGTCGACCAAGGGCGGACGTCCAGCTCGCAAGCGCCTGGTCCGTTGCGCCGGGACAGTGCCTGCCGAGCCGCTACAATCGCCGCCTGCAACTGCCAGTCGAGGAAACCATCGTGAGTGCCGAAATCGAGATCAAAGTGCCGGATCTGGGCGCTGACAAAAACGTGCCAGTCATCGAACTGCTGGCCAAGGTCGGCGATGTACTGAAGAAAGATCAGGGTCTGATCACGCTGGAATCCGACAAAGCCACGATGGAAGTGCCGAGTTCGCAGGATGGCGAACTGCTGAGCCTGCAGGTGAAGGTCGGCGATACGGTCAACAGCGGCGATGTCATTGCGCGCCTGCGTGTCGCCAGCAGTGCCAGCGCTGCGGCAGCCCCGGCACCGGTCGCCGCGACCCCCACCGCCCCCGTCGTGTCATCGAGCGCTCCCACAGCAAGCGCCGCGCCAGTCGCCGCTTCGGCCTCCGGCAAGGCCGCCGATTTCACCTGCCAGATCGCCGTCCTGGGTTCGGGTCCCGGTGGCTACACCGCCGCATTTCGTGCCGCCGACCTGGGCCAGGATGTGATCCTGATCGAACGCTATGCCGATATCGGTGGCGTCTGCCTCAACGTTGGCTGTATCCCCTCCAAAGCACTGTTGCACGCCGCCAAGGTGATTGACGAGGCCCGTCACGCCGAAGAGATCGGCGTCAGCTTCGGCGCCGCCAAGATCGACCTCGACAAGCTGCGCGGCTACAAACAGAAAGTGGTGAAGCAGTTGAACGGCGGACTCGCCGGCATGGCGAAGGCCCGTAAGGTCCGTGTCGTGACCGGCGTCGGGCGTTTCATCAGCGCACAGGAAATCGAAGTGCAGACCGCCGAGGGCGCGAAGATCGTGCGCTTCGAAAAGGCCATCATCGCCGCCGGTTCGCAGGCGGTGAAACTGCCCGGCCTGCCCTGGGGCGACCCACGCCTGATGGACTCCACCGACGCACTCGAACTGGCCGAAGTGCCGAAGTCACTGCTGGTGCTGGGCGGCGGCATCATCGGTCTGGAAATGGCCTGCGTGTACGACGCGCTGGGCAGTCAGGTGACCGTGGTCGAACTCTCCGACCAACTCATGCCGGGTGCCGATCCCGATCTGGTGCGACCGCTGCAGCAACGCCTTGCCAAGCGCTACGCGGGCATCTATCTGAAGACCAAGGTCACCGCAGTCGAGGCACAGAAGAAGGGTCTGAAAGTCACGTTCGAGGGCGAACAAGCGCCCGAACCCAAACTCTATGACCGCGTGCTCGTCGCGGTGGGACGCAGCCCCAACGGCGGCAAGATCAATGCCGATGCAGCGGGCGTGCAGGTGAGTGAGCGCGGCTTCATCGCCGTCGACCGTCAGATGCGCACCAACGTGCCGCACATCTTCGCCATCGGCGATCTGGTCGGCCAGCCGATGCTGGC
>DEHW01000163.1:18847-19098 GCA_002352135.1 Lysobacterales bacterium UBA2790
GGCATCGGTCGCACCGAAGGCTTCACCAAACTGCTGTTCGATGAAGACAGCCACAAGGTCATCGGTGCCGGCATCGTCGGCCCCAACGCCGGCGACCTGATCGCCGAAGTCGCCCTCGCCATCGAAATGGGCGCCGAAGCCGCCGACATCGGCCTCACCATCCACCCCCACCCGACCCTGAGCGAATCCGTCGCCATGGCCGCCGAGGTGTATGAAGGCACGATTACGGATCTTTATTTGCCGAAGAAGTG
>DEHW01000202.1:0-848 GCA_002352135.1 Lysobacterales bacterium UBA2790
GCGAGCGCATCGACAATCTTCAATCGACGCGCGGTGAGCGCAGGCGGCAAGCCCACCGCCAAGGTGAGCACCAACACACTGACACCCGCCACCGCCCAGACGAAACCGTCGGTCCGCAATGGGAAGTCCGGCGGCAGCGCACCCGCGACCACGCTGGCGAACAACATGCCAAGCAAGGCGCCCAAACCGCACAAGGCAAACGACTCGGCGAGGACCAGCCACATCACCTTGTGATCGGTGAAACCCAGGCACTTGAGCACCGCCAGTTCGGGGATGCGCTCACGCACAGCCTGCGACATCGATACGCCAGTCAGGAACAGGATCGAGAAAAACACCGCACCCGTGATCAAGTTGACGATCAGGCCGATGTCGCCCAACTGGCGCACGAATCCCAACTGGAATTCCTGCTCGCTCTGCGTCTTGGTTTCGTCCGACGAGTTCTCGAACTTGGCATCGATGGTCGCCGCGATCTGCTCGGACTGCTGAGGATCCTTCACGCGCACCACAAACACGCCCGCCAACCCGCGCGCGGCAGCGACTCGGCCTTCGTCGAACTGCCCAAAGTTCAGATACATCAAGTTGGCGCGCTCCGACCATTCCTGGTCGCGCCCATCGAAGATGCCGACCAGACGCCACTCCCACAGGCGCGAGCCATCCGTGCGCGTCCAGATGAAACTGTTGAGCGGAATGATGTCGCCGATCTTCCAGCCATTGCGCTCGGCGATGTTCTTGCCTGCGATCGCACCGTCCTGGGTCGAGATGAAGGCGCGCCATTGGTCGTCCTCCATCACCCATTCGGGATAGGCGCGACGCAGGCGCTGCGGGTTCACCACGAACTGCGGAAAGAA
>DEHW01000202.1:1016-34717 GCA_002352135.1 Lysobacterales bacterium UBA2790
GCATTGCTGCGGATGGCGTGAAGACGGATACCCGTTCTTGCAACCAAGGGTTGCCGCTGGCGCGTCATGTCTGCTAACGCACGCACCCAGAACCGGCCCGCGAGTCGACCATGCCATGAACTCCCGCCTGCGCGGGAGTGACGGGCAAACCCCAACCTCACCCGTTCTACCGTCATACCCACGAACGCGGTATCCAGCGCTTCACCATGGCGCTGCTTCAAGCCGCGACGATCCGTCTGCGTCACGGCTTCTCCAATGCTGGATTCCGGATCAAGTCCGGAATGACAGCCCCGTCCTGGCGCAGGTCCCATCTCGAACTGTCATCAAACAATTCAACATTTCATGTATGGTTGAACCATGGAAACCGAACACGCTCTACGTGCCTTCATGGCGCTGTCCTCCCGCGCTCGCCTCGATGTGCTGCGCCTGCTGGTGCGCCATGCGCCGGACGGATTGGTGGTGTCCGAGATCCTTGCCCACATCGCACTGTCGCCCAGCCAACTTTCGTTCCATCTGAAGGCGTTGATGCAAGCAGGTCTCCTGACGGTGCAAACGGAGGGGCGCTTTCTGCGCTATCGCGCCGACCTGGTTCGCTTGCGGGCACTGAGTGACTTCCTGACCGCCGAGTGCTGTGCGGGTCAGCCCGAGCAATGCGGCCTTGCGGCAGAGCCATCTTGCGACACCTCCGAGCCATCCATCCAACCCTGATCGAGTGACGCCATCGATGAACATCCTGTTTCTGTGTACCGGCAATTCGTGTCGGTCGATTCTGGCCGAAGCCACCTTCAACCATCTGGCACCGACGGGCTGGCGCGCGGTGTCGGCCGGAAGTCGCCCGACCGGTTATGTGCATCCGCGCTCCCTGGCCTTGCTNNTCTGGCACCCGCGATTCGTGCGCATTGGGGCGTGGATGATCCGGCGCATGCCACGGGCAGCGACGCCGAAATCGATGCCGCCTTCGTGCGCGCCTATCGCTTGCTGCGCGGCTGCATCGAACAGTTCCTCGCGCTAGACCTCGACGCGCTGGCGCAACAGCCCGCCGCGCTCAAGGCCGAACTGGACCGCATTGCCGGGAGCCTGCCCGCATGAGTTCGTCCAAGGACAGTGGCATCGGTTTTTTCGAGCGCTGGCTCACCGCCTGGGTGGCGCTGTGCATCGTCGCGGGCACGGCCTTGGGGCAACTGTTCCCTGGCTCAATTCAGTCAATCGCCGCTCTGGAAATCGCCAAGGTCAATCTGCCGGTCGGCGTGCTGATCTGGGCGATGATCGTGCCGATGCTGATGAAAATCGACTTCGCCTCGCTGCATGAAGTGCGTAGTCAGAAAACCAGCATCGCCATCACGCTTGCGGTGAACTGGATCGTCAAACCGTTCTCGATGGCCTTGTTCGGATGGCTATTCATCAAGATCCTGTTTGCCGACTGGCTCCCCGCCAATCAGCTCGACAGCTACATGGCCGGTCTTATTCTGCTGGGCGCAGCACCGTGCACCGCCATGGTCTTTGTGTGGAGTCATCTGTGTCGCGGCCATGCCGCTTTCACCCTGTCGCAGGTCGCCCTGAACGATCTGGTGATGGTCTTCGCCTTCGCGCCCATCGTGGGCCTGTTGCTCGGCGTGTCGTCGATCCCGGTGCCGTGGGACACCCTGCTGCTATCCGTGCTGATCTACATCCTGATCCCGCTGGCCATTGCGCAAACTTTGCGCGCCTGGTTGAAATCTCGCAGCGGCGATGCGCTGCAGGCCGCGCTGGAAAAATCCGCGCCCTATTCGATGTTTGCGTTGCTGGCGACGCTGGTCCTGCTGTTTGCATTCCAGGGCGGCCAGATTCTTGCCCAGCCAATGATCATCGCCCTGCTCGCCGTGCCGATCCTCGTGCAGACCGCCTTTATCGCCGTGCTGAGCTACTGGCTGAACTGGCAATGCCGCGTGCGGCAGGATGTCGCCGCACCCTCCACGCTGATTGGCACCTCCAACTTCTTCGAACTGGCCGTTGCCGTCGCCATCGTCCTGTACGGGCTGGATTCCGGCGCGGCCCTTGCCACCGTCGTCGGCGTATTGATCGAAGTTCCAGTGATGCTGGTACTGGTACGCCTGATCAACGCGCATCGCGAGCACTATCGGCGACGCGGCGGTGCCTGATACGGTCGGGAACCAAGAACGCGCCCCATGACATGTTTCCCACCGTGATTGCGTTAACGGCAACAATTCTCTGTCTCGGTGCCAGACCATGCCGTCCCGTTCCTGCCTCCATGGATTGATCGCGGTGCTCAGCCTGTCGCTGAGCAGTGTCTGCCATGCCGTCCTGTTCCGCGTTGGCGCGGATGCCGCCTGCCAATACGCTTCGCCCGCCGCGGCGGTCGCGGCGGCGCGGGCCAATGGCAGCGGGTCGGACCAGATTTTATTGAGTGGCGATTACAGCGGTGTCGCCCTGACCATCGATACACCCGTCGAACTGCGTGGCGGCTACGCCTCCTGCAGCGCGCCCAATCCCTCTGGTCGGAGTCAACTGACCGGCACGGACGGACTCAGCCCGGTCCTGGACATCGTCAGCGCCGAAGTCACCTTGAGTGGACTGCATGTGCGCGGCGCAAACAGTCTGCCGCCGCGCGTGCTGTATGGCGGCGGCATCGCCATCACGAATGCCGTCACTTACCTTTCGGATAGCGAGATCTCCAACGCTGTCGCGAAACTGGGTGGTGGAATCGCCGTCGTTGGGCACAACTCGGTACTGATCCTCTATGACGATGTCGAGATCCACCACAACTACGCCTACGAGGGCGGTGGCATCTATGTGGGCGAGGCACTGATGCGGGCCTCGTACAAGAACCTGTATATCCATCACAACAGCGCCGAGCGGGATTCGCAGACCTTGGAAGGTGGACACGGCGGTGGCATCTACGTCACCGGAGCGAGCGGGTGGGCGGCCGACGTTGTGATCGCCAGCTACGAGGCGCTTGAGCCGATTCTGGGCGCGCGCATCAGCGACAACTACGCACGCAGTGGCGGCGGTGGGATTTATCTCACCAACAACGCGAGAGTAAGCGCCTACGAAACGGCCATCGAGCGCAATGGCACGGACGGCTTCGGTGGCGGCGTCATGGTCTATGCCGACGGCAGTTTCTCGCTGGCAAGGCGGGAGAGCTCTGCCAACATTTTCGTGAAGAACTGCACCTCGACCTGCGCGCGCATCAACGACAACTTTGCCCAGGAGGGCGGCGGCGCCGTTATGACCATGGTCGGTGCCACCAGCGTCAGGCAAGGGCAGGTGATCGGCAACAGCAGCAACCACGGCGGATCAGCCTTCCAGTTCGGCAGTATCGCCAATGCCACGCGCACCAACCATCTGGATATCGACGGCGTGGTGGTAGCGAAGAACAATTGCAACGTCGGCACCAATGCTTGGAGACCGTGTGCGGTCTATTCCACCGTCAGCGGCGATGTGATCGATTTGCGCCATGTGACGCAAGTGAACAACCGGCTCGCCAATCCGCCGACGGCGGACTTCCGTTTCAACGGCAATGAACAGCTCCGCATCGTCAACAGCATCCTGATTCCGGATGTCTTGTCCAGCAATCTCATCTTTGGCAGTTATGTGGCGGGCACCCTGGATTGCAACCTGTACTCGCGCGGCACACTCGGTAGTCGCCCCCTCAGCGGCACGGCAACGTTCATCGACACCGCCACAAACGACTACCGTCTCAGCACATCGGGCACAGTCAGCGCCGGGATTGATACCTGCGATACCAGCTTCCTGGGTGAACCAGACACCTGGAACAGCGATCCTCTGTTGATGTCGCGCGGGCAGAACCTACCCAACGTTGGCGCCAGCAGCGGCACCTTGCACGATGTCGGCGCCTACGAAGCGATGCCCTCGTTGCCGTTTGGCGACGGATTTGAAGACTGAGCTTCCGCGCGCTGAGCAGATTGCCGCCGTGCAGTGACTTCAATTTCGATGCGAATCGCTGGGTCGATCAAGCCTGCGCTCCACATCGTTGCGGCCGGACGGACATCGCCCAACCAGCGCCGCAGCACCGGCCAGCACAAGGGAAACTCGCTGGCATCGGGCAGGATGTAACGCACCCGCACAATGTCCGCGATGCGCGCATCCGCCTCGCGCAATGCCGCCTCGATATTGCGCAGACATTGCTCGGTCTGCGCTTCGACGCCATCCGCCAACTGCATCGTCGTGTAGTCGAATCCCGTCGTGCCAGACACGAACACCCAGTCACCATCAACGATGGCGCGCGAATAGGCGATGTCGGCCTCGAATCGGGAACCGGAAGAGATTTGGCGGCGCGTCATGGGAAGCCTCATGGCAAGCGGATTGCAGCGTTATGCTGGCATATCGCCAAAGGCGGCAGGTAACGCATGGATCTGAACATTCACCCGACCTATTCGGCCTATCTGAGCGCGCTGGGCATCGGCCTGCTGATCGGCGTGGTCCGCGAGCGTCAGCGCGGTCCCGGCAAGCTGTCGGCCGGCATGCGCACGCATACCCTGGCCGCTCTGGGCGGGGTGATCGGCTGGCAACTCGGCCTCCCGGTGTTTCTCGTCACCTTGGCTGCGATCACCGCGCTGGCCTATGCGGGCTATCAAAAGGGTGAACCCAACTCACCCGGCCTGACCGGCGAGATCGCCCTGCTGCTAACCACCTTGCTGGGTGGACTTGCGCATCATTCGCCGGGCTTGGCGACGGCATTGGCAGTGCTGATCGCCATCCTGCTGCAGGGTAAGGATCGCCTGCATCGTCTGGGTCGTGAACTGATCAGCGAGCACGAAGTGCAGGATGGATTACTGCTGTTGGGTGCTGCGTTGCTGGTGCTGCCCTTGCTGCCCAGCGAGCCGATTGACCCTTACGGCGTACTCAAGCTCGCCAAGCTTTGGCAACTGGTGGTGCTGGTGATGGCGATCAGTGCCGTCGGCCATGTCGCGCTAAGGGTGGTTGGTGGTCGCTGGGGCCTGCCACTGGCGGGGTTCTTCGCCGGATTCGTGTCCTCCACCGCGGCGATTGCCGGCTTTGGTCAGCGTGTGCGCGAAACGCCGGAACTGCGCACGCCAAGTGTGGCGGCAGCGATGTTCGCCGCACTGGCTTCCTTGCTGCTGATGTTGCCGGTGATTGCCACCGTGTCACCGCTTTTCCTGAAGATCGTGTTGCCGCAGTTGTTGGCCTTCGGTGCGGTGCTCGCAGTTGGAGGACTGTTGGGGCTGAAGTTCGCCGAGGGCAATGGTCACAGTGCCATGCCGACCGCCGAGTCACGCATGTTCCGTATGAGCCATGCCTTGATCTTCGCGGCGCTGATCGCAGGTGTGTTGTTGCTGTCAGCGTGGCTGCAGGATGTATTGGGCGATGGCGGCGCTTTGATTACGGCGGCCATTGCGGCCCTGATCGAACTGCATGCGGCAGGGGCATCGGTGGCTCAAATGGGTGCCAGCGGCACCTTCAGCACTGCGGTCGCGCAATGGGCGTTGCTGGGTGTCTTCGCAGCCAGCGTCGTGTCGCGGTCAATCGTGGCCATTGTGGCGGGTGGGCAGTCCTACGGCATACGCGTCTGCATCGGCCTTACCGCTGCCTTGCTGGCCTCGGCACTCGCCATCCTCGTTTTCTGAAGCCGAAGCGGTGCGCGTCCGACGCGCACCGCTTCGCCAGATCACTTCACGCCATGCATCAATTTGTTGATCAAAGGTGCGAACAGAAGAAAGGCTGCCCCAAAGCCAAACCCGGCAATCGCGATCTGCGTGTAGATGTGGGCGTATTGCTGAATCCCCTCTGCAGCATCCCCTCCATAGGCCAAGGCTGCTACCGCACCCGCCGCGAAATTGCCGATAGCGGTACACAAAAACCACGCGCCCATCGCCAATCCGGTATCGCGCGCCGCCGCCAGCTTGCTGACCATCGACAAGCCAATCGGCGACAGACACAACTCGCCCATGGTGTTGATCATGTAGGCCAGCGCCAGCATCTGCCAAGGAATGCGCGCGTGGTTGTCCTGCAGGGCGCCGATACTCCAGACCAAGCTGGTGAATCCAATCGCGACGAGGATTACCGCAATGCCAAACTTGCGTGGAATGGAAGGATTGACGCCACGCGCTTCCAGACGCGGCCATAGCCAAGCAAATACTGGCGCCAGCAGGATAATGAAAATTGGATTGGCTGACTGGAACACGGTGAAGTCAAAGGGCGCATCAACGTGATCCTTGGCGAAGAAATTCAATGACGAGCCCGCCTGCTCGAACATGCCCCAGAACAGGATCTTGGCGAGGAACAGCAACAACATGGCGATGTAGCGATGCAACTGCACACGATCCCGGCTGCGGATGCCGGCGGAGATGAAGTACACCGTCAGGACCAGAAACAAGCCGATCAGGAGGTAGCCAACCAAGGTCTTCTGGCTGAGCAATGCGTAGACCAATGGCACTGCAACCAAGGCACCAAGAGTCACCAGAATCACTCGCGAGAAACTCTCGCCACCTGCTGGGGGCTGGCCGATCACGCCCATACGTGCAATCCGCCACTGGAAAACGACGAGGCCGAGCAACATGCCAACGCCCGCCGTGAAAAAGCCCCACTCGTAGCCGAAGTAGGCACCAACCAGCGTGCCGCACACCAAAGGCGCCAGCGCACCGCCGGCATTGATCCCCATGTAGAACCAGGTGAAGCCAGAATCGCGTCGCGCGTCATCCGGCGCGTACAGCCGGCCCACCATCGTTGAGATGTTCGGCTTGAACAGGCCGTTGCCAACGACGATCAATGAGAGGCCCAACAGAAACCATTGCAGGTCCTTGATGAGCAGAAGGAACAGTCCTGCTGCCATCAATAGCCCGCCAATCACGATGGCCCGACGATAGCCGATGAAGCGATCCGCAATGAAACCGCCGAAGATCCCGGTGGCATAGATGAGGGCGGTGTAGGCCCCATAGGTCAAGGCGGCTTCGGCCTTGGCATCGCCTTCGGGTAACAGCCCAAAGAACGTCGTTGCCACGTAGATCGCCAGCAGGGCACGCATGCCGTAGTAGGCAAAGCGTTCCCAGAACTCGGAATGCACCAACTGCCAAAGTGCGGTGGGATGCCCGAAGGTATCTCCAGAAGGGGGCGGAATGAAATCACGGCCCAGCGTCGGCGCGGGAGCAGCCATCGAGAATCCTCACATACGTCGGAAAGGATGACGGCCCGGGACAACCGGGCCGTCGCAGTGATCAGCGCATGCCGATCACTTCACGCCATGCATGAGCTTGTTGATCAAGGGCGCAATCAGGAACAGCAGGATGCCCGCACCAATCAGCAACTGGAAGCTGAAGGTGAACCCGCCCAAGGCCGACTCGACCGTCATGCCGGACTCGCCGGAGATGTGCCCCGCCAGCAGGCCGGACAAGTTGTTGCCAATCGCCGTCGACAGGAACCAGCCACCCATCGCGAAGCCGACCATGCGCACCGGTGCCAGTTTGGTCACCATCGACAAACCGATAGGTGACAGGCACAGCTCACCCATGGTCTGCAGCACATAGCAGGCCACCAAGGGCCAGAATGGCAGCATGCCCGTACCTGGGTCGACCAGATTGGTCAACGCATACATCAGGATGGCAAAGCCCAACGCGTTGCCGATCAGGCCCAAGCCGAACTTGCGCGGAATCGAGGGCTCCAGCTTGCCCTTGGCCAGGGCCGCCCAGATCAGCGTGATGACTGGAGCCAACAGGACGATGGCGGCCGGATTCACCGACTGGAACCAACCGGTCGGGAACACGAAACCGCCCGCGCCGAACAGATCGCGATCAACCAGCTTTTCCGCCAGGAAATTGAAGCTCGAACCGGCCTGCTCGAAGAACATCCAGAACAGAATGTTGAAGGTGAACATCAGCAGCATGGCGATCACGCGATGGACGCCGACCTTGTCGGTCTTGCCTGCACCCAGCAGCAACATGGTGCACAGTCCGATGAACAGTGCGGTCAGGATGTACTGCAGACCTTCTGCGCCCACTTTCGACATCAATACATAGACCAACGGAATCGACAGCACCACGCCGACGATGACGCCGACCAGGCTCTTGGAAGGATTGCGATCCGGCGGCGGCAGACCAATCCCCTGCAACTGCGCCCGTCCCACCCAGAACCACACCAGACTGATCAGCATGCCGATGCCGGTGGCATAGAAGACCACTTTATAGTTCTGCTCCATTGGCGTACCGAACACCGTACTGGCCAACCAACCGGTCAGCAGCGGCGCAACCAGCGCGCCCGCATTGATGCCCATGTAGAACAGCGTGAAGCCGCGATCGCGACGCTCATCGCCCTGTGCATACAGCTGACCAACCAGCGAGGAAATATTCGGCTTGAATAGTCCGTTGCCCACGATCAGCACCGCCAGCCCGAGCAGGAAAATCTGCTGGTTGGGCACGGTAATCAGAAACAGACCCAGTGCCGACACGACAGCACCGAGCAGAATCGAACGCTGATAGCCGATGATGCGGTCCGCAACATAACCGCCAAAAATGGCTGTCGCGTAGACCAGCGCCAGAAACGAACCGTAAGTGCGGCCGGCGTAGGCCTGACCCGCACTGTCACCGCCGAAGAACTGCGCAACGATGTACAGCGTCAGTGCCCAGCGCATGCCATAGAAGGCAAAGCGCTCCCAGAACTCGGCCATGAACAGCATCCACAACGGTCTGGGATGCCCCATCAACTGCGGGAACTGCGGTGGTGCAACGGTAGATTGACTGGTCATTCAGTGCTCCCCAAAGGATTGATCCGGGCGGACACCCTCCGTGGTCCGCCTCCGCATGCGGGCATGGCCCGGCAAGCCGCGCAGGTTTACCCGCTAGGCTGGACCAAAGTCAAACCCGCACTGCACGAAGAAGGCGTGAAACACCCCGCAAGCTCACTCGTCGGCGGGCGGCTTCAGGTAGACGTCATCATCAAAACTCGCCACCCATTGCGGACGGTAAGCCACCATCAGCGCCATCGCGCCGCCAGTAAAAAACGCCTCACCAAACATCATCATGGGCGCCGAGATCAGGAAGTTGTGCGCCGCCTGCGCGGATGCACCATCGACCATCCAAGCCACCGTTGCCGCGCGCGCCAATTGCGCTATCAGCACACTCAGCGCACCGCCCAGAAACGCGGTGGCGAACACGTAGACAAACACGTTGTTGGGCAAACGGCGACGGATCAGCCAGTGCTGACACTGCATCCACGCGACCGGCAACAAGCCGCCGGTGACGAAGTCAGCCGCCATTCCGAGCCACACACCCGCGCCCGCCAAGGCAGCGACGCCCACCGAAAACGCCATCGCCCACAGCGCGAAGGCAGGTCCGTACATCAGCGTCGCGATGGCGGCACCGAAAAAATGCAGACTCAAGCCGGGAATCTTGTCGAACACAGCGAAGCGCAGGGCCACCAGACAGACGATCCCAGCGAAGTAGACATGCTGCGCCTCGTTGTCGCGGCGCAGCTTGAACCACGGTAACCAGCGCGCCGCCAGCCCAAGACTGAGCAGCGCCAATCCCATCAACACCCAGTCAAACCCGGTTGAAACCCAAGGCGTTGAAGGCATGCGCGGCATCCCCATCGAACGGAACACCACGCATGCTACTCAAGCGAACGCAGCAGCGAATCGAACTGGATCAAACGCCCGAGCTACTCGAATCCATTGGCAAAGATCGCCTGGCCTGCCTGCGGTTCCTGCGAATCCCGACAGGCCTGCCCGCCCGCCAGCAAGCGGATGTCATCGATGTACCAGCCATCGTCGACCTGTGACGAATCCGAGGTGAACCGGAAGCGGATCTTGACTTGCGATGCGCCTGCCAACTGCGGCAGTTCGATTCGCACATCACGCCACTGCGGATCACCATCGCAGGTGAACAGATCCTGGGTCCAACTGCTGCCGTTGTTGGTCGAAATATCCACATGGCCGTAGTCGTAGGTCGCTTCGGTATCGCACCAGGAGCGGAAGCTGAGAACCGGGGACTCCATCCCCGTTGCGTTGATGGTTGGAGAGACCAGACTCAAATTCGCATTGTTGCCGTAGTTGCCCGACGGGCTCTCATTCCAGGCACGCGTCGGCGTGACGGCATTCGGCTGCACGATGGCCCAGCCGCTTTGCGCTGGCGTCCAGCCACCTGCGCCCGATTCGGCGTCGTTCTCCGCCAGCGGACACAGCGCGTACAAGCGCGGTTGAAGGCTGACCGTCTGACCACCGGCAGCGACCACGCCCGTCTGCTGCCACGGTTCGTAACCCGGTGCGCTGATATCCACCGTCACCGTGCCCGCTTCAGTGCGCCGTGTGAAGCTGCCGTCGCCCGACGATTGCGCGGTACGAGAGGCCACCGATATGGTTGCTCCGCCGACGGGGTCGTTGCTGGCAATGTGTCGCACTGTGCCCTGCACGGTAGCCAACGACGCGGAATCAAATACCTGCACAAAACCCGCGCTGATCGCACCCACCGCACCGGATGCATCCTGGCCCTGCACGTAGACCAGTGTCTTGCCGGGCGGAATCGACGCGGAGGAAAGACTCGCCTGCACGCTCTCGGCATTGCTGTTGAATGCGCCGTCGCTCGCCTGCATGGCAACCGGCGTCGCACCCGCCTGCCACGGTGGCGTTCCGACATAGGCGTTCGCGGCAATGATGTTCTGCGAGCCCACGCCGCCCTGATAGGTGCTGCTGCGACTGTCGTCGACGACGGCCGTCACGGTGATGCTGTCACCCGCCACAGGCATGTCAGGCGAAGTCACCACCTGACGCGCCTCCGGTCCCAACGGCAACTGGTAGGGCGCGCGCACCACGCGCGCGGCGTACAGCAAAGCCTGCAGATTGTCGGGATAGATGGTGCTCTCGAAGCTCGCGCAGCTCTGGAAAAATGCCGTCCCCATTTCGAAGGTGTAGGCGGGCACGCCAAGTTCGCCATACACGGTGTCGTCAGTCGTGCCATCGGTGGCGTACAGCCCCACCGACTGGTAGGCGTCGTAACCGTTGAACCAGGCGAAGCGACGTGCCAGATGCTCGAGTCCTGTGGCATTCGGCGCCGCGTTCTCGGTCCAGCCCCAGGGCCACAGCACCGAGGGCGAATAGCTGTGGATGTCCAGAAAGATGCCCCTGGTGTCCAGTGGCGCCGGATCGCTATCGCCCGGACCACGGCGGTCGGCAAACAGGCTGCGGACGTAGTCGAGCGTCGCCGTCGTTTCGGGCTCGGAGGCGGCACTGCTGCCACGATAGGTTTCGTCGCAGGCATTGCCGCTCGAACCGCCCGCCACTTGGCCCCACTTGAAGGGCCAGTTGCGGTTGAGATCGGCACCGCGCGAGTTGGAGCTGGTGCCGCAATAGCCCTGATTGGTGTTCTTGCGCCATGACAGTCCGGTCTCCGCCTTGCGACGACCATCCGGGTTGGACTGGATCAACAGATGCACTTCGTGATGGTCAAGCACCCAGGTCGCATCGGCATCGCTGCCATAGTGATCGAGCATATATTCGGCAAAGCGAAGGTTGAGTTCCGCCGTGGTGTATTCACGCGCATGGATCGCGGTCATCACGTAGAGAATCGGCTTGGGGCCGCTGATCGCCGGATTGGTCAGCTTCAGCAAGCGCATGTCGGCACCGTTGCTGCCACCCAGCGCTGACTTTTCCCAGGAGTCACCGATGTCGATGATCGTTGCCAGATCGGGATGCTGCGCAGCCAGCTGATCCATGCGCGCATAGGTTTCGGTCACCGTGCGATAGCAGGTGTAACCGGGAATCCCCGCCTTCTGTCCCGGCAACATGGCGGGCTGGTTCTGCAACGCTTCGGTAGCCATCTCATCAACTTCGAGATCGAAACCCTCGGCACGCAGGCGATCACGCTCCCACGCTGGCGCATCCAACACCACGATGCCCTTTTCTGGACTGACGATCAGATGTCCGTAGCGACTGGCGAGACGCTGGATGGCAGCGCGTTCGGTGGTGTGAACACGCAGAACTTCGCGTGCTTCGGATTTGGCCTGCGCCGCTTGACCGACCAGCGCGCAAGCGATGGCGCCAGCGATGATTGTCGCTTTCATTTTGCTTCCCCCTAGGCATCGACTCGCCACCCAAGCGGATCACGGCGGCATCAAAGCACCGAATGATGCCAGTTCCAGCGCGAATTTCCTTGCGGGCGCTTGCAGTTCCGTCGTGAAGTTCGGCTAAACTCGAATGCCGCCCCACTCGGGCGTCATCCGCGAAGCAATGTCAGAAGATTCGAGTACCACCGGCTCCGCCCCGCGATCCTGGTTTGGCCGTTTGAGCCAGGCACTGACGGGCGAGCCCAAGAGCCGGGATGACCTCCTGCAGGATCTCCGCCATGCCCACGCCAGCGGCTTGCTGGCCGCTGACACGCTGGAAATGATCGAAGGCGCGATGACCGTCGCGGAACTGCAGGTTTCCGATGTCATGGTGCCGCGCGGACAGATGGTATCCGTCCCCATCGAAGCTGACATGGCGGAAATTCTCGCCATTGTGGTGTCCAGCGGGCACTCGCGCTTTCCCGTGCACGGCGATGACCGCGACGAGGTTCTTGGCATTCTGCTCGCCAAAGATCTACTGCGCTGTTTTGCGGCCGGTGAACCACCGCGATTGCAAACCCTGCTTCGACCTGCCGTTCTAGTACCGGAATCCAAGCGCCTCAATGTGCTGCTGCGCGAGTTCCGGCTCAGCCGCAATCACATGGCGGTAGTGGTCGACGAATTTGGCGGCGTTGCCGGCCTGGTGACCATCGAGGACTTGCTCGAAGAGATCGTCGGCGAAATCGACGACGAACACGATGAGGCACCCAGTCAGGACAAGGCCATCGCCTTGTCGGCGGACGGCGTCTATCAGGTTGAAGCATTGATGCCCATCGAAGACTTCAACCAACGCTTTCAGACCCAGCTGCCTGACGACGATTACGACACCATCGGTGGTCTGTTGACCGGCAAGGCAGGCCATCTTCCCGAGGTCGATGAGCAGATCACGCTCGGACGCTTGCAGTTCACCGTGTTGGAGTCGGATGGTCGTCGTCTGCATCGGCTGGAACTACGGCTGCAGGATGGCTGAGCCCTGTCGACAGCACTGGCTGCGGGCTGCGTTGGTTTTCTGCGTTCTGTTCTGCGTACAGAACGCGTCTGCCACGCCGCGCGTCGGCGTGATGACCATGCAGCCAGGTGCCGAGTACTGGGCACGCTTCGGCCACAATGCCCTGCTGGTCGACCTGCAGGACGGCTCGGAGCCTCTGTCTTACAACTTCGGCTATTTCGACTTCGAACAGCCGGGTTTCCTCAGCCGTTTCTTGCGTGGCGACATGCGCTATCTGGCGGTCGCGCTGCCGCTGTCGCGCGATTTGTCGAGCTACGCCAGCGAACAACGCGGCGTCACGGTGCAGTGGTTGAATCTGAATGCAACCCAGACTGATCGCCTGATTGCGCACTTGCGCGAGCACGTGAAGCCCGAAAACGCCGAGTATCGCTACGACTACTTCACCGCCAANNCTGCGCTCGCGTTCACAGGGTTTGACGTATCGCTTCGAGGCCTTGCGCCATGCCAGCGAACTGCCTTGGCTGCTGTGGGGAATGGATCTGGGCTTGGGACCGATGGCGGACAAGCCGCTCACGGTGTGGCAACAGAGCTTCATCCCGCAGCGACTGGCGGAAGCCCTGCGTGAGTCCGTCACAGCAGACGGACAACCACTGGTCCAACGCGTCGAAACATTGATTGCCGATGGCCCCACGACCGCTGCGGACGAGCCACCTTCGCAAGTTTGGACAAGCCTTGGGGTTGGCATTCTGCTGGCGGCGCTGATGCAGCTTCCACTGCGTTCCACGCCACGCGTTGCATTGCTCGCCTTGCTCAGCTTCGCCAGCACTCTTGGCCTGACGGGTTTCGGACTGTTGGCGCTGTGGCTGCTGACCGACCATGTCGCCGCATGGCAAAACGCCAATCTGCTGTTGTTCAATCCCCTGCTGGCCATGCTGCTTGGCGGCTGCGCCTGGCTCGCCGTGCGCCGCGGCATTCACCCGGCTCGCGACAAGCTGACCAGTTTGAGCTCCAATGTGTGGTGGATGAGCGTGGCAGTCGGATGGCTCTTGCTGCAGTTGCGCAATTACCCTCAGTCCCAAGCGGCTTGGATCGGCATTGTGCTGCCCATACTGCTGATGGTGACGTTCGCATCACGGCGAGCCAGGCTGACCTGACCCGCCGGGATCGAATCCAGGCCAAGCTTCCCGAACCTAGCGCAAGTTGACATCCCGCAGTGCCGCGCGCTTCAGGCTCCGCAGCGCACTCACCGTGCGCGTGGTGTGTTCGACAAACGGCCCGACCAGCGTGGTTTCAGCTTGTTTCATGTCGCGTGAATGCACGCAGCCAGCCACCTCACCTGCGCACGTATGGAAGCTCGCATGGTGTTTGCGAAGCACCTCGAACTCATTCAGGTGACCCAGTTTTTTCTTTCCCTCGCCATAAATCCATTTGCCGAGTGCACAGGCGTCGTCCCTGGAAGCCACACTGGCGTCGACCGCCTCGCCATGCCCGCCCATGAAGTCGAAGAGACGCTGTTTCCAAGCCTGATGACCATTGACCATCGCTTCGAAATTGATACCCAGTGCGGCCTCACGCGCTGCGTCATCACTGGAGGCCAAACGGAATTGCGCAACGACCTTCGCCAGCGTTCTGGCTTGATCCTCCATCGAGTGGGAGGCGGCGGAGACTTCCTCCACCAGTGCCGCATTCTGCTGCGTCACCTGATCCATTTCGGTGACGGTGTGATTGACCTGTTCGATGCCTGAGGTCTGTTCCTGCGTGGCTGCAGAGATTTCACCGACGATGGCGGCGACCTGTACCGAGGACTCCACCATGGCGTCAATCGCGCTGCCGACATGACTGACCTGACGACTTCCTTCGCTGACTTTTTCCACCGACTCGTGGATCAGTTGCGAGATTTCCTTCGCTGCCTGCGCGGAACGTTGCGCCAGCGCTCGCACTTCCCCCGCGACCACCGCAAAGCCCCGTCCCTGATCACCCGCACGCGCCGCTTCCACGGCCGCATTGAGGGCCAGAATGTTCGTCTGGAACGCGATGCCGTCGATCGTGCTGATGATGTCGGCAACCTTGCGTGAGGATTGCTCGATCTCGCTCATGGTGCCGATCATCGCCTTGACCGCCATACCACCATCGCGCGCCCGTTGCGCCGCATCGGTGGACAATCGACTGGCCTGATTGGCGTTGTCGGATGTCACACGGACCGTCGAGGTCAGTTCTTCCATTGCCGCGGCGACCTCTTCCAGATTGGCCGCCTGCTGTTCAGTGCGATCAGACAGATCCGCATTGCCGCTGGCGATTTCCGCCGCCGCGCTGTCAATCGACTCAACCGCCTGCTGGATATTGCCAACGGCTGCCGAGAGGTACTCCGACGTACGATTGACGTCATCGCGCAACTGCGCAAAGGACCCGGCCAACTTGGCATGCGAACGCGCATACAGATCGCCGTCAGCGAGCGCACTCATTACATCCTGGACTTCGCCCACCGCCGTCGCGACAGTACCCAACAACGAGTTGATGCCTCGCGAGATCTCTGCCATGCGCGGATCATCGTCAGGTATCGGCATGCGCACACCCAAATCGCCAGCTGCAGCGGCTTGCACGACACGGCCGAGCTGGAACTGGATTTCCACATCGGAGGTCTTGTCCGCCCACTCCAGCGCCGTACCGATTCGCCCTCCTGCGGGATCAAACATGGGACTGGCCGTCAACGCGAAGTGCGCTTTGCCCACCTGGATCGACGCGCGATGTGGACGTTCGAGCCCTAGTACGAGACGCCGGTTGTGTTGTGCGTCCGCATGGAAGACATCAAACGGCTGACCCAGCACCCGGTCAGCAGAAAAACCCTTCAGTCGCTGGCGAATCTCTCCCTCGGCATTTCTCAGAATGCGATCCACCGAAGGGTTCATATAGACGATCTTTGCGTCGGCATCGGCAATCATCATGCCGATGGATGCCGCATCCAGCGCCGAGCGAACCCGCGCATTTTCTGCCGCCACCTCCCGCTCGCGATCCAGTGTGTCGCGCAATTTTTCCTGCATGCGCCGCAAGGCCATCAGCAGTTGCCCACTCTCGTCCTGGCGTTCAACGCGGACCGCATTATCCAACCGTCCGTCGGCGATGCGCGATGCCAACTGGGCTGAAAAACGCATGGCTACGACGATTTGCCGACCGCGCCGCCACAGCAAACCGCCAATCATCAGGACCATGATCGCGGCAATCCCCACGGTGGACCACATGCGAACTGACGCGGCATGGCGCTGCTGCTCCGAAAGCGCCTGCAGTTGCGCCAAACCCACGTCAATGAGCGCGTTCTGTGCCTGTATCGCTGTGCTGAAGGTCGTAAACCAGATCGATGGCGTGACCGTCTGCAGATCGCCGGCAACCCATCGATCTGCCAACACCTCGACCGCTGACGCCGCGCTCGCCGCGGCCTGCAAGCTGGGACCCATGGCGCTAGCTGTGCTTGGGTTATCGCCCACGGCCTTGCTCAACTCTCGCTCCAAGCGCTGCCAGGCAGCATTCTTGAGTGCAAGGGAAGGCTCGATAGCAGGTCTGGCGGCTGATGTATCACCCAACCAAGCGGCACCACGACCACGCGCCACGCCAAGCGGCTCGGTCACTTGCACGCCTTCAACCAGTACCGCGTTCATCAAATGGTAGCTTTCCGCGTAGGGCGTGTAGACGTAGGCCGACTCGTCACGCAGGGCATCCAGAGACTGCAGCTGCGCTTCGATAAACTGCGAGTGCGCGGCGAAGACGTCAGCGCTGCTACCCGTATGCAGTCCACGCAAATGAGCCAGGGCCGCCGCCAATGCATCGGCAGATTGCACGGCACCAACCAACTCCGCGCCAATCGCTGCGCTGCGCAGCTCTGCCAACCGCTGTTCAACCTCCTGCTCTGCGCGCTGCTGATCGGTGGCGATAGACGCATCGCCAGCACTGACCCGTGCACTGATCCCTCGCCAGGTCTGACTGGACTCGATCAAATGCAGCGCTGCCCGCAGCACGGGGACTGCCCGCAACTCGTGGTCAGACACGTGCACCTGCGCACGCAGCAAATCAATGACGGACCAGGACGGAATGATCACGGCCAGCAGCGACAGAATGCCGACAAACGCCTATTTGTTGGCGATTGATGCATCGGAAAAACGGCGAATAAGCACAGTTCGTTCCCCCCAAAGGACGTGAGAAATGGGCGCGGGACTCCCGAGACGTGCCTTCCGCAACGCAATGATTGGCCTGCAGCGGGGCAACCAAGGAGCACAAGCAATCGCTTGCAACTCCTGCGCCAGATTCTGAACGCGCTCACATGGGTGTTGTGCGCTGGCTCACAGCGTGCACGTCATGCCGTGGCTCGGATTTTTGACGCGCGGAAACTGACCCGACGCGTGGCCGATCACTTGTCGACGCAACCAAGCCGAAGCCGAAACCAGTGAGAACGCGTGCCCACGCAGCAGCGACGGGAAGAGCTGCGGTGCGGAGTAGATCCGCTCGATGGCGTCAAACGTTTGTGCCGCCCACCAACTGTCACTGCGCCGCCGTCGGGCGTAGCGCGCCAAACCGCGTGAACCCGGCACCGCAAGCTGCTGGGTACGCGCGGCCGCCACGCAGGCCAGCCATTCGCTGACATCCGCCAGTCCCAGATTCACACCCTGACCAGCCAAGGGATGCACTGCATGCGCTGCGTCACCCATCAAGACCAGCGGTCCCTCCACCATGCGCTCCGCCAACTGCATGCGCAGCGGAAATCCAACCCGCTCGGAGCACAATCGAATTCGTCCGAGACGCGTATCAAAGGCGCGCTCCAGTTCGGACTCGAACGCCGCCGGCGGCAACCGGCAAACGCGCGTCGCTTCGGGCGTCGGCAAGGTCCAGACGATGGAACAGCGCCGCTCGCCAAAAGGCAGAAACGCCAAGGGACCGGTCGGCAGGAATCGTTGCCAGGCGGTGTCGGCATGATCCGATTCGGTCTCGACAAAACACACCACGCCTTGCTGTGCATAGTCGCGGCCTTGCGTCGCGATACCTTGCGCGCGGCGAAGCGGCGAGTTTGCCCCTTCCGCCGAAACCACCAGGCGCGTGGTGATCGTCTCGCCGTCACTCAACTGCAGCCGCCTGAGCAAGGAATCGCTGTCGACAGACAGCGCGACCGCGCTGGCACCCAGGCGCTGGCGGACATCCGAGCCTTCCAATGCCGCCCAGAGCGCATCGAGTATCAGGCGGCTTTCGACGATATGCCCGAGCACTTCGCGACCGTCCTCCTGCGCCGACAAACGCATCGGCCGACCCGCCACGGCATCCCAGACTTCCATGTGCCGATAGGCTTGCGCGCGACGAGACTGGATCGCCGACCAGACGCCCAGTTGCTCGAACAACGATTGTGACGCGGGAGAAATTGCGTAGACGCGCAAATCGGGCGCACTCGTCGCATCCCATGGCGGCGGACGACGCGGTTCCACCAATTTCACGGACAGCCCTTGCTGCGCCATACCGAGCGCTGCGGCAGCACCCACGATGCCGCCCCCCACCACGACCACATCCGTGACGCCGGATCGCACCCGTCGGCTCATCTCACTGCTCCTGAAGAATCGCGGGAAGTGGGCCCGCCAGCCCCATGGCCTGCGTCGCCAAGTGTCGCTTCGCCTCGCTGGATAGCCCGAGCAGGCTCAGCCCTGCGGAACGCAATAAACGCACTGGCCATGCCTGACGCACGAACAGTCGCGCCATGCCATCGCTGAAATCCAGGGTGCGCTGTCGATCCTGTGCTCGCGCGGCGGCGTAGCGCTGCAACAGTCCCGCGTCGCCAGGATCGGCCTCGACGTCACCCGCGCGCTGGTCAGACAACAACTGCGCCATCCACAAAGCATCGCGCAATCCAAGGTTGAAACCTTGCGCACCGATGGGATGCAAGGTCTGCGCGGCATTGCCCAACAGGGCGAACCGCGCGGCAGTGAGGCGCTCGGCGACGCGCATTCGCATCGGGTACGCCGAACGCTTGCCTGCGCGTAGAAAACGACCTGCGCGCCAACCGAAACGTTGCTGGAAGCACGCAAGATAGTCTTGATCCGAGAGTGCAGCTATCGCTTCCACACCATTGCGAGGTACCGTCATCACGCTGCCGTAGCGCCCCTGCGCCATCGGCAACAAGGCAACCGGTCCGTGTTCAGTGAAACGCTCCCACGCACATTGTTGATGTGCTCGCGCTGCCTGCAACACACTGACGAATAGATGCTGGTGGTAGTCATGGGTGGTTTCGGCAATTCCCATCGCCTGACGCAACGGCGAATCACTGCCATCCGCCGCCAGCAGCAAGCGGGCCTGGATAGTGCAGGACTGCTGCTGACCTTGCACCTGCACGCGGATCGACTGCGTTTCACGCTGTGCCGATATGACCTGCGCTGGCGACCTGAGCGTGATGTCGCTGCATGCCTGCAAGCGCCGTCGCAGCGCCTCTCCCAGTTCCCGCGCGACGACTACTGCACCGAACTGATCGACCGGATGCTCTTCGGCGCGCAGTTGGACGCGACCGAAATCGCCCGCACGACTCACATCGATACGCCGAATCGGCTCGGCCGGGGTGCTCAGATGTGGAAGCACCTGCAGGCGCTGCAGCGCCAACAGGCTGCCGCGCGACAAGGCGAGATTGCGCTCATCGAAGCCGGGCGGTGCAAGGCTGGGCGCTTGTTGCTCGATCAGACAAACCGACCAACCGGAACCGCTCAGGGCAATCGCCAGACTGCTGCCCACCAGACCACCACCCACAATGACGACATCGAATCGCGCCAACTCCGGTTCCTGCATCGGTCCGATCCTGCATACCAATTCTGCTGAAGTGATCGGCTATGCTACCGGGAAGATCGCCTGTCGATGGCGAGCAGATGTGAGTGACTTTCTGATGAATACCCCCGTTCGCGCCTTTTCTCCCCAAATCGCTGTCCTGGTCGGCTTCGTGCTTGCCGCTGCTCTGGCGCGCCTGCTGCCACATGCATGGAATTTCACCCCCGTCGAAGCGGTGGCGCTGTTTGGCGGTGCCTATTTCAGCCAGCGCTGGGCCGCTTTTCTGATTCCGCTTGGTGCGCTTCTGCTGAGCGATCTGTGGCTGGGTTTCTACAACCTGATGCCGGTGGTGTATGCCTGCATCGCCCTGTCGGTTCTCATCGGAACAGTGCTGCGCGGTCGGATCGGCCTGCTCAGCGTCAGCGTCGCTGGACTCGGCAGTGTGCTGCTGTTTTTCGTTGTCACCAATTTCGCTGTGTGGTGGTTTGCCGATCCGCTGATCAGCCACCCTGCCTGCCAAATCGGCTTGACCGAATGCTACGTGGCGGCGCTGCCCTTCCTGAAGTCGCAGTTGATCGGCACGGCGGTATGGTCGCTGCTGTTGTTCGGTGGCTTTGAGTGGCTGCAGCGACAGGTTCCCGCCCTGCGCCAAACGCAGACCGCCTGAGTCTTCGCGCATGGGCAATCGACTCACGCGCATCTATACGCGTACCGGTGATGATGGCAGCACCGGCTTGGGCGACGGCAGTCGTGTCTCCAAAGACTCGGCGCGGGTCACCGCCTACGGCACCGTGGACGAACTGAACTCGCAGATTGGCGTCGTTTTGGCGCATGCCTTGCCCGATGCGGTGCAGGTCGCGCTGGTCAAGATCCAACATCAGTTGTTCGATCTCGGCGGTGAGTTGTGTATCCCCGGACACGCCGCCATCCTCGATACCGATGTCGACGGCCTGGAGCACGTCCTGGATGCACTGAACGGAGACCTGCCTGCGTTGAAGGATTTCATCCTGCCGGGCGGCAGCGCCTCCGCCGCACACTGCCATGTCGCACGCACGGTTTGCCGAAGAGCAGAGCGTGAGCTGGTCACGCTGTCGCACCACGATGCTGTGCGTCCGCAAGCGATTCGCTACCTCAACCGCCTGTCCGATCTGCTGTTCGTCATGGCGCGCGTCTTGGCACGCGCCGATGGTGCGGGCGAAGTCCTCTGGAACCATACCCGCAGGCATGCCTGATGCTTCTGTTCACCCACCCCGTCTGCATACGCCATAGCGCGGGTCCCGGACATCCCGAGTCACCGCAACGATTGGCTGCTGTGTTGCAAGCCTTGCACGAACTCGACGATCTGGACCTGGATTGGCGCGAAGCACCACGCGCTCAACGCGATCATCTGTTGCGGGTGCATACGCCCGAACTGGTGTCGCGCATCGTCGATGCAGCCATCGAGCATCAGGATCGTATCGATGCCGACACCGCGATGAATGCGGACTCGCCCGAAGCCGCTCGCCATGCTGCGGGTGCAGTGGTCGCTGCAGTCGACGCGGTACTCGGCAAGCAATCGAACGTGGCCTTCTGCGCCGTTCGCCCGCCAGGACATCACGCCACGCGAGATACCGCAATGGGCTTCTGTTTGTTCAACTCGGTCGCCGTCGGTGCAGCACATGCTCTGGAAAAGCACGGCCTTGATCGCGTCGCCATCGTGGATTTCGATGTTCACCACGGCAATGGCACGCAGGACATCTTCCAGAACGACCCGCGCGTGCTGTATGTCTCCAGCCATCAGGCACCGCTGTATCCGCACACCGGGCACGCGCACGAAACCGGAGTCAACAACCTGTTGAATCTTCCGATCGCTGAAGGCGCAGCAGGGGATCGCCTGCAGGAGCTCTACCGCGATGTCGCCCTGCCCCGGCTGCGCGAGTTCAAGCCGCAATTGCTGTTCATCTCGGCAGGTTTCGATGCCCACCATCTCGACCCACTGGCCGGACTGAATCTGGAAACCGAGGACTTCATCTGGCTGACGCAGGAACTGATGAAAGTCGCCGACGCGTGTTGCGAAGGTCGCATCGTGTCCGTCCTGGAAGGCGGTTACAGCTTGGCGGCCTTGCGCGAATGCAGTATTGCGCATGTCGCCGCGCTGGCGGGAATGCTGGATTGAACAACACGCTGGATTCGCGCGCCGAAGCCGGTCTGCGCTGGGCGGTTCATTCACTTGGCGGGGCAACGCTGCAGCTTCAAGCAGCGGCTGCGGATGCCAGCGCGAGGCGCTACCTACCGGTGCAGGGTGCAGGCACCGCTTTGCTGCTGATGGATTCGCCTCCCGAGCAAGTGCCCTTGCAGCCCTGGCTAAGCATCGGCGAACTCCTGCGCTCACAGTACCTGCGCGTACCAAAGGTGCTTGCGGCGGATCCAGCGCAGGGCTTTGCCCTGATCGAGCATCTCGGCGATCGTCTATTGCTCAGTGAGTTGGTCGACGCCCAGCAACTGGGCGCCATGCCGCGAGTCGATTCGTACTACCTGCAGGCGATGGACAACATCTACCGCATGCAAACCCGCATCGCACCCGAAGCCGTGCCTGCCTACGACGAGGCCAGGCTGCGCATGGAATTGGAGCTGATGCCGACCTGGTTCCTGCAGCGCCACCTTGGCGTGGAGCCCAGTTGCGCGGAGTGGGATGTGCTGGAGGAGAGCTTTCGACAACTGATCGACAACGCCCTCTCACAACCACAGGTGTTCGTGCATCGGGACTTCCACGCCCGCAACCTCATTCCCACCGACGAGGGCTTGGCCCTGATCGACTTTCAGGATGCGCTACGCGGTGCCTTCACCTACGACCTGGTTTCGCTGCTGCGCGACTGCTACGTGCGCTGGCCGGAGCAAGACGTCTACCGCTGGGCAGAGTCGTTCCGCAGGATGTGGGTAGACTCCGGCAGGATCGCCGACGATGCGGAACGTTTTCATCGCGCCTTCGACTGGATGGGACTGCAGCGCCACATCAAGGTGTTGGGGATTTTCTGCCGCCTGCACTATCGCGATGGCAAGACCGGTTACCTCGGCGATCTGCCACGTGTGCTCAGCTATGTGCTGGATATCGCACAGCGCTGGCCCGAATTCGCAGACTTGCGCGCGCTTTTGCTACGCGTGACCGCCACCGCCGATCTGAGCGCCACATGAGCGACGACGTTCTCGACAGCGCCATCATTCTGGCCGCTGGCCTCGGAGAGCGCATGCGTCCGTTGACGACGCATACCCCCAAACCACTGCTTTACTGTGGCGGTAAGCGCTTGATCGAATGGCATCTGGAGGCACTCGCGCGCGCCGGATTTTCCCGAGTGATCATCAACATCAGTCACCTTGCCGAGCAATTCGAACCAGCACTCGGCGATGGATCGCGCTGGGGTTTGAGCATTCTCTACAGCCACGAAGGCGCTATTCCGCTCGAAACCGGCGGCGGCATTTGGCACGCGCTGCCATTGCTGCAGCGCGAACAGTTTCTGGTGGTCAACGGAGACGTGTTCTGCGATGTGGATTTTGCCAACTGGCGCGCATCACCAGCGGGTTTGGCGCGCCTGTTGCTGGTCGACAATCCGCCGCAGCATCCCGCGGGCGATTTCCACCTCGACCAATTCGGTCAGGTCTTCGCAGAAGGCTCACCGAAACTGACCTATTCGGGGATTGGGACTTACCGCTCGGCACTGTGGGACGACTGGCAAACGCAGATCGCGACCGACGAGGCCTCGCTCGCGACGCCGCCACGATTCAAATTGGCGCCACTGTTACGACGCGCTATGCGCATGGAAGGCGCAGAGGGTATTCGACACGAGGGCCGCTGGCACGATATCGGCACGCCGGAGCGGCTCTATTCACTGGACGCAGAAATACAAACGCCCCGCCGGTAGACATACCGACGAGGCGCTGGATCGACTGCCGGGCTTCAGCCCGTGTCATCGACAACTCAGGCTTTTTTCTTCGCCGCCGCTTTCTTGGCGACCGGAGCCTTGACCGTCACTGCCACCTTCGGCGCAACAGTGGAAGTACTGTGGCTACGCGAATTGCCATAGCTACCCTTGTAGATCTTGCCTTTGCGTGTACGGCTATCACCCTTGCCCATGATTTTCTCCTGATATCGGCGGATGCGAAACGGCCGCCAAGGGTATCAGGTCACCGCGCACGCGCAAAACCCAAGCGTCCATCCGTTCAATGTCGGCACGTCGCATCGTGGACGTGACCGTGCGCCAAGCGCAAGTTGATCAGATGCGCCATGGCAATCAGGGTGCCGCCTGCGGTCATACCGAGCGCATGCTCAACGACTTCGTGATGCCAAGGACCAAAGGTCGACCACCAGACCAGCAACAAGCCAGGAACCAGTACGGTCAACGCGCGAAACGCCCGATGTCGGCGGTAACCGATCAGCAGACTGCCAAGCGCCCACAACGTGGCAAACACGACAAAGCCCTGCTCCAGCGACTCCGAGGCCAGCCAGGTCAAGCCCAACGACGGAATCAACGCCAACAAGAGCGGCCAACTCGCGCAATGAATCGCGCAGGCGATCGAAGCGACCGCGCCAAGCTGATCGACTCGCCTCGCTACCTCGGGGCTGGCTTCAGTTGGCACGGACACCTCGGGAAGGGTGATAGCCATCGGGGACTCCCGCAGAATTTGCAACAGTGTAACATATCATTCCACGCTCGCCTGCACCGCCAGACCGGACCGCCACGCAGGCATCCTGTGAGTGTCACCGGACTGTTGAACTGGACGAGCATCTGTTTTTGGAATGCAACGTTATAAACAAACGAGGAACGCATGAAACGACGCGCATTGACTCTTAGCGTGACGCTGGCCCTGGCCCAGCACACTGCCGCTGCCCAGAACCATGACACCGAACGCGCTCGCCAACTCGATCAGTTGGTGGTGACCGCATCGCCATTGCGTCAGAACGCCGAGGACATTCTGCAGCCGGTGAGCATTCTGAGCGGAGAAAAGCTCGATGCCCGCAAGCAGGCGACGCTTGGACAGACACTGGCCAATGAAGTCGGTGTGCAGAGCAGTTACTTCGGTCCCGGCGTTGGACGCCCCATCATCCGCGGACAAGATGGCGCGCGCGTTCAAGTGCTCAGCGAAGGTCTGGCTACGGGCGATGTTTCTGCGGTCAGCGTCGACCATGCGCTGAGCATCGAGCCCTTCCTCGCCGATCAGATCGAAGTTCTGCGCGGACCGGCCACCTTGCTGTACGGCAGTGGCGCTATTGGCGGCGCCGTCAACGTGGTCGACGGACGAATCGCCGAAGCCTTGCCCGACCAGCCGATCAGTGGTCGCGCCGAAGCGCGCCTTGCCAGCGGCAACGACGAGCGCAGCGCGATGGGCCGCCTCGACGCACGCACCGGCAACATCGTTGTGCATGTGGACGCGTTGAGCCGCAAGACAGACGACTACGACATTCCCGGCTACGCCGAGTCGGCCGCGCTGCGGGCTGAGGAAGAAGCGGAGGAAGGCGATCACGAACATGAGCACGAAGAAGAAGCCTATGGGAGCCTCCCGAACAGCGCGCTGGAAACGCAAGCCGGCGCAGTCGGCCTAAGTTGGATCGGTGAGCGAGGCTTCGTTGGTGCGAGTATCAGCCGTTATGACACCCTTTACGGCGTACCCGGCCACCAGCACATCGAGCACACCCATGCTGGTGATGAGGGAGAGGAAGGAGAGCACGAGGACGAGTCTGTTTCCATTGACCTGGACCAGCGTCGTCATGAGATTCGTGCCGGACTGGACGACGTCGGTTTCTTGGAAACTTTGCGCTTCAAGTTTGCCAACACCGACTACCAGCATCTCGAACTGGAAGGCGAGGACGTCGGGACGCGTTTCGACAACCAGAGTCGCGAAGCGCGCGTTGAGGCTGTCCATGTGCCTGTGCTGGGATTCGCGGGCGCACTGGGTGCGCAATGGTCCGACCGCGAGTTTGATGCTATCGGCGAAGAGGCGTTCGTGCCCAGCACCGAAACGCGCGACCATGGCTTGTTCTGGACCGGCGAACAAACCTTCGGCGATTTCAAGGTGGACCTGGGTTTACGCGCTGACAAGAATGCGATTCAGACCATCCCTCAGGAAGTTGCACCAAACCGTTTGATCGAGCGCGACTTCGATACCCGCAGCGCATCGGCCGCATTCAAATGGGACGCGTCCGATCAACTGCATCTGACCCTCGGCCTCGATAGCGCGCAACGCGCACCCACAGCGGAAGAGCTCTACTCGAATGGTCTGCACGTCGCGACGGGCGTACTGGAAATCGGCACCGACACACTGAAGAAGGAAATTGCCAACCAGATCGAAGTAGGCTTGCACTGGCATGGCGAGCGCGTCAAAGCAAGCGCCAACCTGTTCAGCACCTGGATGGACAACTACATCTATCTGAGCGAACTAGAGAGTCTGTCGCAACCCGGCACCGTGCTTGCCGACGGCGGCATTCCTATTGCGCTATGGAGCCAGGCTGATGCGCGCTTCACCGGCATCGAACTCGAAGCCAGCTTCCTGCTAGCGGACAACGCCAGTGGCGAATGGGATCTGCGCGTCTTTGCTGATCGGGTCAAGGCGACGCTACAGGGTGAAGGCAGTCGCGACATGGCGGTCGTGGTTTTTCATGAAGACCACACCCACCACCACCTTGGCGTGCAATCACTGGAAGGCAATCTGCCCCGCATCGCACCGATGCGTGTTGGCGCAGATCTGGATTGGCGCAAGAATGCATGGCGTGCGTCGCTGAGCGTCGTCAACTACCGAGCTCAGGATGATGTGGCGGCCTACGAGACGCCATCGGATGGCTATGTCCTGGTAGACGCCAATCTGGCCTGGCATCACGACACGGTTGGCGGACTGGGTTTCGAGTGGTTCGTCGATGCGCAGAACCTGCTCGATGAAGAGGCGCGCCAGCACACCTCCTTCCTGAAAGATCGCGCACCGTTGCCCGGACGCATACTCGGCACCGGCATCCGCGTGTTCTTCTGATCAAGCAAGCGGGCCGCGCGGTCCAACGAAGTCGACGCCCATCGGGCGTCGGCTACTCAAACTCGTCTTCCAGCCCTTCCGCGCTTTCTCTTCCGAGGCGGCGATCCGATGGTGCGTCTTCCTCATACGGCGCGATCTCCGTTCCGCTTTGTGCCGCATCGACGGCACCGCGCTCGGAGGTCGTCTCGCCAATGTGGAATACCGCATAGCCGGGCAGCACCACTTGGTTCTGCGCCATGCCGATGACCTGCCCGGCGACATCCGAGGTCAGCTCAAACTCCTGATCCTGTAGCGGGTCCACCACGCGCCCCAAGCGCTGTCCCTTGATCACCCGCTCGCCAAGCTTCACATCGCTGATCAGCATGCCTCCGGCATCGGCGCGAACCCAGCGTGATTCGTAGAAGAACGGCTGTGGTTCCAGCCACTCTGGTGCATCCCGCACCATGCCCAGTTTGTGTATCAGGGTCAGGATCGCCTGGATTCCAGTTCCGATTTCCGCCGCCTGCAGTTGCCCTGGTCCGCCGACCTCGAAGGTCACGGCAGGAATGCCCGCCTTGGCAGCCGCAACGCGCAGCATGCCTTTGCTTCCCTCGCTATGCAGAACGGTCACCGCGCCGAATCCGCGAGTGAACTCGAGAACAGCAGGCTCGCGCAGATCGGCTCTCACCTGCGGCAAGTTAACCCGCTCAAAGCTGCCAGTATGGAAGTCGACCAGGGCGTCACAGTGCTTGATCACGTTTTCAAAGAAGCTGTCGGCGATGCGTGAGGCAATGCTGCCGAAGCGCGAACCGGGGAAGTAGCGGTTCAAGTCGCGTCGATCCGGCAAATAGCGGGAGCCGCGACCGAATCCGAACAGGTTGACGATCGGCACGCTGACGATGGTCCCGGCAAGGCGTTCCGGCGACACCTCGCGGGAAATGCGCCGCACGATTTCGATCCCGTTCAACTCGTCACCATGAATCCCGGCTGTGAGGCACAAGACCAAGCCCGGTCGGTCGCCATGGATGACCACCACGGGACTGAGCTGCTCACCACCTGCATAGGCCTGATTGGCATTCCACTGCAATCGACCCCGCGTTCCTGGACGCACCTCGCCACCGAGAATCCGGAATGGTTCACCCAGCGGTGGACCGATGAATTCGTTGCGGGTGGAATCGCCGCGCGGGTCGATCAAGGGCGGTCCCGCGTCACGCTGGGTCTCATCCAGCGCCAAGATTTCCGGCGCTGGCGGACCTTCCAGCACAGCGCTGGAAACACGCGCCCGGTATGCCTGTTGGCGTTGAGCAGCGCGTGCGCGTGCCTCGGCGCGCCGAACCAGTTCGCTGTGGCTTGATTCGGGAGCCGTGGGATCAGGCCACGGGCCGGACTGCGCCGATGCCTCGCCAGACAAGACCAGCAAGGCTAAACAGGTGACCCACGAGCGGGACCACCTCCCGTCAGTCCGCATCCGCGTCTCCGCCCTTCGAGCACTGCGCGCACACACCATGCACTTCGAGGGTCTGCGCCTGCGGTGTAAAGCCCAAGGCGCTCGCTTGCTCAACCAGCAAGCGGGTCACGCCTTCGTCTTCCAGTTCGACCGCCACGTGGCAATGGTCACAGATCAGAAATGGCACCGAGTGATGGCTGCGTGGCTGGTGGCAACCTACGAAGGCATTGATCGATTCCAGCTTGTGAATGAAGCCATTGTCGAGCAGGAAGTCCAAAGCCCGATAAACCGTGGGCGGTGCGACCGCACCACGCTCATCGCGCATCATGTCGAGCAGGGCGTATGCCTTCAGAGGCTTGCCCGCAGAAGCGATGAGGCGCAGGACGCGCTCGCGCAGCGGGGTCAAACGCAGACCACGCTCGATACAAACCCGACCGACCTCTCGTACATACTCGGCGGGCTCGTGGACGTGGTGCTCGGGGTGATTGCAGGCTTGCGGCGCGATAGCAGGCTTCATGCGTCCGATCATAGCACCGCAGGCGGCGCGACCTTTTGCGGCCCTCCGCTCAGTCGGCAAGCGGGTCCGGCTTCACCCGCACCACGCTGAGCTTGGGATCGCGAAACCACAGCTCGCCGCCCCGCGTCAGTTGCATCGAAACGATCAATTCCAAGCCAGTGGCTTCGTTCGCCGAAGGAATCCGGAAGCGCAATGAGCGCCGGTGCCAATCGCGCTCACCAACGTCCATGCCGGGACCTTGTTCACTGACCAGATCTGCTTTGCCAAACAGGGCATTGGAGCCAGCGCGAACGCCGCGCAAGATCACCTGCAGATCCGTCATGTCAAACGGTTCGTCACCGTACTCGCTGGTCAGGTTCGCTTTGACATCAACAGAAAACTCAACCGTCTTGCCCTCCAATCCAGCGGTCGGAACATTCTGCGAAACCAGACCCCAGACCT
Source organism: Lysobacterales bacterium UBA2790 (assembly GCA_002352135.1). Taxonomy (GTDB): domain Bacteria; phylum Pseudomonadota; class Gammaproteobacteria; order Xanthomonadales; family Xanthomonadaceae; genus Aquimonas. The sequence goes on from DEHW01000202.1 coordinate 30,186, forward strand.
CCGGACCAACGCGTCGAAGGCTGAGCACGCCATCGCGTGCCGACATCTGATAGGAGCCGGTCGTCGCGTGCGCCGAAAGCGACCAGTTGGCGGGCTCGCCACTAAACGGATCGACATCGGAGAATTGCGGATTCAACAGATAGTTGCGGCCTGGTTTGCTGGGCGCGGAAATCGCTGCCGTTGTAGAGGGCGCGGTTTCCGCTGCTTCGCACTGCACCGTGGTGCCGAAACCGAAAGTCCCCAACAGCACGACCAGCACACATCGACCGATATTCATTGTTTCCACTCCAGAGCTGCCTGCAGCCGATCCTAACCGAGATGCTGCAGCGCCGCGTCAATTCGCTGAATTGCCCCCGCTTTGCCACAGAGATAGATCGTGTGGTCAATCGATGGCGACACGCCGCCGCCGGTCACGGCCACACGCATCGGCTGAGCGATCTTGCCAATACCGAGCCCGAGTTCATCTGCCGTTGCCTGCAAGGCGTCATGGACACTGGCAGGCGACCAGTCCTGCAAGGATTTCAAGCGCGCTGCCACCGTCTCGACCACGGCCTTGCCAGGACGAAGCGTTTTCTCCACGGCTGCAGTGTCCCAGTCCCTGACCGGAGCAAACCACAAGGCCGCGCGTTCGGCCATTTCCTTCAAGGTCTTGACCCGATCACGCAAGGCGACCACCAGATCTGCGAGATCTGGCCCCTGACTTTCATCCAGGCCCTGCGCCTGAATATGCCAGCGCAGATGCGTCGCCACCGCCTCGGGATCGTCGGTCTTCAGGTAGTGCTGATTCAGCCAAGCCAGCTTGTCGTAATCGAAACGCGATGCCGCCCGGTTGACATTGCCGACATCAAAGGCCTGAATCATTTCGTCGATGGAGAAAATCTCCTGATCGCCATGCGACCAGCCGAGTCGCACGATGTAGTTCAGCAGCGCATGCGGAAGATAGCCGTCGTCACGATACTGCATGACATTGACCGCGCCATGCCGCTTGGAGAGTTTGGCACCGTCAGCGCCATGGATCATCGGCAGGTGGGCGAAGGTTGGAATGCTGGCACCGAGTGCCTCGTAGATATTGATCTGGCGCGGTGTGTTGTTGATATGGTCATCGCCACGAATGACATCGGTGATACGCATGTCGATGTCATCGACCACAACAGCGAAGTTGTAGGTCGGGTGATCATCCGAGCGCCAGATGATCAGGTCATCCAACTCTTCGTTGCTCCACTCGATGGGTCCACGCACCTTGTCGTTGAAGATGACGCTGCCTGCGGCCGGATTGCGGAAGCGGATCACGCGATTGGGATCGTCCCGCACCGGTTCGTTGCGGTCGCGGTAGTAGCCGTTGTAGCGCGGCTTGCGTCCCTCGGCCATTGCCTGCTCACGCATGGCTTCGATTTCTTCCTTGCTCTCGTAGGCGTAATAGGCCTTGCCTGCCGCGACCAGATCCAGCGCGACCTGGCGATAGCGATCCATGCGATGGGTCTGGAAGATCGGTCCTTCCTGGTAATTCAGGCCCAACCAGTCCATCGCATCCAGAATGGCCTGCACGGCCTCGTCGGTGCTGCGCTCTCGATCCGTGTCCTCGATGCGCAGAACAAAATCGCCGCCACGACGCTTGGCTTCCAGCCAGCAGTAAAGCGCGGTGCGCGCACCCCCGATATGGAGGAATCCTGTGGGGCTCGGTGCGAAGCGGGTACGGCAAGTCATGGCGGGCACGGCAGCAGAAGGGGGCGCGGATTGTAGCGCAGGCCCACCAACCAGACCGCCTCAGCCCTTACCGCACTGTGCAGGATGAACTTCGCCATTCGCCATCGGTCACAACGCGCTCGCACCGCGCATGTCCGCAGCGGAATGCCTACAATCCAGCTCCCCGCAATTCAACCTTGGAGAACGCCATGTTGCGTCAATTTACTCTTGGACTGAGCCTGCTCGCCGCGTTCGCCGGTGCCGTCTCTGCGCAAAACGAAACCCCTGCTGCACCCGCCAGCACCCCCACCGAGACGGCGCTGCCCGCCAACCCAAGGGTCGCGTTGACAACCACGCTGGGGCAGATCGTGATCGAGCTGGACCCGGTCAAGGCGCCCAAATCCACCGAGAACTTTCTGACCTACGTGAAAGACGGTCATTACGCCGGAACGGTGTTCCATCGCGTGATCGACAACTTCATGGTTCAGGGCGGTGGCTTCACCGCTGACCTGCAGCTGAAACCCACACGCCCGGCCATCGAGAACGAAGCCAACAACGGCCTGTCCAATCTGCGCGGCACAGTATCAATGGCGCGCACCAACGAGCCGCATTCCGCGACCGCACAGTTCTTCATCAACGTGGTCGACAATCCGCGCCTCGATTTTGTCTCCGAGCAGAATGGCCTGTGGGGCTACGCGGTGTTCGGCAAGGTGGTCGAAGGCATGGACGTCGTCGACAAGATCCGCGCACTGGAAACGGGTGCACAAGGACCCTTGCCACGCGATGTGCCGAAGCAACCGGTTGTGATCGAGAAGGCCGAGGTCGTGGCAGCGGCCAGCGCCCAGCCTGCAGGCTGATCGGTGCCGCGCGCAAAGCCCGAGGTCGTCTGGCATCGCAAGCCAGCGACCGGCACGTCCGCCACGCCACTCTGCCGCGCCCAGGCACGGCAGAGTCTCGGGTGGCTTTGATGGATCTATTCATCGCTGACCTTCATCTGGCCGAGGATCGCCCCGACATCAGCGCGCGATTCGAGGCCTTCCTGCACGACCAGGCTGCCGAAGCCCGGCGACTGTTCATTCTGGGCGATCTGTTCGAAGCCTGGCTCGGTGACGACGACGACGCGGCGTTGGCAGCGTGGGTCGCCGACTCACTGCGAACACTGGCCGACAAGGGCGTCGAGCTCTTTTTCATGCGCGGCAACCGGGATTTTCTGCTCGGTGGCGACTACGCCGCACGGTGTCACATGCGTCTCCTCCCCGACCCGTGCGTCATCACGTTGGAGACTCACCCGACACTGCTGATGCACGGCGATTTGTTGTGTACGGATGACCTAGCGTATCAAGCGTTTCGACGCCAGTCGCGCGATCCCGTGTGGCAAGCCAATTTTCTTTCCCAGCCGCTTGCCGCACGACGCGCCTTCGCACAGCGGGCCAGAGAGGCCAGCAAGTCGCATCAAAGCCAGTTGGCCAGTCATATCACCGACGTCAACGCGGATACCGTGCGACGCACCTTGCAACAGTTCGGCATCACCCGATTGATTCACGGCCACACCCATCGTCCAGCGCGACATCGCATCACACTGGACGACGCCGTCCCGGCGGAACGGATCGTGCTGGGCGACTGGTACACGCAGCAAAGTTCGCTGACGATCCGTGCCGAGGGCCTAAGCCTACTCCCCACGCCCACCTGAGTTGGCGACGCAACGCCTCATCTGCGCAGCCGCCAGACGCTCTGTTATGCTTTTCCATACGCAGGAGAATGGTCATGCCAAACAGCTTGATTCAGAAGTGCTTTTCGCGATTTTTCCTGAGCATTCTGCTCGCCGGGTGCGGGGTTCTGCTGAGTGCCTGCCAGTCGGGGCCGAAGGTGCGGATTTTTCCGCCTACCGCCAGCTTGCAAGAACTTCGGGTGGAGCCGTCGGGCCAGTGGGTATTGCTGCTCCGGCTGCAGAACTACAGCACGGTCGGCATGCGTTTGCAGGTGAGTTCGGCACAACTGAGCATCGACGGACTGCCGCCCATGACGCTCGCGGCATCTGAACCCGTGATGGTCGCTACCGGTTCGACCGAGATTCTGGAACTTCGCGTCGCACCGGATGCCTCGTTGCAGCAACGCATCGACGCTGCCTTGCAATCGCGCAAGGGTGTTGGCTACAAGCTGAGCGGCGAGATCGTGTCGCTGGAGCCACGCGCGCGGCGCGACGCATTCGAGTTCAGCAGTTCACTGACGCCGATGCCCGGCCTGCCGGGCGTGTTGCGCTGACCCTCACGCGTTGCCCTCGCTTCGTCTCATTGCCACGACAACAACGGAACCTCCGCCATGACTGCCTACCGCGCACCGCTGCATGACCTGCGATTCGCCCTTCATGACGTGCTTGATCTGCAGGCACATTGCGCCCGCCTGCCGATTGGCGACGCCTGCAATCGGGAACTCAGCGACGCGATTTTGGACGAAGCGGCCCGCTTCGCCGAGCAGGTTCTCGCCCCGCTGAATGCGAGTGGTGATGCCGAGGGCTGTCATTTCGACCCGGAGAACGGCGAAGTTCGTACACCGGCGGGATTCAAGGAGGCCTTCGCGCAGTTCGCGGAAAACGGCTGGAGTGGCCTGACCGCTGCCGAAGAGGACGGAGGCCAAGGCCTGCCTGAGGTGCTTGGTGCGGTCTTCAAGGAACTCGTCGACGCCGCGAACCTGTCCTGGGGCAACTATCCGCTGCTCTCGCATGGCGCTGTCAATGCCATCAAACATCACGGCGAGGCTTGGCAGCAGCAGGTGTTTCTGCGCCCCATCGTGGAAGGTCGCTGGACCGGCACGATGTGCCTGACCGAACCGCATTGCGGCACCGACCTCGG
>DEHW01000240.1:0-2782 GCA_002352135.1 Lysobacterales bacterium UBA2790
GTCACCGCCTGCAGGTCGGTGTACCCGGAAAGCATCATGCGCACGGTGTCGGGGTAGAGCGCGCGCACCTTGGCGAGCAGCTCGCTGCCGTCCATCACCGGCAGGTGCGCATCCGAGATGATGACCTGGANNTCGGCCGGCAACTCGAGCGCGCGGCCGCTGCCCAGCAAGGCTGCGAACTCGGCGGCGGGCAACGGCCGGCTGAACAGATCGCCCTGCATCTCGTCGCAGCCACGGGCGCGCAGGAAAGCAAGTTGCGCTACGCTTTCGACGCCCTCGGCAATCACCGACATGCGCAGGTTGTGCGCCAGTGAAATTACCGCCAGAGCGATCATCGCGTTGTCGGGGTCACGGTTGATGTCCTGGATAAAGGATTGGTCGATCTTCAGGTGGTTGAACTCGAAACGACGAAGGTAACTCAGCGAGGAAAAGCCCGTGCCGAAATCATCGATCGATAACGACACCGACCGGGCCTTGAATTGCCGCGTCGTGCGGATGAACGCCTCGGCATCCTTCATCACCGCGCTTTCGGTCAATTCGAGTTCCAGGCAGGCGGGGTCAAGGCCGCTCTCCTTGAGCGCTGCAGCGACCAGGGCGAGCATATCCTGGCTCTCGAACTGCCGCGCCGACAGGTTGACGGCGACCCGGATACGCGCCAGACCGGCGTCCTGCCAGGCCTTGTTCTGCAGGCAGGCCTGCCGCAACACCCAGGCGCCGAGCGGCATGATCAGCCCGGTGTCCTCGGCCAGCGGGATGAAGGTTGCAGGCGGCACCAGGCCGCGCGTCGGATGTTGCCAACGGACCAGGGCCTCGGCGCCGACGATACGACCGGTGCGCAGTCTGAGCTGCGGCTGATAATGCAACAGCAGCTCGCCGTTGCCGATGGCGCGACGCAGTTCGCCTTCCATTTCCAGGCGTTCGAGCGCGCGCGAGTCCATATCGGTGGCGTAGAGGTGGCTGCGCCCGCCACCCTCGGCACGCGCCTTGTGCATCGCAGAAACCGCGCAGCGAAGCAAATCGTCGCCGCGCTCGCCGTCCTTCGGGAATAAGGCAATGCCGATGCTCGCCCCGAGCGTCAGCTCGCGCCCTGCAACGACCAGCGGGCGAGCCATCGCCGCGATGATGGCCTGCGCAAGGACGCTGGCAAGTTCGACGCGGGCGATGTCGGCGACCAGCACGAACTCATCGCCTTCGACCCGTGCCAGGGTATCGGCCGGATGTACGTGCGCCGCCAGTCGTGCCGCCAGTTCGGTGATGACGCAGTCGCCGGCCTCACGGCCCAGCGTTTCGTTGACGCTCTGGAAACGATCAGGTTCGATCGTCAGCACCGCCAGCACAGCGTCCGGGTGCCGCGGTTGCGCGATGGCATGCGCCAGGCGGTCTTTGAGCAGGTTGCGATTGGGCAAACCGGTCAAATCGTCGAACAGCGAGCCATGGGCTTGCAGATCGGGGCTGCCAACGGTGCGCCCATGCCGGGAAAGCGGGTGGTCACGCAGAATGGCGCGCGCGCGCCTGACATCGAGTTGATTGCGGACACGCGCAAGAACGACCGCCGACCGGACCGGCTTGACGAGGTAATCGACTGCGCCGAGTGACAGTGCGTACTCCTCATCGCCCGCATCCCAGCGTTCGGCCAGGAGAAGGACCGGGATGTCGCGTGTCACCGGATTCTCGCGCAGCGCATTCAGTACGGCATAGCCGTCCATCTCCGGCATCATGAGGTCGAGCAGGATCAGGTCCGGTGTCGGCTGTCGCGTGGCGACCGCGAGTGCGCCCGCGCCCGAGGACGCGACCAGAACTGCGTAATGGTGCTGCAGAAGCCCCCCGAGCACGGCGAGATTCTCCGGCTGATCGTCGACGATCAGCAGGGTGGCACGAGCGACGGTCGCTGGCATGCCGGGTTCTCGGATGATGCGCTTCTCGGTAATCCCTGCGCTAATCTTCGACATCTGCAGAGCAACTGCAATTCCAGGTTCATCGCACCCACGGCGGCGCCATACGGCGCCAGGGCCGGCCGTGCCGGCGTCCGGCGGCTGGATCGGCAGCGTGACGCGAACCGCCGTGCCGGCGCCGACCTGACTGCGTTCATCGATCATGCCAAGGTGGCGGGCAACCACTCGCCTACGCGAGTGCCAGCCCAAACCTTGACCTTGCCCCTCACCCCCGTTGAACTGCTGCGTCCCGATTTGCTGAATAGTCGTCGTTTCGAGACTTGCCGATCCTCCTGCAAGCTTCCCCCCGCAGAGAGAGCACATCGCTTTTAGCCTTGGCCAATTGGCCGACGCAGAAATACCCGCTCATGATACGCTCAAGTCGGTCGCTCGGTTCAAACCTCGCGCCTGCCGAATCACTTTATGCCGACATGAGATATTTCCGCCGTCAACCCATCCAGGCCGCCTGGTTTGACCTGCTTCTGCCAGAGCTGCTGCAACGACCCTGGCCAGGAAATTGTTGCTGCGCGGTCCGCAAGGCATCGTCCACCCGTACCAACTGCCGGCAAGTAACGCTTGCGAATTCGCCCAGGGATCGCGGTATGATGTCTGCCAACGACCAGACGGACCGCCATCGATGAGCAGCAGACTGATCACCACCTGGAGCGACTACGACGGCGCGGTGCAGGAAATCCTGGATCTGACAACCGCGACGCTAGAGATTTTCGATGAAGACCTCGCGCCGCTCAAACTCGAACGTCCGGAGCGGATTGCCGTGCTGCGTGGCTTGCTTGCTGCGCGGGAAGACCACCAGCGCCACCAGCGATTGACGATCGTCGTGCAGAAGCCGG
>DEHW01000240.1:2813-3006 GCA_002352135.1 Lysobacterales bacterium UBA2790
AGCGCTTCGAAGAAATCGTCGCCGCTGGTGGCGAGCCGCTCAGTTCGAGCACACTTGGACTGTAAGTTCGTGTCGCCCGCATCGATCGATCATTGCGACTTTAATTCTACTTTGCCACATTGCGCAAACGGTTGAAATACAGGCTGTTGAGCCACATATCCAATGCTCTATCACACAAGGAGTATGACGATGA
>DEHW01000026.1 GCA_002352135.1 Lysobacterales bacterium UBA2790
GCCCAACTGGGTCGTGAAGAGTGCGGTGGAAATACCGGCCGCGATGCCGCCGGTCTGCGAGAACATCGACATATCACCGAGCGACTCGAAGGTCTCGATCATGCCCGACACCGTACCGAGCAGACCGAGCAAGGGCGCGATCGCCACCACGACCGTGATGGTGGTCGAGTAGCGCTTGACCTGGGTTTCGAATTCGGAGAATGCATCGTCCAGATAGCGCCGCAGGAAGGGTCTGTCTTTGTTGCGCAAGCTCAGGCCACGCACGATCGCCAGATCGACAATGCCATCCGGTGCTTTGGCGCGACCGTCGGCATATTTCCGCATCAGCACCCGCACGTTCTTGCCGCTGCCGCGTTCCAGCAGCACCCAGCGTGCGCCGAGCGCATACCAGAGCACGACGGCGCAGGCGACCAGTGCGGGCATGACGAGGCCGCCAGCGTTCAAGTACGCGCCGATCGATTCGATCACACCTGCATTGGGATCAAGACCGAGTGCCATGACAGTGGTCCGTGGCTCAGGCGGCGCGACGCGCAGCGGCGAGGCGCACGTCCTGATACAGGTTGATGGCCTTCAGCGCGGCCTTCTCCATGTCGTCCTTGATGCGTTCGGCCCAGCCATTCAGCAGACCGCCAAACAGCAGGCAGGGAATGGCGATGATCAGACCTTGCATGGTGGTCACCAGCGCGGTGGCGATGCCACCGGACAGCAGTTTGGGGTCGCTGGTGCCGAACTCGGTGATGATGTCGAAGGTCTGGATCATGCCGGTCACGGTGCCGAGCAGACCGAGCAGTGGCGCGACGGCGGCGATCATCATGATGAAGGCACCGAAGCGATTCAGATGCGTCGATTCGTGCAGGATCGATTCGGAAACGATGTCTTCCAGATGCTCGCGGTCGCGGTCCAGATTGCGGAGCGCGGCGGTGACCACGCGGGCAGCCGAACCCTTGAAACGTTTGGCGGCAAGGATGGCGTCGTCGATGCGATTGGCTTGCACGGCCGGTGCGACGCTGTCGATGATGGCTTGAATGCTGGCGCCGGAACGCTGCAGGAAGATGGCACGCAGCACCACCAGCACCATCGCGGCCGCACCAAGCAGCAGGATCACGTAGCCGATCAGGCCACCTTTGGCCATTTCACTGCTGATCGTCTTGACCTGCGGGTCACTGATGGCGGCGCTTGCATTCTCGAACAAGTAGGTCTGCAGCGTGGCGGGCAGCTTGCCCGCGGCGAGGCTGGCAGCGGATTCGACGGCGGGCGTGTTCCACAGACGGAAACGCTCGCCACCTGCCGGGACCAGCGCGCCCGACGCCTTGTCGCTGACGCCGAAGGCAGCGATGTTGCCGAAGCGGATGATCTGGCCCTGCACTTCGCTGCCATCGGCGAGGAAGAAGGCACCGGGTTCGCGGCGCACTTGGCCGAGCAGTGCTAAGCGTTGCGTGGCGGTCTGGAACAGCGTGCTCAATTGACCTGGGCTGTCCAGTTGCGCGAAGGCATCACTTTGCAGCGTGCTGTCGCCATAGCTGCCCAAGGTGGCCTTGGCTTGCTCCAGGGTGGCGCTGAGAAAATCGGCATTCTCGGCGGCGCTGAGCGCGGTCTGCTCGGCGCGGTTGAGTGCCTCGGCGGCCGATTCGGCTTCGCTGCGCAGCGCAAAGACGCGATTTTCCAAGGCGCTGATTTCGCCTTCCAGACGCGTTGTGTCGCGCTCGGTCTGTTGGCGAACTTCGCTGATGCGTGCGGTCAGCTCACGCTTTTGTGCTTCCAGCAGTGCATATTCGCGCTGGTAGGCTTTCTCGACCGAGACGGTCGGTGCGGGCGCAGCGGCGGGCGTCGGTGCGGGTGTTGCCGCTTCCTGCGCCAACGCGCTCAGGCTGGCAAAGCACAGGCCGCCCAACAACAAGCTGCGAACGAGGGACGTGGACATCAGCGGGCTCCCGTCTGGGCGATGGGCAGTTCGAACCAGCCCTGGCGAATCTGTTTGCCCAGCGCATCGAACAGCGCGGTGATCTGCTGGATCGAGGCCGGGTTGTCGGTGGCGGCGAACGTCCATTGCTCACCGTTGCGAACCGCTTGGCCGACGCGGCCATCGCGGGTGCGGAAATACAGCAGCATCGAGCCGAGCTTGGCGACGTCCGCGAGCACGCGCTCATTGCCCAGGGCGATGGTTTGCGATTGCAGACTGTTGTCGCGTGACAGGCGGAATTCGTCTTCGTAGAAGGCCCAGAGACGATTGACACCACGCTGCGGCGGCACGCTGCCGTTCTGCAGTTCGGTGCGGAACTGGTCGAGTTCAGCCAGTCGTTCTTCGACGCGGAAGGGCAGGCCGCTGCGAATATGTGTCTGCAGCGCATCGATGGCCGCCAGCAGCAGCGGCTGCAGGCTGTCGCCGTCGACGCTGGAAGCGGCGATCTCGGCCTCGCGTGCTGCCAGCTTTTCGCGAGCTTCGCGTGCCGCCAGCGCTTGCCGTTCCGCGCTGTTGCTCAACTCGGCCTTCTGCGCATTCAGGCCAGCCAGCGTGGTGCGCTGCTCTTCGCGCAGCAGGTTCAGTTCGGCATTGAGCTGTTCGACCTCACCGCGAAGGCGGATCAGGCCTTGCGCCAAGGTGTCGGCTTCGGTTTGCGCCTGGGCGGACGCACAGGCCAGCCCGGCCAGCAGCAGAAACCGCGCTGCAGTCTTGGGCAGAGGGGACGAGGGAGACATCAGACACTCCGGAGCGGAAGGCAGTCGGGGAATTGCTCCCTTCCTTGGGAGCGGCAACCGCCCACAAGGTATGACAGCGACATTGCCGATTTATGACATCGGCACCGTGCGCGCCGCGTCCCGTGACGGCCCTTTGCGCCAATGCGGCGTTGCAGGACACGACGCAAACGACTGCCTGTGAAGGGAAAACCTGCCGCATGCTGCTAAACTGCGCGGTCCGTCCATCTCGATGTGTATCGCCGTGAAAGACCATTTGCGTGAACTGGTGTTGCAAGCCCTGCTGGATCTCAAGCGTTCGGGTCAGCTCGTTCTGGAGCTTGAGCCAGACTTCGTGATCGAGCGCACCAAGAATCGTGATCACGGCGACTACGCCTGCAATCTGGCCATGCTGTTGGCCAAACCCACCGGCCGCAAACCACGTGAGCTGGCCGAGGCCATCAAGGCCTCGCTGCCCAAGTCGCAGCATGTGGAAAAAGTCGAGATCGCCGGACCGGGCTTCATCAATTTCACCCTCAACCAGAACTGCCGCTTGGGCGTGATCCGACGCATTGCCGAGCAGGGTGATCGGTACGGCTGGGCACTCGAGGAATCGCGCGAGCACGTGACCGTGGAGTTCGTGTCGGCCAATCCGAATGGGCCTCTGCATGTGGGCCACGGACGCGGCGCAGCCTACGGCGCCAGTGTGGCGAATCTGCTGCAGGCCAGCGGATACAAGGTGCAGCGCGAGTACTACGTCAACGACGCCGGACGGCAGATGGACATCCTCGCGGTCAGTGTCTGGCTGCGCTATCTGGAACTGTGCGGCGAGACGCTGCGTTTCCCCGACAACGGCTACAAGGGCGATTACGTCATCGAGATTGCGCGGGCGATGCGCGCGGCGATCGGGGATGAGTTCCGCCACCGCGCTTCGGAGGTCCAGACCGATCTTCCCGCCGACGAATCGCAGGGCGGAGACAAGGAAGTCCACATCGATGCGCTGATTGCGCGCTGTCGCCAGTTGCTGGGATCGCCAGCGGCCTATCGCAAGCTGTTCGACAAGGGGCTCAACTGGTGTCTGAAGCTGATCCGCGAGGATCTGCATGACTTCGGCGTGATCCACGACAACTTCTTTTCCGAACGCTCGCTGGCCGATGAAGGCTATGTCCAGCGCGCCATCGAAACACTGCAGAAAGGCGGTCACCTGTATGAGCAGGAAGGCGCGTTGTGGTTTCGGGCCACCGACTTTGGTGACGAGAAGGACCGCGTGGTCCGACGTGCCAATGGTGCGACGACCTATTTCGCGTCGGACATCGGTTATCTGCTGAGCAAGTTCGAGCGCGGATTTGATCGGGCCTTGTACATTTTCGGTGCCGATCACCATGGTTATATCGCACGCCTCAAGGCCGCCGCACAGGGTCTGGGGCTCGATCCGCAGAAGATCGAGATCCAGCTCGTGCAGTTCGCGGTGCTGTTCCGGGGTGGCGAAAAGGTGCAGATGTCGACCCGTTCCGGACAGTTCGTCACCTTGCAGGAGCTGCGTGAGGACGTGGGCAGCGATGCCGCACGATTCTTCTACGTGATGCGCGGCAACGATCAGCATCTCGATTTCGATCTGGACCTCGCCAAGAGCCAGTCGAACGAAAACCCGGTCTACTACATCCAGTACGCGCATGCCCGCGTGCATGCCTTGCTGCGTCAAGCCACTGAGAAGCACTGGACCTTCAATCGCACGGCGGCGGATTCGGCGCGCGCGCGCCTGACCGAAACCCACGAGCTCGATCTGATGAACGAATTGCTGGGCTTCCCTGAGCTGATCGAAAGTGCGGCCGCCAATCGCGCGCCGCAGGTCATCGCCAATTACTTGCGCGAGTTGGCCGCGGCCTTCCATAGTTACTACAACGCCACGCCCATTCTGGTTGCCGATGACGAACCCTTGCGCCAGGCGCGCCTGGGTCTATGTCTGGCGGTGCGTCAGGTGCTGGCGAATGGTCTGGCCTTGTTGGGTGTTGGTGCACCGGAGCGCATGTAATGGCGAGTCGACGCGGAAAACCCAAATCGCAGGCGCGACGCGGTAGCGAGCAAAGCGTGCCCGCGTGGATCTGGTTGCTGGCCGGGCTGCTGCTGGGACTCGCGGCGTCGGCGTTCGTGCTGATGCGGGAAGGTGGTGACGGTCAGGCGAACGGGCCCAAGCCCAATCCGCAGGCACAGCCCGCCGCGCCGAGTGAGACGCCACCGGGCGCCAATGCGCCTGCCGTTGCGGACGAGGAACCGAAGCGTCAGCGCTACGACTTCTACACCCTGCTTCGGGATCGCGAAACCGCGATTCCCGACAACGAGCTGGCCGAAAGCGCCAAGCCGGATGCGCCACAACCGCCAGCACAGCCGAGCTCCGGCGAACGCTTCCTGCTGCAGGCGGGTGCCTTCCGGTCGGCCAATGATGCGGACGCCCTGAAGGCAAGGCTGGCCCTGTTGGGAATGATCGCCCAAGTGCAGAGCGACAGTATCGACGGCAATGTCTGGTATCGCGTTCGATTGGGGCCGTTCGCCGATCTTCGCGAGGTCGAGGCCGCCAAACAGCAGTTGAGCAGCAACGGCATCGCCGCGATGGCGGTGCGCGAGAAAACCCGGTAGCAGTCGTGCTCCTTCGCAGGCGAGCATCGCGCGTCGCGACGTTGCTGCTCGCCACAGTCGGCGGTCTATTGACCGAGTCGGGCGCGCAAGCCCAGCAGACCCTGCGACTGCCTGCGGCGATGTGTCGTGATGGCGGCCTGTTTGCCGATGGGATCGAGTCCGGCCCGCTCTACAGCCCCGATGCAACACCCGGTGCAGCCTTGGTCAACCCGGGAAACCAGCAGCGCCAAGTGCTAGTCAGCAGCAATCTGCGAACCTACTACCTGCGTGTGCCTCCGCTGTATCGGGCGGATCGTCCGCTACCGGTGCTGATTCTGTTGCACGGTGCCACCGGCAGTAGTGCGACGACGCCGGATGCTGCGCAGGACCTGCGTGATCTGTTCAGCGCCAGCGCGGATCGGGCGGGCGTGTTGCTGGTGGCCCCACCCGCGAGTGGCGCCTCGGGCGGCTGGGAGCCCAGTGCCGACTTGCCCTTCATCGAGGCGATTCTGGATGACCTGGAAATGGCTGTGGTGCTGGACCGTCAGCGCCGCAGCCTGTGGGGATTTTCTGCGGGCGGACATGTCGCGCATGGTCTGGCGCTGTGGAACAGCGAGGTGTTTGCCGCCTATGCGGTCAAAGCGGGCGTGCTGCAAGCTTATGCTGGCGTCAACGCGCCGTCGATCGCGACGCGTGAGGTGCCCTTGTACAGCCGGATTGGCACCAGCGATCCCCTGCTGCCGTTCGCGCAAGACGACGTGCTGCGTTTCGTCAACGCGGGATGGCAGAT
>DEHW01000236.1 GCA_002352135.1 Lysobacterales bacterium UBA2790
CTCGTGCTCGATGAGGCGGATCGAATGCTCGACATGGGCTTCGTCCCCGACGTCACGCGCATCATCAACCTGCTGCCCAGGCAGCGGCAGAGCCTGCTGTTCTCGGCGACGTTCTCGGAAGAGATCAAGAAACTGGCCGACGGCATGCTGCAGTCGCCGGTGCTGGTCGAAGTGGCCAAACGCAACACCGTGTCGGAGACGATCACCCACCGCGTCCACCCGGTGGCTGCCGAGGCCAAGCGTGCGCTGCTGGTCAAACTCCTGAAGTCGGCCGATTTCAATCAGGTGCTGGTGTTCACCCGCACCAAGATCGAAACCAACCGGCTCGCCCGCGAACTGCAAAAGGCCGGGATTGCCGCCGACTCGATCCATGGCGACAAGAGCCAGCAGGAGCGCCTGAAGGCGCTCGAAGCTTTCAAGGAGGGTTCGGTCCTGGTGCTGGTCGCCACCGACGTCGCCGCGCGCGGCCTCGACATTGACGAACTGCCGCACGTCATCAACTTTGAACTGCCGCGCACGCCGGAGGACTACATCCACCGTATCGGCCGTACGGGTCGCGCGGGCAAGCCGGGAACGGCCATTTCACTGGTCTCGGCCAGTGAGGTCGAGTATCTGGTCGAGATCGAAAAGCTGATCCGGATTCAGGTCGAGCAGGTTCCGGTTGCTGGCTTCGAACCCGAATACGACTATACCTACCCACCCAGCGGCAAACGCGGCCATCGCCGACCACTCCCGCCACCGCCGGCGCTTGCCCCGCTGGCTGCCCCGCGCAGCGAGCGCATGACGGGCCGCAATGCCCAGCGCGAAGGAGCGAACCGCGCCAGCAACGGGCGTTTCCCACACCTCGCCGCAGATGGCTTCGACTTCAGCAAGCCTTATGAGAGTCCTGCGCCGCTTGTGGCAGCGGTCGGCAACGACGCCGATAGAGCGCTGCACCATAGCGAACGCCCGCACAAACCCCGCCGTCCGGTCGCGGCGCTGCTGGGCGGCCTGGGGCGCAAGTAGCCGGCCGGCAGCCAGGTTAGGCAACTCAGTAATCTCCAACTCCTCCACTCGCGGNNGTCGCCGTCCCCGCTGCCAAGCGACCGTGCCCGGCCGATCAGCAACTCGGAGGCTTCGCGCGCCGAGGTCGAGCCATTGATCACCCACCCCAGTTCCTGATCGCTGAAATAGGCCCATAGACCGTCCGAGCAGAGCAGAAAGGTGTCCCCTGCCTGCAGGCCATCGGTTTCGCCAAAAGCGATCTTGGGGGCTTCGGCTCCCCCCAGCGAGGTCAACAGAATGTTCCGGTTGGGATGCACGAGTGCTTGCGCGGGCGTGATTCTGCCCTGCACCACCAGTTGCCCGACATAGGAATGATCGGTACTGCGAAAGACCAGGTTTTCACCCCGGAAATGGTAGATTCGGCTGTCACCGCAATGCGCCCANNTCCTTCTCGTTGATGAAACGCGATGTCTTGATCAGCATATGCGCTTCATTGATGATGGATTCCAGCAGTCCGCGTGCCGATTCGGTGCGTGCGGAAAAGCCTTCGAGATTGTTGCGAACGGTATGGATCACCTGCCGGGCAGCGATCACCCCCCCGGCATGGCCGCCCATGCCGTCCGCCACCACCGCCAGCGTCACGCCCCCGCCTTTGGGATGCGGCAGGATCGCCGCGCGGTCCTGCTGTTCGCGGCGATCCCCCTGATGCTGGGCGACACAGGCGTCAATCGTAATCGACATCGCGTAAAACTCCCGGTAATCGCTGCATGGCCTTCAGTCCTTCTCCTCATGAAAGCAGCTTCTGGCCTGGCTGCCGCTCCCGGCCATCGGAGCGGCGATCGACGGTCGGCAGAACAGCGGCAAATTCTATCGCTTTCAACGTTTCATGGGTTGGCCATCAGGGTGGAACACGTCGGCGCGCCCCTGGTACCAGAAATTGCCTTCTGCATCGATCTTCGCGAGATCGCCGGTCAGGACCCAGCCATCAGCGATGAACTTCCCGGTGGTCGCTTCGGGGTTCCGCCAATACCCGAGCATGATCACCGGATCGTCTTCCGCGTTGCACTGCCGATGCACGGCGAGTTCGCCCACTTCGCCCGGCGGCAGGACCTGGCCCTGGCGATCGATGACCGCCAGCCGATGCCCAGGGTAGGGGCGGCCCATCGAACCCGGTTTCACCGGCCAGCGCGAAGCACAATTGCCCAGCACATCGCCCATCCTGGTCTGCCGGAAGGTTTCGTTGATCGTCACTCCCAGCTTCTCCCTGGCCCAGTGAGAAACCGCNNGCAACCGGTCCGCCAGCGCTGACCAGCGTGCGCAGGTCGAGATCGTAGGTCGCCCTCGGGTCGGGGACCGCTTCCATCATCCTCTGCAGGGCGCCGGGAGAGTGCAGGCTGTTGCGCACGCCGTACTTCTCGATCAAGGCAAACGTTCTGGTGGCGTCTAAACGTCCCCGGTAAGCAAGCAGCGGCATCCCGAAGTGCCAGGTCGATAACAAACCATCGCACAGGCCCGCAGTACTCGCCCAGTCGGCAGGCGACCAGAACAGGTCGCGCGGCTGCGGAAAGAAATCATGCGAGCAGACATAGCCGCTGAGCCTGCCGAGCAGCGTGCGATGCGCCAGCAACATTCCCTTAGGTCTGGCCGTGCTGCCGCTATCGTAGAGGATCATCGCCGGATCATGGGCGGCGGTCGCTGCCGGCGTGTAGCGTGGGGAAGCATGTGCGAGCACGTCCTCCCAGCGTCTGAGATCCTTGCAGGCCGCAGCGCCGACGCAGAGCAGATGCCGCAGTCGCGGCAGCTTGTCGCGCAGTTGCCGCAACGTCGGCACTGTCCTTGCATCGACGATGGCCAGATGCGCGCCCGCATCGCCGAGCCGGTATGCGAGCGCATCTGGCATGCAGAGCGGCGACAGGGGGACGACCAGCGCACCCATCTGATAGATCGCGACATGCGC
>DEHW01000245.1:0-150 GCA_002352135.1 Lysobacterales bacterium UBA2790
GCACAGCGTAGCACCGCTGCGCCCGCGTGGCCGCAAGCGCGGATCAGGCGTTGGGCGGCGCGGTCAGATGCCCCAGCGGAAGCCCGACACCGGCCTTGACCTCGCCCAACGAAAACCGGGTGTGCATGTCCTTCACGTTGGGCAGCTTGA
>DEHW01000245.1:295-15216 GCA_002352135.1 Lysobacterales bacterium UBA2790
GGCCTGCAGCGCGCGCAGGATGGCCAGGTCGTAGCGGTCCAGCGCGGGCGCGGCCGGCCCCGCAGGACCTTGCGCGGGCTCGGGACTACGGGGGCTGGTTTTCCCTGCAGTTGATGTTCTTGGCATCTTCCGTACTTTCCCATTCACTCTGAAGCAAGATCATTGCTCAGATTAGCACTTTGTGGGCACTGAAAGAAAGCACATGGCCCGGTGCTTTTGCCTACACTGCCGCGCTGCCATCCCGTCTGCGTTCCGCCCGGAGTCACCCATGAATGCACCGCTGCCCGCTTCCGTCCGCCAGGCCATGCTGAGCGCCTCGCTGGACGACAAGTACAGCCTGACATCGGGCCGTGCCTTCATGAGTGGCGTGCAGGCCCTGGTGCGCCTGCCCATGCTGCAGCGCCAGCGCGACCTGGCCGCCGGCCTGAACACCGCCGGCTTCATCAGCGGCTACCGCGGCAGCCCGCTGGGCGCCTACGACCAGGCCCTGTGGGCGGCCCGGAAGCACCTGCAGCAGCACCACATCGTGTTTCAGCCCGGCGTCAACGAAGAGCTGGCGGCCACCGCCATCTGGGGCACGCAGCAGCTGGNNGGCGTGTTCGGCATCTGGTACGGCAAGGGCCCGGGCGTGGACCGCAGCGGCGACGTCTTCAAGCACGCCAACATGGCCGGCACCAGCCGCCACGGCGGCGTCATCGCGGTGGCCGGTGACGACCACGTCAGCAAGAGCAGCACCGCCGCGCACCAGAGCGACCACATATTCAAGGCCTGCGGCTTGCCCGTGTTCTTCCCGAGCAGCGTGCAGGAGATCCTGGACATGGGCCTGCACGCCATCGCGATGAGCCGCTTCTCGGGTGTCTGGAGCGGCATGAAGACGATCCAGGAGGTCGTCGAATCCAGCGCCAGCGTGGTGGTCGACGCCGGGCGCGTGCAGATCGTCACGCCACAGGATTTCGAGATGCCGCCCGGCGGCCTGCACATCCGCTGGCCCGACGCACCGCTGGAGCAGGAGGCGCGGCTCTTCGAATACAAGTGGTACGCGGCATTGGCCTATGTGCGCGCGAACCGGCTCAACCACAACGTCATCGCCGGGGCGCACGACCGCCTGGGCATCATCGCCAGCGGCAAGGCCTACAACGACACGCGCCAGGCGCTGGCCGACCTGGGGCTGGACGACGACACCTGCCGCGCGCTGGGCATCCGCTTGCACAAGGTCAACGTGGTGTGGCCGCTGGAGGCCACCATCACGCGCGACTTTGCGCTGGGTCTGCAGGAGATCCTGGTGGTCGAGGAGAAGCGCCAGGTCATCGAATACCAGCTGAAGGAAGAGCTCTACAACTGGCGGCCCGACGTGCGCCCCAACGTGGTGGGCAAGTTCGACGACACCGGCGAGGGCGGCGCCGGCGGCGAGTGGAGCATGGCCAACCCCAGCCAGAACTGGTTGCTGCGCGCCAAGGCCGACCTGTCGCCGGCGCTGATCGCCCAGGCCATCGCGCGGCGCCTGAAGAAGTTGGGCGTGGGCAGCGACATCGTGGCCCGCATGGACCAGCGCCTGGCCGTGGTGGCCGCGCGCGAGGCGCAGCTGGCCGCACTGACCGCACCCACCGGCGATCGCGCACCCTGGTTCTGCAGCGGTTGCCCGCACAACACCAGCACGCGCGTGCCCGAGGGCAGCCGCGCGCTGGCCGGCATCGGCTGCCACTANNATGGGCGGCGAGGGCGTGCCCTGGGTCGGTCAGCAGCCCTTCAGCAACGACCAGCACATGTTCGCCAACCTGGGCGACGGCACCTACTTCCACAGCGGCATCCTGGCCATCCGCCAGAGCATCGCTGCGGGTGTGAACATCACCTACAAGCTGCTCTACAACGACGCGGTGGCGATGACCGGCGGGCAACAGGTGGGCGAGCGTCCCGAGGGACATTCGGTGCTGCAGATCATGAAGAGCCTGCTCAGCGAAGGCGTGGCCAGGCTGGTCATCGTCAGCGACGACCCGCTGAAGTACGAGGCCGTGGCACTGGAGCCCGGCGTCACCGTGCACCACCGCGACGAAATGGACCGCATCCAGCGCGAACTGCGCGAAGTCAAGGGCACGACGGCGCTGATCTACGACCAGACCTGTGCCACCGAAAAGCGCCGCCGCCGCAAGCGCGGCAAGCTGGCCGACCCCGAGCAGCGCGTCGTGATCAACGAGCTGGTCTGCGAAGGCTGCGGCGACTGCAGCGTGCAGAGCAACTGCCTGTCGGTGGAACCGGTGGAAACCGAATTCGGCCGCAAGCGCCGCATCAACCAGCACAGCTGCAACAAGGACTTCAGCTGCGTCAAGGGCCACTGCCCCAGCTTCGTCACCGTGCGGGGTGGGCAGCTGCGCAAGCCCAGGCACGACCAGCGCGCCGATCTGCGCTCGCTGCCCACGCTGCCGGAGCCCACGCTGCCCCTGGCAGAAAAGGCCTGGGGCATCGTGGTCGGCGGGGTCGGTGGCACGGGCGTCATCACCATCGGTTCGCTGCTGGGCATGGCCGCGCATCTGGAAGGCAAGGGCGTGGTGACGCAGGACGCCGGCGGCCTGGCGCAGAAGGGCGGCGCCACCTGGAGCCACGTGCAGATCGCCAACCGGCCCGAAGCCATCTTCACGACCAAGGTCGATACCGCGCAGGCCGACCTGGTGATCGCCTGCGACAGCATCGTCGGCGCGATGAAATACACGCTGACCGTGATGCAGCAGGGCCGCAGCTTCGTGGCCTTGAACACGCACGGCACGCCCACCGCGGCCTTCGTGAAGAACCCCGACTGGCAGTTCCCCGGCGCCCACTGCGAGGCCGCCGTGCGCGCCAGCGTCGGTGACGATCACCTGGGCGCCTTCGATGCCGAACAGGTGGCGGTGCAGATGCTGGGCGACAGCCTCTACACCAACCCGCTGATGCTGGGCTACGCCTGGCAGCGTGGCCGCATCCCCTTGTCGCACGCGGCGCTGATGCGCGCCTTCGAACTGAATGGCGTGCAGGTCGCCAACAACCAGCTGGCCTTTGAGTGGGGCCGTCACTGCGCCCACGATCTGGCCGCCGTGCAGGCCCTGTTTGCCGCGCAGCAGGTAATCCAGATCGTGCGCAAGCCGGGGCTGGACGAGCAGGTGGCGCGGCGTGTGGCCTTCCTCACCGACTACCAGGACGCTGACTACGCGGCGCGCTACCAGGCCTTCGTCGCCCAGGTGCGCGCGGCCGAGAGCGCCGTGGCCGGTCTCAAGGGCAGTGCCTTGTCCGAAGCCGTGGCACGCGGCCTCTTCAAGCTGATGGCCTACAAGGACGAATACGAAGTCGCCCGCCTGTACACCTCCGGCCACTTCCTAAAACAGATCGAAGCCCAGTTCGAAGGCGACTACCGCTTGCACGTCAATCTGGCGCCGCCCCTGCTCGCCAAGCGCGACGACGACGGCCACCTGGCCAAGTCGGAATACGGCCCGTGGATGCTGAAAGCCTTTGGCCTGATCAAGCACCTGCGCTTCCTGCGCGGCACCGCCTTCGACCCGTTCGGACGCAGCGAGGAACGCCGCACCGAACGTGCCTTGATCGAGGAATACGTACAGACCATCGAGCAACTGCTGTCCGACCTCAACCCGGAACGCATCGACCTCGCCACCCGGATCGCCGCTGTGCCCGAACACATCCGCGGCTACGGCCACGTCAAGGAAGCCCACCTCGCCAAAGCCAAAGCCGAGCGCGAGGCCCTGCTGGCGCAGTGGCAGGGAAAGCAGTTGGGGTAGTGGCTTGAGTGAGGGAAGGCGGGCGTGCATTGCCTGCGAAGCGTCAGCCCGGCATGAATGCGGCTGCACATTCCTCATTCAATGACGGCAGAGTCTCTTGGATGACGTCAGACCGCTTGCATCAAGTCGTCGGCAGGTCGAAAACAAAACAGGTGGTCGTCGCATGGGCAAACAATTTGCCATGCTCATCTTCGACACGCGCCTCGGCGGTGATCATCTGGCGTCCGCGATGGACGACCGAGGCAACGGCGCGCAATGGCCCTGTCTTCAGGGTCGCCGCGCGGACGATTCTTACGCTGAGTTCCGCCGTCGTGTAGGAGCGTCCGGCTGGCAGCGTGCTTTGCACTGAACAGCCGAGTGCCGAGTCCAGCAGCGTGGCGAACCAGCCGCCGTGCACCGTCCCCAAGGGATTGTAGTGCTGCAACAGTGGGATGCCCTGAAACACGGCGCGACCATCGCCGATCTCCAGCAGTGCCATGTTCATCGTATCGCTCATGGGTGGGTAGGGAAGTTCGCCCGACATCATGGCTTCGAGAACTGCGCGCCCACTTTTGCCGACAAGTTGCTCTGCCTGCGCCAGGCCGGGATTTCCGCCGCCGTCGCGGATTCGTCGTTGTGCGGCGTCCTGTTGGATCGCCCAATCATGCCGTGGCAGATTGTCGTTCATAGTTTGCTCCTGTGTTGGTAGTGGGGGACCTTCGTTAGGTGCATGCCTACGTGCTGCCGCCACGCCCTAATTCACGCCAATCCAAATGTCTTTCGCAGCCCCTTTTCCACCGGTCCGGCGGGCATGAAACGGCGCAGTTTGGCCAGAAGAGAAGCTTCGCCCTTGGGTGTACGACGCATCTTCCAGGCTCCCAAAGCGGCATCGACAATCGTTGCGGCGACGCCATCGGGCAAAGGCGCTTTTTGGACAGCATTCACAATTGCTTGGGAAACGATACCGAGTTCATTCTCGTAGTCAGGGATCTTGGAAGCTGTTTGGGGCGCGTTGAGGTCCATGTTGGTTTTGGTAAAGGACGGTTCGACCAGTGCCACTCGGATGCCGAACTGACGGACCTCGTGATCCAGCGTCTCGGACAGTCCTTCAACCGCATGTTTGGATGCCGAATACAGCGCCATGTACGGTGCCGGCAGAAAGCCCAGCACCGAACTGACATTGACGATGCGGCCGGAGCGTTGCTTGCGCATGTGCGGCAGAACTGCCTTGGTGGTGCGCAAGAGTCCAAAGAGGTTGGTATCGAACAGCGCCTGGGCTTCAGCAGTCGAGGTTTCTTCCGTCGCACCGAGCAGGGTCACGCCCGCACTATTGACCAGCACGTCGATGCGTTGGGTCTTGGCGATGATGGATTGAATTCCACGCTCAATCGACGCCTCATCACGGATATCCATCTCGATGAGAGTCACATCCGGTATTGCTTGCGCTTTTGCGGTGTCCCTCACGGTGCCGAAAACCTGGCAACCCTGCTTGGCAAACTTCATGGCGGCAGCGCGCCCAATGCCCGACGACACGCCGGTAACAACGACAACTTTGGAATTCGACATGGCCGTTCCTTCTTGTGTGAGTGATTTGGAGTGCGGTGGATCAGCTTTGCGCGGTGGCTGGCCTGATCCGGAACCAGATGGAATACATGGCCGGAAGAAACACCAGCGTCAGGACAGTGCCAGCGAGCGTGCCGCCGATCAGCGTGTAGGCCAGCGTTCCCCAGAACACCGAATGGGTCAGCGGAATGAAGGCCAGGATGGCCGCCAAGGCGGTCAGGATCACCGGTCGCGCGCGCTGCACGGTCGCTTCGACCACGGCGCGGTATGGATCCAGGCCCGCTTGTTCGTTCTCGTGGATCTGTCCGATCAGGATCAGCGTGTTGCGCATGAGGATGCCCGACAACGCGATCAAGCCAACCAGCGCATTGATGCCGAAGGGCTGTTGGAACAACAGTAGTGTCGGCACGACGCCGATCAGTCCCAGTGGGCTGGTCAGGAACACCATCACCATGCCTGCCATGGAGCGTACCTGCAGGATGAGGATGAGCAGGGTGATGGCCAGCATGATGGGAAAGATCGGCAGCATGGCGACCGTCGCCTTGCCGGATTCTTCGATTGAGCCTGCTTCCACGATCTTGTACCCGCTTGGCAGCTTTGCCATGACGGGCTGGAGCTGCTGCGTGATGGCCGTGGACACGTCGGGCGGTTGCAAG
Organism: Lysobacterales bacterium UBA2790; assembly: GCA_002352135.1. Classification (GTDB taxonomy): domain Bacteria; phylum Pseudomonadota; class Gammaproteobacteria; order Xanthomonadales; family Xanthomonadaceae; genus Aquimonas. The sequence goes on from DEHW01000245.1 coordinate 6,252, forward strand.
CCTTCGGCGATATCGCCCCGCACGGTGATCGTTGGCGTGCGGTCGCGGCGTCGCAGGATCGGGTCTTCCATGCGCACCTCGACGGTGCCTACCTGCGACAGCGGGATGCGCTGCCCGGCCAGGCCGACCAGCGTGAAGTCGGCGATTTTGGCGGGATCGAGACGGGTGTCGCCAGCCGAGCGACCGACCACCTGGACGGAACGGATGTCCTCGCGTACCTCGGTCAGTGGCGCTTCGCTCAGCAGGAACTGCAACTGCAGGGCCACCGAAGTGGAGTTCAGCCCCATCGCCTGGAGCCGGTCCTGATCGAGCTTGAAATGCAGGGTCGGAACGTGTGGACCCCAGTCCATGTTGACGGTGCGCATCATCGGACTGCCGCGCAGGACAGCATCGACCTCGACGGCAATCGAACGCAGTACATCCGGGTCCGGTCCCATGACGCGATAGGCCACGGGGAAGGGGGAAGGCGGCCCGAACACGATCTGGGTCACGCGCACCTGCGCCTCGGGCACCAGACCGTCGGCAATCACCCCGCGTAATCTGAACTTGAGCGCTTCGCGTTCGGCGTCATTGCCGGTGAGCACCACGATCTTGGCGAAGGACGGGTCGGGCAGCTCCGGCGACATCGCTAGGAAGAAGCGCGGCGCGCCCTGGCCGATGTAGGCGGTGACGATCCGCGCTTCCTCCTGCGTGTCGAGCCACGCTTCGACCTTCGCGGTCGCGGCGCTGGTCTGTTCGATCGATGTCCCGTAGGGCATCTGCACCTCGATCAGTACTTCCGGCCGGTCGGAGGTCGGGAAGAACTGCTTCTTGACCGCTGACATGCCGAGCACCGACACCACGAACAGGCCGATCACGGTGGCGGCAACGATCCACTTGCGGGCGATGACGTGCGTCAGCAGACCTCGGAACCGGTTGTAGCGCGGTGTGTCGTAGATGGCCGCGTGCCCGCCCGCGACCTTCTTGATGTCGGGCAGCATCTTCACGCCCAGGTAGGGTGTGAACACCACCGCCACCACCCACGATGCGATCAGCGCGATGCCGACGATCCAGAACATGTTGCTGGTGTATTCGCCAGCGGTGGAACGCGCAAAACCGTTGGGCATGAAGCCGACCGCCGTGACCAGAGTGCCGGAAAGCATCGGCGCGGCGGTGTGGCTCCAGGCATAGGCCGAGGCCGCCGTGCGGCTGTAGCCTTCTTCCATTTTCACGACCATCATTTNNTTGCGGTCAATCATCTCCAGCACGATGATGGCGTCGTCCACCAGCAGGCCGAGCGCCAGGATCAGCGAGCCCAGCGTGATGCGGTCGAAGTTCTTGCCGGTGGCGGCCATGATGACGAACACCGCCGCCAGCGTCAGCGGCACGGCCGCCGCCACCACGATGCCGACGCGCCAGCCCATGCTGATGAAACACACCACCATCACGACCAGCAGGGCGACGAAGAACTTGACCATGAACTCGTCGACCGCCGAGCTGATGTTGACCGCCTGATCGGTCACCTTGCTTAGTGTCATACCAAGTGGGAGTTCCGCGTTGATTCGGGTGACTTCGGACTCAAGCGCCTTGCCCAGGTCAAGTCCATTCCAGTCGTCGCGCATCACGACGCCGAGCAACAGCGCCGGTTCGCCGCCATTGCGCACCAGGAAGGTCGCGGGATCTTCGTAACCGCGTTCGACGCTGGCCACATCCGACAACTTCAGCGCGCGCCCCTGCGCGACGACGGGTGTCTGGCGGATCTTCTCCAGCGTATCGAAGGCACCGTCGACGCGCACGAAGACCTGCGGCCCCTTGGTCTCGATGGAACCGGCGGGCGTCAGCACATTCTGGCTATTGAGCGCGGCGAAGATCTCCTGCGGGGCGACGCCCAAGGTTGCCAGGCGGTCGTGTGAGAAGGACACGAAGATGCGTTCGGGTTGCTCGCCGATGAGATTGACCTTCTTCACGCCCGCGACATGCAGCAATTGCTGACGCAGCGCTTCGGCGGTGCGCACCAGTCGCCGTTGCGGCTCACCCTTGGCCTTGAGGGCGAAGAGCGCAAAGGTCACGTCGGCGTACTCGTCGTTGACCATCGGTCCGATGACGCCTGCGGGTAGTTTTCTGACCTCGTCGCTGACCTTCTTGCGCGCTTGGTAGAACTCCTCCTGTACCTCGGAGGGCGGCGCGCTATCGAGCAAGGACACCACGGTAAAGGCGAGGCCGGGACGGGTGAAGGTTTCTGTACGGTCGTACCAGCGCAGTTCCTGCATGCGCTTTTCCAGTGGCTCGGCGACCAGGTTCTGCATTTCCTGCGCCGTCGCACCCGGCCAAGCGGTGACGATGGTCATCTGCTTGATCGTGAAGGGCGGGTCTTCCGCACGACCGAGTTTGAAGAAGGCAAGAATGCCCGCGGCCGAGATCAGGAAGATCAGAAACAGCGTGATGGCGCGTTCGCGGACAGCCAGTTCAGAAAGATTGAATCGATGCCCGCTCACGGCTGCCGAACCTGGTCGGCATCACGCAGGGCCGTGTTTGCTAGGCGAACCTGCATGCCTTCGCGCAGCAGGTGTGCGCCAAGCGACACAACGGGCTCGCCGGGAAGGACTTCGCCGGTAACAAATGCGCCTTCGTCATCGATCTGCTGCACAGCAACCGGACGCCAGGTTGCTTGCAACGGTTCGCCAGCGACCACCCAAACGCCGGGGCCCTTGCCGGGGTCGAACAGCGCGCTCAGCGGCACATGCAGATTCGCCTGCGAACGCGGTGCCGTAACGTGGACGCTGACTGTGGTGCCAAGAGGCGCATTCGAAAGTTCGCCGCTCAACACGTAGCGCGCCTCGAAGGTGCGTGTGAGCGGATCAGCCGACTGCGCGATCTGCCGCAGCGTGGCGGGAACCGTCACGCCTTCCAGCCCGAACAATGAGGCTTGCGCAACCGACCCGACGGACGGACGCAGCGTCTCCGGTAACTGGATGAGTGCCTCTCTCGGGCCTGCATGAGCCAGACGAAGGACGACTTGCCCTGCACTGACCACTTGGCCCGGCTCCGCCAGGGTCGCCACGACGATTCCATCGCCATCGGCAATCAATTCGGCGTAGTTGCTCGCATTGCGGGCGACGTCGGCTTGCGCTTCTGCCGCGCTGAGCTGCGCACTGGCGGCATCTGCTGCCGCGCTGGCCTGGTCATACGCCGAGGCCGAGATCGCCCCGGTGCCGAGCAGATTGCGGTAGCGGATCTCTTCTTCGGCAGTCTGAATCGCCAGCGCTCGCGCCGCTGGCACGGCTTCTTCCTGCGCACGTTCCGCCAGCATCAGGTCGATGGGATCGATCCGCATGAGGCGCTGACCGCGGTGGACGCTTTGGCCGACATCCACCAGACGTTCCAGCACTTTGCCGGCAACGCGAAACCCGAGGTCGCTCTGGACGCGCGCCGCGACGGTGCCGGTAAAGGATCGCGACCCGGCGTTTTCCATCTGGGCGGGTACGGTGCGTACCAGCGGTGCGTCGGTTCGCGCGTCGGCTACATGGGCTTCACCACAAGCTGCCAATACCACCGGCAGCACGAAACCGAGAAGTGGAGCAAGGAGGTGAACCCGGCGCATGAAGGTCCCATAGAGAAGTGATCGGGACGTTTATTATGGTAACGGTGACCATTTCGGTCAATGGTCACTTCGGGGTGGGCTCAGGGTGACAGACTTCTGAGAACCAAGCTGGAGAGTTTCCCTGGCGCCTCCTCAACCGCATCGAAGCTGTACTGCAGGATCAAGGGATTGAGGTAGGGGCGCATCACCAGATAAATGGCCTGAACCGCTTCATCCAGCGGGGTCTTGCGCTCGAAATCTCCCGTCTGTCGCCCTTGTTGCAGAATGTCCCGCAGCAGATCCTGAATGCGGGTTTCATAGGCAAGCGTCGTCTGCCAGCGACCAGTCGCTGCGGAAGCCGCAATTTCGTAAAGTCTCCGATCCTGAAAAAACAGCCTAAGACTTGATTCAACAAGGGTTTTGAACATCCTCCGCAACTTCTCAGGAGGTTGATCTGTCAGCGCGATTGCGGCTTTGACCTCGCTTTCGATCTGGCCGAGGCAGTTCCCGCAAATGACCTCACCAACCGCCTGCTTGGACTCAAAGAACTTGTAGATATAGGCCTTCGAAAATCCGATTGCTTTGGCAAGGTCTGAAACCGTGGTCTTTTCGTAGCCGTAGCGGCTAAAGTGCTCCGTGGCAGCGGCCACAATCTGGCTTCGTACCTCGTGGTCGACCGGACCGCGTGCGCGGGGGGTGAGGGTATCGGGCTTGTTCATGCGCTCAGCTTACGTCAGTGGGTAGCTGTAGGCAAAAAGTGACTGCAACGTACAATCGTCACTCGTCGGAACCGTTCGATCTGCGCCGCCGCGCATCTCCTGCAGTGAGGGTTGTCGTCACTTCTTCCCCGCCTCACTCTCCGGCACATACACCATCGAACCATCCATCATCATGTAGGCGATCCCTCCTTTGCGACCTTCACCTGCGCCGATGTCGCCGGTGCTGTCGTAGCCTTCGATCTTCTCGCCTTGTTTGGCGATGCCTTGCATGTCGGGTTGGCCTGAATTGCGGACCAGTGTGTGGCCCTCGTTGGCGGCAGCGAAGGCAAGGAAGCCGCCGGGGCGGCCTCCTGTGCCGAACACGGCATGGACTTCGATTCAGTCATCCCACTCGACATCACTGTGCAATACGCGTCCGTCGCTGCCCGCCAAACGAAGTTCGACGCGTTGGCCGCGTGGATCAATGGCCTCTGCACTCCAGGTTCCGCCGTCGCGTTCCAGGTCGCTGACCTGGCTGTAGCCCTGGCGTTCGAGCGCGGCCAGTGCGCCGACCAGATCGAGTTGGTTGGCGGCGCTGGTGCCGTCGAACACTTCGCCCGTCGCGGGATCAATGTGCACTTCACGCCAGCGACCGGCGCTGTCGCGAACCTCGGCCTCCCAAAGGCCGTCGTCAAACTCGACCTCGCTGACGTCGGTGTAACCGGCGGCGGCGAGGGTGGATTGCACGTCTGCGGCACCGCCCAGGCTGGCGGCCGACACCACCAGCGGGGAAATGGCGGCAAACGTGGTGGCGATGATCAAGGTCTTCAGGATGGTGATGTTCATGGTGATGCTCCTTGGTGTTGGGGAAGACGGATGCCGGGATGGACTCCGTTGGCAGCGCAGTCTCCGGATCGCCCCTAACCGGGAATTGATCGTCTGGTTCACCGGGCGTTTAATGGCCGCGACCAGCATGTCATCCCAGATGCCTATCCTCCTGCGCCCTCGCCGTTTCGCCCCTGGCCGCCGCGCCGCACTCGTCACGGCGGCGTACCTCGCCCTGTCCGGTCTGCTCGTTCCGGTTGCGCTTGCGGTCGATGATGAAGACGTCCGCCGCGCCCGCGAGGCGGTTTCGTCGGGCGCCTACGTTCCGCTTGAAACGCTGATCGCCGACGCACTGCGGCGCAGGCCCGGCCAGGTGGTGAACGTCGACCTCGAAGAGGACGAGTACGAGATCGAGGTGCTCGACGAGTACGGGGTGGTGTGGGAGCTGGAGTACGACGCGCGCACGGGCCGCATGACCGACATGGAGCGCGACGACTGATGCGCGTGCTGGTGGCCGAGGACGATGCTGAGCTTGCCGCACGTCTGTGCGCGGTGTTGGCTGAAGCGGGCTTTTCGGCGGAGCACAGCGCAGATGGCCGCGACGCGGAGTTTCGCGGCGCCACCGAGGCCTTCGACGCCGCCGTGCTCGATCTTGGTCTGCCGGGACTTGACGGTATCGGTGTGCTGCACCGCTGGCGCGAGCAAGGCTTGCGCCTTCCGGTGCTCGTGCTGACCGCGCGTGGCCGCTTCCACGACAAGCTCGCAGGCTTCAATGCCGGTGCCGATGACTACCTCACCAAGCCGTTTCAGCTTGAGGAAGTGGTGTTGCGAGTACGTGCGTTGATTCGTCGTTCTGCCGGGCATGCGCATCCGGTATTGCGTTGCGGTGGGCTGGTTCTGGATCTCAATGCCGGTCGCTTCGCGCTTGACGGCGCGCCGCTGTCGCTGACCGCGCAGGAGGCGCGAATCCTGCACTACTTCATGCATCACCCGGGGCGGATCATCGGTCGCGGTGAGCTCGGCGAGCACGTCTACGAGGGTGGCTACGACCCCGACTCCAACGTGATTGATGTACTGCTTGGACGGATTCGCCGAAAGATTGGCCCAGGCCTGTTGCATACGCATCGCGGACAGGGTTTCCGGCTCGAGGCCGAGATGTGAGCGGGCGCCGATCACTGCGTCGGCGCTTGCTGTTGGCGGGTGTCGCGGGCAGCGTGCTGGTGGCCTTGCTGGCGGCTGTGCTGCTTGGCGAGGCGTTTGACCGCGCCGCGGGTCGCGCGTTTGAACGTGCGTTGGGCAATGAGCACGCGGCGTTGGTGGGCTTGCTTGAAGCCTTGCCTGACGGCAGCGTCGCGCTGCGCGACCAGCCCGGTGATGCGCGTTATCAGCGACCCTACTCCGGCGCCTACTGGCAAGTCGGCGAGGGGCCATCGGCGCTGCGCTCCCGGTCGCTGTGGGATGCGGATATCGAACTGCCTGTGGCGCGCGTGGACGGCCGCCGTGAGGTACTCCTTGCGGCGGGCCCGTCGGGCCAGTCCTTGCGGGTGGTACGCCAGCGCCTGCGACTGCCGCGCGCGAATGTCGACGTGGTGGTGTGGATAGCCGCCGACGACGCTCCAGTTCGGGAGGAAGTCGCCGACTTCCGAGAACTTGTCGCCATCGCGGTGGGGCTTCTCTCGGCGCTGTTTATTGGTGTGCTGGCGGTACAGGTGCAGGTGGGTCTGCGTCCACTGCGCGCGCTATCCGAGGCACTGTGCCGGGTGCAGCGTGGCGACCAGGGCCGGCTTGAGATCGAGCGCCTGCCGGACGAGATCGTGCCGCTGGCCGGACACCTCAACGAGTTGCTGGCGCACCACGAACAAGCGATGGCCCGCGCGCGCCACGCCGCCGCTGACCTCGCGCATGCGCTGAAGACGCCGCTGGCCGTACTTGACGCCGCCGCGCAGCGCCCCGGCCCGGATCTTGCGGCAGTAATGCGCGAGCAGTGTGCGCGGATGCAGATGGCGGTAAGGCGTCAGCTTGCCTCGAGCGCTGGCGCGGATTTCCGCGCACGCACGCCGGTGCGACCGGTGACCACGACGCTGGCAAACATGCTCGCCAAGGTGCACGCCGAGCGTGGCGTGACGATCGACGTCGCGGTGCCTGACGGTCTGCGCTTCGCAGGGTCGTCCGAGGACCTTGAGGAAATTCTCGGCAATCTGATGGACAACGCCTGTAAGTGGGCGGCAAGCCGGGTGCGTGTTGGAGGCGCCATCAATGACAAGAGCGAGCTGTCGCTGTGGGTCGATGATGACGGCCATGGCCTGTCACCCGCGCAGGCCGAGCGTGCACTCAGTCGCGGTGTTCGTCTGGATGAACGGGTACCTGGCTCGGGTCTGGGCTTGGCGATCGTCGACGATCTGGTGCGCGGGCATGGCGGCCAATTGCTGCTCGCGCACGCGCCAATCGGTGGGCTGCGTGCGCAAGTCGTTTTCGCTCCGATCAGTGCGGGACACTAGCCCTGTTGCCGTGCCGACCTGCCCGCCTCGGATTGTCCCGCCGAGGCGAGTTCTTCAGTTTGGCTGCTTTTTCTGCCCCTCACCCTCCGGCACATACACCATCGAGCCATCCTTCATCATGTAGGCCACGCCTGCCTTGCGGCCTTCGCCTGCGCCGATGTCGCCGGTGCTTTCGTAGCGTTCGATCTTCTCGCCTTGTTTGACGATGACTTGCATGTTGGGTTGGCCAGGGTTGCGGATCAGGGTGTAGTCCTCGTTGGTGGCGGGGCTGAAGGGGCTTTGCGCCATGGCGAGCAGCAGGGCGGCGACGAGGACGAGGAAGACGTCGATCAGGTTGACGACCGAGAGGATCGGGTCGTCTTCGCCATCTTCGAGCAGGCGCAGGCGGCTCATGCGGGCAGGTCTCCGGCAACGACTTCGGCGTGTTCGGTGGGGCGACGCAAGCGCTGTTCGATATGACTCAACTCCTGCGCATACCAACGTCGCCGCACGCTGACGACCCAGAAGGTCAGTGCCGAGGCGATCAGCGCGAGGATCACCGCCGAGAAGGCGATCATCAGGCCGCGCGAGACATCGCCGAGGTTGCCATCGGAAAGACCTTTCAACGCGGGTCCCATCGGGATCATGGTGGCAACCAGTCCCAGCAGCGGGGCGACGCGCGAGGTAATGCGGGCGAGTTCGATGCGTTGCACGGCGACGGCTTCGAGTTCAGCGAGACTGAGTCGCGGTTGTTGCTGATGCAGCCACTGCATTTCGAAGCCGCTGGCGATGCCGCGTCGGCGTTGCCGCCATTGCCAGAGGAATGCGCCCAGTGCGACGAAGGCGTAGGCGAACAGAATGAACACGGCGGCCAATACCGGGATCAGGAACAACTGGGCGAGTTCATACATCGCCAGCTCAAGCTGGCTGCCAATCGGGTTACTCACGAACAACTCCTTGCAATGCGGGGCAGTGGCGAAGTGGGTTTCAGGACGAAGACGGAATCGGTGCCGTGGCGCGTCGCGATTGTTGCCAGCCGCCGACGACGAGCAGCGCCAACAAGGCGAGAGGTGCCAACAGGCTCAGTAGTGAGGGCTGGAATTCGCCTTGGGTGACGTTTTGCAGATGCTGGCCCTGCACGTTTTCCAGCGGCGTCACCGGCGCGGGCTGTGCGGGAGCGGGGACCGCGTTCAGGCCAAAGCCGACGAACTCGGCCAGCGCCGCATTGGTGGTCTGCAGGTCGAAGCGCTGTTGCAGATCGCTATAGCGCTGCTTGAGTTCGTCGAGGGTCTGCGCGTCGGTCTGCCAATAGCCTTGCCGCGCCGCTTCAAGCATGCGTTCGATGACCTGGGCGAGGGCTTGCGGATTCTCGCGCTCGAACCATTCGCGCACGCCCAGATCGTATT
>DEHW01000046.1 GCA_002352135.1 Lysobacterales bacterium UBA2790
TACGACACCTACGGTTTCCCGGTGGATCTCACCGCGGACATGGCGCGTGAGCGCGGTTTGAGTGTGGATATGGCGGGCTTCGATGCGGCCATGGCGCAGCAGCGTGAACAGGCGAGGGCGGCCAGCAAGTTCGCGGGCAGCAGCAGCCTGTCGGCGGAGCTGGTGGCATCGCTCAATCCGACCGTCTTCCTTGGCTACGAGCACTTGCAGAGCGAAGGTTTGCGTGTGCTGGCGATCGTGCGTGAGGGGCAGGCGCTCAGCGAATTGCGCGCGGGTGAGGCGGCCACGCTGATTCTGGATCGCACGCCCTTCTACGCCGAAAGCGGTGGTCAGGTGGGTGACCACGGTCGCCTGCTGGGTTCGGCGCTACAGTTCGATGTGGCCGACACGCAGAAGCTGGCCGGGGTGTATTTCGGCCATGTCGGCACGCTGGCGCAGGGTGTCCTGAAGGTGGGCGATGCGCTGTGCGGCGAAGTCGATTCGGCACGTCGTCAGGCCATCGTGCTCAATCACAGTGCGACCCATCTGCTGCATGCCGCGCTGCGTGAGGTGCTGGGTGATCATGTGGCGCAGAAGGGCTCGCAGGTCGCGCCCGAGCGGCTGCGTTTCGACTTCTCGCATTTCCAGCCGATGACGGGCGCCGAGCTGGCCCAGGTGGAAGCGCTGGTCAATGCCGAGATCCGCCGCAATGTCGCGGTGGAAGTGCATCACATGGGCATGCAGGAAGCGCTGGACTTTGGCGCGATGGCGCTGTTTGGCGAGAAGTACGGCGAAGAAGTGCGTGTATTGAAGATGGGCGCGTTCTCGACCGAACTGTGCGGCGGCACGCATGCCAGTCGGACCGGTGACATCGGTGTGTTCAAGATCGTTTCCGAAGGCGGCGTGGCCTCCGGCGTAAGGCGTATTGAAGCGGTGTCCGGTGCCGGTGCCTTGGCCTACATCCGCGAAGAAGAATCGCGACTGGATGAAGTCGCCGATCTGCTGGGCGCGAGTGCCACCGATGTGGCCGGCAAGCTGCGTCAACTGCTGGATCGGCAGCGTCAACTGGAAAAAACCGTCGAACAGTTCAAGGCCAAGTCGGCGGCCGGTGCGGCTGCTGACCTGGCTGCCACCGCGACCGATGTCGGTGGCTTCAAGCTGGTGGCCGCGCGTTTGGAAGGTCTGGACGTGAAGGGGCTGCGCGACGCCGTCGACAATCTCAAGCAGAAACTGCCGGACGCGGTGATCCTGTTGGCCAGCGCGAGCGAGGGCAAGGCATCGCTGATTGCCGGTGTCAACGGCGCTGCCTTGGGCAAGGTCAAGGCTGGCGACGTGGTTGGATTCGTCGCCGCGCAGATCAATGGCAAGGGCGGTGGTCGACCCGACATGGCGCAAGGCGGTGGCGAAGACGGCCCGGCATTGTTGACGGCATTGCAGGCCTTGCCGACATGGGTGGCGGCGCGGCTCGCTTGAGTCCGCCATCGCTACGTTCGTGACTTGCAGCAGAACGGGGCCTGAGCGCAAATCTTGGGGTTAGTGCACGCGGTGCAGACCCGCGCGCTGGTTTGGCGGCGCGTGGTGCCCGGTCGCAAGGCGCGCTCGCCTTAACGTGGGCTTGCGTAAAGTACGGGCGGCGTTTGTCCAGTCTGTTCGCTGCCGCTCTGCTCGGCTATAAGGTCGGCATAGCCATTCGGGTGTTATCGCGTGTCCGAAGAAATTCTCATCAATGTCACCCCGCGCGAGACCCGCGTCGCCGTCGTCGAGAACGGCATGTTGCAGGAAGTGCATATCGAGCGCGCCTCGCGCCGCGGTTACGTTGGCAACATCTACAAGGGCAGGGTCATCCGTGTCATGCCAGGCATGCAGGCCGCGTTTGTCGAAGTCGGTCTGCAGCGCGCCGCCTTTTTACATGCATCGGACATTGTTAGACCGGCGTCATCGATTTTTCCCGAGGGCGATTCACCGCCGCTTACCGCCACGCCGCCGATCACCGAATTGCTGCGCGAAGGTCAGGATGTGGTCGTGCAAGTTGTGAAGGACCCGATCGGCAGTAAAGGCGCGCGTCTGACCACGCAGTTGTCGATTCCCTCGCGATACGTGGTGCTGTTGCCGTACAGCAAGGTGTTGGGTGTCTCAGCGCGCATTGAGGACGAGGTTGAGCGTGCACGATTGAAGACGGCATTGCAGTCTCAGAGCGACGCTAACGGAATGGGCTACATCGTGCGTACCAACGCCGATGGGCATTCGGCCGAAGCCTTGCTGGAAGACCTCGATTACCTGGGGCGACTATGGTCGGCGATTCAGCAAAACGTGCAGCAGCAAAAGGTTGGCGCTTGTATCTACGAAGACTTGGCCCTGCCTGTGCGTGCATTGCGAGATTTGTTGCACGATGAGGTGGAGAAGGTACGCGTCGACTCGCGCGAGACCTTCGAGCGCATGCAGCGCTTCGCGTCGCAGTTCATCCCACAGTTGGCCGACCGCATCGAACACTACCCCGGCGAGCGCCCGATCTTCGATCTGTATGGCGTGGAAGACGAGATTCAGCGCGCCATGCAGAAAGAGGTACCGCTGAAATCCGGTGGTTATCTGGTGATCGATCAGACCGAGGCAATGACCACGGTCGATGTGAATACCGGCGCGTTTCTGGGCACGCGCAACCTGGAGGAGACGGTCTACCGCACCAATCTGGAAGCGGCGCAGGCCGTGGCTCGGCAACTGCGACTGCGCAACCTGGGCGGCATCATCATCATCGATTTCATCGACATGAGCGACATCGAGCATCGGCGGCAGGTCATGCGCCAGCTCGAAAAGGCCCTGATGAATGATCACGCGAAAACCACCGTCTACGATTTTTCGCCGCTGGGCCTGGTCGAGATGACCCGCAAACGTACAACGGAAAGTCTTGAGCGTCAGTTGTGCGAGCCGTGCCCGGCGTGTTCGGGGCGTGGCACGGTAAAAACCGCCGAAACTCTGACGTATGAGATCTTTCGCGAGATTACCCGTGCTGTGCGGCAGTTCGACGCGGAAAAGCTATTGGTTCTGGCCTCACCGAAGGTGGTCAGTCGCATCCTTGAGGAAGAGTCCGCTGGCGTGGCTGAGCTGGAGGAATTTATCGGCAAGACGATCCGGTTTCAGCCGGATGAGCACTACACCATCGAGCAGTACGACGTGGTTCTGCTGTGATCTCCCGTTCCCGCCGTTGGCTGCGCAAGCTGCGCCGTTGGGTGGTGGGTACCCTTGCGGTGTCGTTGGTGCTGGGGGCCACCCTGGTCGCCTTGCTCAGTCAATTGCTGCCGCTGTTGAACCAGCATCCCCAGCAAGTTGCCAGTTGGTTGCAACAGCAGATCCAACAGCCGGTGGAACTGACCGCCGTGGATGCGCGGTGGAGTCGTAGTGGTCCCTTGCTGCGTCTGCATGGCTTGAAGATCGGTGCCGACGCCAGTCATGCCGGCCTTGAGCTGTCGGAAGCCGAGCTGTTGGTTCGTGTTTATGCGGGCTGGTGGCCGGGGCAGCCGTTGTTGAGCATTCGCTTGGCGAAGCCGGAACTGGATCTGCAACGCTTGGCGAATGGCGGTTGGGAGTTGCAAGGACTGGGTCCGGCGCGGCCGGGTGGACTGCAAGCCTTGCTCGCGCAGATCGAGCAATTGGGCGAATTGCGCATCGATGAGGCGTCGCTGGCCATTTCGGATGTCGCCAGCGGAAGGCATTTCGAGCTGCCCCGCATCGATGCGCGGCTGCGCACGGTGGGCGGGCGTGTCAGGGTAGGTGTGCGCGTCTATGCTGCCACCTCGGCACCCCTGCAACTGATTGCGGACCTCGATCCAGGACTGGGTGCTGGCCGCTTGTACCTCGGCAGCGACGCGATTTCCCTGCATCACTGGCTGGCCGACTCGCTTGAGTTGCCGGTGCATGTGCGTCGCGGTGAGGGACGTGTGGCCATGTGGGCGCACTTCGACGAGGGCGGGTTTGACGACATCACGTTGCAGGCGACGCTGCGCGATCTGCAGTTGCATGGATCCCCTGTCGCCGCCTCGGGTGATGTCGTCGGCGGCGAGCATTCGACCACCTCGGTTGCGATGGTGGATGACCCAGCGACATCAGAAGGCGGTGTCCGATGGTCATCGGATGAGATCGAGGTCATGGCGCGTGCATGGCGGGTTGGTGACGATTGGCGAGTGGTGATTCCCGCCATGCACCTGCGCCAAGGCAAGACAGAACGGCATGTCCGTGGCGTGGAATGGGGTAGTGCGGGAGGGCGGTCGGCACTTTTCGTTGAACAGGTTGATCTCCTGGCCTTGTTCGAGTGGCTGCCGATCTTGGGCGGTGATCTTCCCCCGTTGCCGGGATGGCTGCGCGATGCCGCGCCGAGTGGCACGGTCGAGTCGCTGCACCTATCTCTGCTTGACAACCAGTTTGAGCGCGCGAGCGGCGTGATCCGCGATCTCAGTTGGCTGCCGGTGGGCACGATTCCGGGCGTCAGTGGATTTGGTGCGCAGTTTGACGGTGATGCCGAACAGCTTCGTATCTCGCTGGAATCGCCCAACTTCATTTTCTCTGCGCCGCTCGCCCTCGCTGCACCGATCAGTGCCAATGTGCACGGCGAGTTGGCTTTGTACCCGCGTGAGCAGGGCTGGGTGATCGAGGCGGTGCCGCTGCAGATCCAGGGCGGTGATTTCGCTGCGGATGTTGAAGGCAGCTTGTGGTGGCAGAACGATGGAAGTCGGCCGTTTCTGGATGTTCGAGCGGTTGGTGCCGCCGGGACCCCGGTGACCGCCGCGAAACACTTCTGGGTTCTCAACAAGATGCCGCCCAAGACAGTGGAGTGGCTCAACCGCGGTCTCGTCGACGGCCATCTCAACGTGGCACAGGCACTAGTGCATGGTGACCTGGACCACTGGCCGTTTGATCACGCGGAAGGTCGATTCGAAGCCTATGGCGAAGTCGAAGGTGTGACCTTGGACTACCTGCCGGGCTGGCCTCGGGGCCAGCAGCTTGCCGGTTGGGTGCGCTTCCTCAACATGAGCATGCAGGCCGAGGTTAGTGGCGAAGTGCTTGGGAGCAAAGTTGACAAGGCGCGCGGCACGTTTGGCGATTTGCGCCATCCTGTGCTGGCGTTGCAGCTTGCTGGCAAAGGATCGGGCGAGGGTCTGCTAGGGTTGATCCGGCAAAGTCCGTTGCAGAAGCGGTTCGGCGCCGCCATCGAAGGCCTTTCGGTCGGTGGTCATGCGAGCGTCGATGTCGACATGCAGGTGCCGCTCAAATCGGAACTGGGGTCATTTCAGCTTGCCGGTCATGCGGATCTGCATGATGCGGACTTGGCGGAAAGTCGCTGGGGCTTGCAGTTCCAGTCCGCCAATGGTCGCCTGCGGTTCACCGAAGCGGGTTTCAGCGCGGACGAGTTGAACGTGCTTTTTGCCGATCAGTTGACCAGTCTGAGTCTGGCGGTCGGGCAGTTCACCTCGACAGAACAGCATATTGCGGAGGGATCTCTCCGTGGGCGGGTCAGCATCGATTCGCTGCTTGCTTTGCGCCCCGAGATGGACTGGTTGAGACCTCATGTCGAGGGCGTGTCGGAATGGTCTGCGCGGGTGACCATGCCGCGTGTCACGGACGGCGCGCACACGGTCAGCGTGCGTTTGCAGTCTGATCTGGAAGGCACGGCTTTGCAGCTTCCGTCGCCATTGCGCAAGGCGGCGTCTGAACGGTTGCCTGCGGATGTCGAGCTGATGTTGCCCTCTTCGAGTGGCCGTATCGATCTGCAGCTTGGCGAACTTCTCCACTTAAGGGGGCGATTAGGCGAGCGCGCGAGTGATTTTCGCGGCATCGCGGCGTTCGGGGTGGGCGAACTCAGCGAGTCGCCAAGTCAGAGCGGACTGGAAGTCGTGGGAAGCGTGCCGGTATTGGATGGCAATGGTTGGGTCGCAGCAACCTTGTCGGGATTGGGGCAAGGCGCCCAGGTGCGTCGTATCGATCTGTCAGCGGGCATCCTGCAACTGGGAGGACGGGATTTTTCCGATTCGCGAGTACAGGTCGAGCGCCAAGACGATGGCTCGGGACTGGTCCGCTTCGCGGGTGAGCGCCTGCAAGGCGAACTACGCTGGCCACAGCAATGGACGGATGCAACCTTGGTCGGGCGTTTTGATCGTCTGCACTGGCCCTCGGCACCACCGGGTGAGACAGACGTCCCGGCAGACGATGTCGACCCCGTCTGGCTGCCCGCGTTGGACTTTGACATCGACGACGCCCGCCTTGGCGACGCTCAACTGGGTGCCGTGCAACTGCAAACGGTGCGGACCGCGGATGGTTTGCAATTGGCGAACTTCACCGCGCGCAGCGATGACTTGAGTATTTCCGCGAGCGGTGACTGGTCGCGTCGGATTGAGGGCTCGGAAAGTCGCTTCAAGTTCCAGTTTTCGGGTGCCGATCTCGGACGCATGATGCAGAAGCTGGGTTTCGCCACCCTGGTGGAAGGCGGTGCCACGCAAGCGGTTGCGGACGTGAACTGGCGAGGTGGACCTGCGCAGTTCCAGATGTCCACGCTGGAAGGCCAGTTGCGGATCGACGTCAAGAAGGGACGTGTGCCCAATGTCGAGCCGGGTGCGGGCAGGATTATTGGACTGCTCAGTCTCACCGAGATTCCGCGTCGCCTGACGCTGGATTTCAGTGACTTCTTCGCCAGTGGTTTTGCATTCAACTCGATCGAAGGCGACTTCCGCTTCGGTTTAGGCAACGCGGTGACCGACAATCTGGTCATCGAGAGCCCTTCGGCGCAGATTCGCATCGCCGGGCGCACCGGTTTGTCGGCCCGTGACTATGATCAGACCATGGAAGTTCTGCCGCGCACCAACAATGTTCTGCCAGCCATTGGTGCCTTGAGTGCGGGGCCGGCGGGTGCTGCCATCGGCGCAGTCGCGCAAGCTGTCCTGCAGAAGCCGATGCGGCAAATGGCGCGCACCCTGTATCACGTCGGTGGAAGCTGGGACGCGTCGGAAATCGCTGTGCTGGAGCGTGGACCCAGACAACCGAGTCCGGCGGGCGAAGCGAATACGGAAATGCAGTAGCGCGGCGCATTCCACTGTGTCGACAGTCAGCATGACTTGATGCAGGTGCGAAGGTCCCGACAAACGCTACCATGCAGGCATGTTGCTGAACCTCAATCCTCTCCAGTTGTTGCGCTACGCGGGCCTGTTCACATGGGCCTTCATGGGGGCGCCGTTGTTGTTGGAGTTTTTTCCGGAGGGCTTGAGTCGCAACGATGTGCTGCTGTGGCGCGGTGCCTACTTCAGTTTTGGCTTGTGCTATTGGTTGCTGACACAGCCACAGCGAATGGCGGCTCGCAGGCGCTGGTTCGATTGGGGATTGCTCGCCTGGCTGACCATCTCAGCCATTGCGATCGGGCACTTCTCCAGCTCGGGGCTTTCGGGCGCGTTTCTGATGATTGTTGCCGGGCTGTTGCCTTGGTTCATGCCCGCCTGGGCCGGCGTGGTCTGGCTGTTGTTTCAACATGCGGCGCTGGTGCCCGTGTTCAGTCAGGTCGGTTTCAGTTGGATCGAGGCGGGTCTGCAGGCCGTGCTTTTCTTCGGCTATTCGAGTTTCGTCTTTATCACCAGTGTGGTGGCGCTGCGACAGATGATGGCCCGCGACGAACAGCGGCGCTTGAACTCCGAATTGCGTGCGACACGGATGCTGCTGGCGGAAAGCTCCCGACTCAGCGAGCGCATGCGCATCTCGCGAGAACTCCACGATCTGTTGGGACATCACCTGACGGCACTCAGTTTGAATCTGGAGGTCGCGGCGCATCTGTCCGAAGGGCGGGCGCAGAACCATGTCAGACAGTCGCAGACCCTGGCCAAACTGCTGTTGTCGGATGTCCGTGAAGCCGTCAGCAAACTCCGCGAGGACGATTCGCTGGATCTGCGCACGGCACTGCATACCTTGATCGAGGGTGTCCCTTCGCTACAGGTGACGCTGGACATGGATCCCGCGTTGAGGATTTCCTTGCCAGCACATGCACAAGTCTTGTTGCGTTGTGCGCAGGAGATCATCACCAATGCGGTCCGTCATGGCGGTGCCAGCGAGTTGACTCTTCGTTTGCACTTGGAAAACGCGACCGCATGTTTGGATGCGCGCGACAATGGTCGAGGGGCGGATGCGGTCGCTTTGGGAAATGGTCTGCGTGGCATGCGCGAACGGCTTGCTGAGTTCAACGGCCACATCCGCTTTACAACGGCACCTGGCGAGGGTTTTGCCCTCAGTCTGCGGCTGCCTCTGGAGGAGAACCCATGATTCGCGTCTGTCTTGTCGATGATCAAACGCTGGTTCGCCAGGGTGTTCGCTCGCTATTGGAGTTATCCGAGAACATTCGGGTTGTCGCCGAAGCGGCCGATGGCAAGCAGGCCTTGGAGCTGATACCGCAAATCCAGCCCGATGTGGTTCTGATGGATATGCGCATGCCGGTTATGTCGGGTCTGGAGGCATTGCAGATCATGGCGGAGCGCGGCGATATGCCGCCGACCATCATCCTCACCACATTCGATGATGACCAGCTTGTGCTGGCGGGGATCAAAGCGGGTGCGCGCGGCTATCTGCTCAAAGACGTGTCCTTGGAACAACTGGTCGAGGCGATCGAACGGGTTGCCGCCGGTGGGTCCTTGGTGCAGCCGGTGATGACCCAGCGGCTGTTGTCGGGTTTGGAGCGCATGCAGAACGATTTCGTCAGTCTGGATCGTCCCGATCCGCTGACTGATCGCGAGACAGAGATCCTGCGATTGATGGCGGGCGGTTACAGCAACAAGGAAATCGCCAACTCACTGGGTGTTGCCGAAGGCACCATCAAGAATCACGTGTCCAATATTCTGTCCAAGCTGGGTGTACGGGATCGCACGCGAGCGGTGCTCAAGGCGTTCGAGTTGCAATTGGTCTGACGCGGGTCAATCAGCGCGCGCTGCTGTCGACCAAGCCGCGCCGCGTGGCTTCCAGTGTGGCTTCGGCACGGGAGGAGATGCTGAGCTTGCGGTAAATGTCTTTCACGTAGCCCGCTGTGGTGTGGTGCGACAGCGAAAGTGCCTGCGCGACCTGCACGACTGTATAGCCCTTGGCAATCAGGCGTAGCACATCGGTTTCACGCGGCGTCAGGATTTCGGGGGTGGGCTGTGGGTTGTCATGTGCGGGCTGGAAATGCCGCAGCAGACGCCGCGCGATGGATGGCGACAAAGGCGGCTGATCAGCAAGAATGCCGCGCAGGATGTCGCCCAGAGTGTCCACCGACTGGTCTTTCAGTACATAGCCCTGCGCACCCGCGCGCAGCGCAGGGAACAGGTGCGCATCGTCGTCGAACACGGTGCTGACAACGCAGAGTGTCNNTCGATCAGAGCAATGTCGGGCGGCGACTCAAGCCATTGCATTGCAACACCGAGAGCGTCCGCCTGCCGAATCTCGATGCCCGGAAATGCGGCCAGCAACGCCTCTGCCACCCAGGCACGTGCATGCGGGAGGTCTTCGACGATCCAGGCGGTGCGGGGTGGCTCTGGCATGCACTCAGGTCCCCGCGTGCTGGCTGGTGGGCAAACGCAGCGGCATGGTCAGCAGGATCTTCGTCCCACCTGTGGTGCCTGGCGTCCAGTCGATTTGACCTTGCAGCTCCGCCGCGCGTGCGCGCATGTTCTGCATACCTCGACCAGGGCGGGCCACAGGCAGTGCAACGCCGGTTCCGTCATCGGTGATATCAAGGACCAACTGCTGATCACGATGGCGCACCCGCACCCGCAGCCGGGTGGCTTCGGCATGCCGGATGGCATTGCTGATGCCTTCTCGGACAATGCGGAACAGATGCAGGGCCTCGCCCTGATCCAGTGCCGGGTCAGGAAGGTCCGCCGCGCCGTCCCAGACCAACTCGGCATCGACTGCGGCCAAGCGTTGACGAGCCTCGGATTCGATCTGCGCGAGAACCTCCAGCAAGGTGCCAGGCTCGCCGCGCGAACGAGTCACGACGTCGCGCATGTCCTGCAGGATGGCGCGCGCAAGATCCGCTTGCATTGGTGACTGTGCGCTATAGATCAGGCTTAGCAATTTGGCGCCAAGGTCGTCGTGGAGATCGTTGTAGATGCGCTCGCGCTCGTCGGCGGCAACCTGCAGACGGAGTTGACGTTGCTCTTCGATTCGCTGCCTTGCCAGCGTTGCCGATAGCGTGCGCAACGCACGACGCACTTGATACAGTCGCCACGTCTGGAGCCCACAGAAGGTGAGCAATAGCACCAGAATGAGAAGTAGAGCCCAGTTCAGGCTCATGATCGGTGTCCATCCAAAGCGGCGCGACGGTCGCGCGCTGTTCTGGTCCGCTCATGATCATTTCCCAACGATTGTGTTAGTGACTGAATGGCCTCATCTAGTTCAGCCCTTGCACGATCTTGCTGGCCCGCAGCACCCAAACACAGTCCAAAATTGCTCTGAAATATGGCGTAGTAGGGGTGTTTTCGGCCGAGTTGCCGCTCCACGATGGGAAGCAGCTCGGCAAGTTGATCTACCGCCTCATCATTTCGACCTTGTGAATGCAGCAGCATCGCATAGTTGTTTCGCACACTCAGTGACTCGGTATGCAATGTGGTGATCTTGCGTTGGGTCGAGATCAGTCGCTTGTAGATGACTTCAGCTTGATCATCCTGGTCGAGCTGTTCATGGGCGAATGCGACGGCGATCAGAGCGGCCTGCGTCTGCGCATGTGCTTCCCCAAATCGCTTGGCAAACCCCGTGGCAGCAGCCTCCGCGTGTCGAAGTGCTTCGTGGGTCTTGCCGAGGCGCAGCAAACTGTTTGACAACATTTGTGCGGATGTAAGTGTGTCAACATGCTCCGCACCAAGAACCTCCGTGCGCAGCTTGAGCAGAGTCTCTGATTCCGTTGCGGACTCTTCGTATCGGCCCTGCGCCTCCAAAAGCCCGACTCGAGTCAGACGTGCGTTGAGCGTTCTTGGATCTCGCTCACCAAGACGGCGCATGCGACGGTCTATCAAGGACTCGATCACCGCCATCGCATCGCTCAGCCGTCCAGCTTGTCGCCACAGGTTGACGAGAGAAACTTGGGCGCTCTCGACATCGCGATCGTCTTCAGGGAGCAAATTGGCGTCCCGTAGAAACGCCTGAAGTTCCTCCATGGATCGCTCCGGGTTACCCGTTTCTTCGTAAAGCCTCGCGCGCGAAAAATGCAAACGCAGGGAGACCTCACGTTCCTCGGCAGTAGTCCCGTGTCGAAGCAGTCGTTCCGCTAGTTCGAGCGACTGGGAGGCTTTCTCGCTGTTACCAGCCTCAAGTTGCATGGCGGCTTGTTCACGGAGGATCTCGGCCTCCAGTCCTGCCGGCGGTTCGGGAATCGTTCGTAAAGTCGAGAGTGCGCGCGCATTCATTTCCAGCGCTTGATCGAAACGCGCCAAAGCCAGATAGGTACGTGACAGAGTACGGCTGGCGCGAATCAACACCGATGGCTGATGTTCCAGCGCGTCGAGCGAGGCCGCGCTCGCTTCCAGCATGGACAGAACGGTGACACCGTTGCCTTTTGATTGCTCAGGGTTGGCGGCAGCTAGCATGTCATCGAGGAAGTTGACTGTTGCCTCCGCCTCTGCGGCACGCTGGGCGGCGAGAGACCGAGCTTTCTCGGCGCTGATTGCAAACCCCAGTGAGACGGCAGCAGCGATCACCAACACGAGAGCCACGGTCAGCAGCGCTGCGGACAATGCCCGGTGCCTTCTTGCGAATCGAGAGAGGACATACCATGCGCTCGGTTCGCGTGCCTCAATTGGGCGATGTGACAGCACACGCTGCAAGTCATCGGCCAATGCCTGTGCGCTGGGATAGCGCCGCTCGGGTTCGACTGCCAAGGCAGTCATGACCACAGTGGCAAGATCACCGCGTGTGGACCGATTCAATTGTTGCAGTGGGAGCGGATTTTCGTCGCGAACGATGCTCAACGCCTCGAATAGTGTCGAGGTCTTGAGGCGCGGATGCGGTAGTTGTCCACTCAACAGCTCGTAGGCGATGGCCCCGAGCGCATAGACGTCGCTGCGCACATCATCGGCCGTTGACGATCCGCTGAGCTGTTCGGGGCTCATGTAGGGAAGTGTGCCCAACACTTGTCCGGCCTGGGTCAGATTCTCCCGCTCGGATTGCCTGAGGCGAGCGATTCCGAAATCCAGCACCTTCGGTTGTCCACTTGCGTCGACCAGGATGTTGGCGGGCTTGAGATCACGGTGCAGTACGCCGCGGCTGTGGGCGTGGCCTACGGCCTCGCATACTTTGATCAGCAACCCGACGCGCTCCTGCAATGTGGCAGCCTGCTGCACGCAATGCGTCGCCAGGTCGTGTCCGTGAATGCGCTCCATCGAGAGCCAGGGTTGTGCACTGCTCGGGTCCACCCCGGCTCCGTAGAGCCGCGCAATGCCTATGTGTTCCAGCTGCGCCAGTGTTTCCACTTCGCGCTGGAAGCGTTCAAACGCATGTTGCGAAGGCGTGCGGACGACCTTTAACGCCACTTCGCGTGGCGGGTTGGTCTCCCGCGCGAGATAAACACGCCCCATGGCACCCTCACCGAGCAGGCCAAGGATGGTGAAAGGGCCAACGTGTGAGGGCAATGGCGTTGTTACAGAACTGGGTGTTGTGGCAGCGAGTGCGCCGTTTTCAGCATTCCAGCCGGAGGTGACGGGAGTCATGCGCTGGCCCTCAGCGACGCTTGCCGAGCACCAACAGCACCGTTCCCGCAGCAATGCTGCTCAAGGCGAGCCACTGCGGGATGGCAACGTGTTCGTGATCCGATACGTTCAGCTCCAATGGACCAACTTTCAGCGGTGTTCGCTGTTGTGTGTAGCTGAACTCACCGTAGGCCAAACCCAAGGCCCCCGCCACGATCAACAGAACACCGGCAATGGTGGCGATTCGCACGATTCTTCCCCCGAAAGCGTCGCCGACAGCATGCCGTACTTTGCGTCGCTTGGCATCCGACGTTGGCAGGATTGCGCAAACAAAAACGCCTGCACGAGGCAGGCGAATAGGTTGGCGAATTGTCTGGTACCGAAGGTGGGACTCGAACCCACACTGTGTCACCACAACCGGATTTTGAGTCCGGCGCGTCTACCATTCCGCCACTTCGGCATTGAACGCAGACAATTCTAACGGTCGTTCTTGGTGGGCGGTGCAGGGATCGAACCTGCGACCCTTGCCGTGTGAAGGCAATGCTCTACCGCTGAGCTAACCGCCCAAACGAACTAGCCGCGTATTCTGCACATCCAGACGCGGTTCGGCAAGCAGAATCGGAGATCAAATGGTGGAGTGCGCTGCCGCTGGCGCCCTTCCTCCTCGCAATGGCCACAGCGCGAGGCAGGCGCACAGCGCACCCAGCGAGAAAGCGGCGACCCCTGAGCCGAATCCCCAGGCCCAACCGGCCATGGTGGCACCCAAAACGCCGCCGACGCCGGACCCGATGCTGTAGTTGAGGCTTTGGCCATTGACTCGGTCGTCCGCGTCAAAAAGTTCGATCAGGCGTTGGGTGCTGGCGATGTGGAACAGGCCGAAACTGATCGCGTGAGTCAGCTGCATGACCACCATCAGCCAAAGCGCCTCGGGCAGCAGTGCGACACACAGCCACCTCACGACGGTCACGGTCACAGCAACGTTCATCCAGAACACGGCGGAGGCACGCGACAATATACGGGCGGCGTAAACGAACAACAGAACTTCGGCCAGAACGCCGATGCCCCAGAGAGCACCGACAACATTTGTGTCGTGACCCGCGTGCTCAAGGTGCATCGTGTAGAACAGGTAGAAGGCTCCGAAACTCATCTGCATGAGCAAGGTCGTCAGCAGAAAGCGTTGGATCGGTGCCTGGCGCAGCAGAGTCCGCAGCGACTGGCGCGCGCTGGTTGCTGGCGTTCGCATGGTGTCGCCAAGGGCAGGACCAGTGGCTGCAGGCGTTTCTTTCGGCAGGCGGGTTGCGACCAGCGTGGTGACTATCATGCCGATCAACATGGTAACGGCGAGATCCGGTGCCACGTTCCGCTGCAAGAGTTCTCCGTACACGACGGCCAGAACGATGAAACCGAGGGATCCCCACAACCGAACGCGGCCGTATTGATGCCGCTGTTCACCGAGGGCGTTCAGCGTCAACGCTTCCAATTGCGGCATGACGGCGTTGTAGAAAAGGCTGAACAATCCCATCGACAGGGCCAGCCAGAATAGGGACTCGGGCAGAAAGAAACCGAAGAATCCGACGCAGGACAGGCACAAGCCGCTGATCAGCCAGCGTCGGGGCGATTGACTGTGTCGACTGAGGTGCGCCCAGAGCGGTGGACCCACGACTCGGGTGCCGTACCAAAGTGCCATGAGGGCAGACGCGGCTTGCGCACTGTGTCCCCAAGAGGTGATCCAGCGCGCAAAGTAGGGCGTAAAAACACCCACCGCAGCGTAGTACGAGAAATAGGTGCTGGACAGTCGCCAGTAGGGAAGGGGCTGCATGCAGTGATTATCCAGCCGAATCGGCGCTCAGTCGCAACAGGCTGCTGAAAAAGTACATTTCTGCACGTTCTCACGCTGACAAGTCCGGTAGATGTCTGGATAGTCTCCGGACGGGGCATTCGCCAACGCGAAGGATGTGCCAGCGTGATATCCGTGCCACGCACCCGCAGGGTGGTTCTCACCGCCCAGCGACGTCAACCTGGAAGCCCAAGCACCGTCCAACTTGATCTGTGCGGACGATGTCGTGGTCAGAATCGACCTTCAAAGAGCTCCCGTCCGATCAGCATGCGACGAATCTCGTTGGTCCCGGCGCCGATGGCGTAGAGCTTGGCATCGCGCAACAGTCGGCCGGTGGCGTACTCGTTGATGTAGCCATTGCCACCCAGTGTTTGAATGGCTTCCAGCGTCACTTGTACCGCAGCCTCGGAGGCGTGCAGCAAACAGGACGCGGCATCCACACGCGAACGGACGCCGCGGTCATACTCGCGCGCCACCTGATAAGCGAAAGCGCGCGCCGACTGCAGCGCGGTATACATGTCGGCAATCTTGGCCTGCATGATGCCGAATCGACCGATTTCGGTGTCGAATTGGCGCCGCTCGCGAACATAGGGCAAGGCGATGTCCATGGCCGCTTGCATTAGTCCGATCGGCCCGCCCGACAGCACGAGTCGCTCGCTGTTGAGGCCAGTCATCAGCACGCGAACCCCCTGATTTACCTCCCCGAGCACATTGGCGGCGGGAATTTCGCAGTTCTCGAACACCAGTTCGCAGGTGTTGGAGCCACGCATGCCCAGCTTGTCCAGTTTCTGCGCAGTGCGGAATCCAGGCATGCCCTTTTCGATCAGGAAGGCGGTCATGCACTTCGAGCCTTCACAGCGCTCCGCTGTCCTCATGTAGACGATCAGGAC
The DNA here is from genome assembly GCA_002352135.1 of Lysobacterales bacterium UBA2790. Taxonomy (GTDB): domain Bacteria; phylum Pseudomonadota; class Gammaproteobacteria; order Xanthomonadales; family Xanthomonadaceae; genus Aquimonas. Next base: position 15,381 of record DEHW01000046.1, read on the forward strand.
ATCGGCATCCGGCCCATTGGTGATCCACATCTTGTTGCCGTTGGCGATCCAGACATCGCCATGCCTTTCCGCTCGACAGGCCATCGAGCCGACGACATCCGAGCCAGCACCCGGCTCACTCATCGCCAGCGCGCCAACCAACTCACCGCTGCAGAGTCCTGGCAGATAGCGCTCACGCTGCACTGGCGTGCCGTGATTGAACAAGTTCTGCACACACAGGTTGGAGTGCGCTCCATAGGACAGTCCAACCGATCCGGATGCCCGACTGATTTCTTCCATGGCGACCAGATGGGCGAGGTAGCCCATTTCGGCACCGCCATATTCGTGGGGAAGCGTGATCCCCAACAAGCCCATCTCGCCAAACTTGCGCCACAGATCGGCGGGGAACGCATTGTCCTGATCGATCTGCGTGGCGCGCGGCGCAATCTCGGCTTGGGCAAAACGCGAGACGGCTTGGCGCAGCGAATCAATGTCATCGCCGAGTTCAAAAGCACGCATAGGGAAATCCTGATGTCGGAGCCGGCCACAGGGGCGGCGGCCGACTATGGTAACCAGCAATTCGTGCTTGCTCACGGCGCGCCGCAAGATCGGCGTCCGGTGTCGGGTTTTGCCCGCTTTCTTCGTTCTTGTTCCACGGACAATAAACAACTGACTGGAGGTGGATGATGCTTCGGATGATGGGAACGGTTTTTCTGCTGCTCTTCGCGGCGCAAACGGCGGTAGCAGATCCTCGCGACGAGGTGATCGCGGCGTTCGACGCCGTTGTGGCGGCAGGGAAGTACCGTGTTGAGGTCACCACCCTGACCGGTAAGCGCGAGCATGTCATGCAACTCGACGTGGAGTTTCCGAACCGGTTCCATATGCGTAGCCCGGACAGCGAAATGATCCTGCTGCCTGGCGGCACCTGGATGCGGATGGGTCAGGAATGGATGCGCATGCCGGTCGACATGTCGAAGTCGGTGGAGTCGTACACGCAACGCGCGTTGCAGGAGGGCAGATCGTCAATCGAGGATGTCGCACTGCTGTCGGAGGCGGTTGTTGCTGGCTGTGATGCGCGGGTCTACACGTATCGTCAAACCGGCAAGTTCATGGGTAGGGAAAGTGAGGGCACAGTGGAGATGGCCGTCTGCAAGGCCAGTGGCCTGCCCAGCCAGATTATTACTCGTACCGGTACGGCCAGAAAGCCGACCGTGGTGACTTCGATCTACGATTTCGCCGCGGACATCCGTATCCAGTCACCATGAGCACGTGCCGAGGCGGCTATTCGGGTCCGAACTCCCGATCCAGCGTCTGTTGGATTTGACTCTCGATACCACTTCGAAACGCGCTCATCAGGAAGCCTAGTTGGACGGACACGGTCAGCGAACCTTTGCTGACCTTGATGTGCCCATTCACTCCGCTACGGTGAAAGTCGAGTGTATTGCCCGACCACTCCCAGTCGATGTCGAACCGTTCCGATAATTTCTGGGCAACGTGCGAAACGGCGGCCTTGGCGTCTTTGATGGAGAGAGGGTGTTTGCGTTCGATGTGGATGCTCGGCATGGAACTTGGCTTTCCTGTATTGCGTTGGATGAGAACGAGCCGATGATGAAGCATGCTGTCGTGGTGTGCATGACGCAGGTGCACTTCCAGCGCACGTGAAGAGGTTGAACGCCAGCCTCAGGGAAATTTGGGATCGGCGGAAAAAGCTGCGTCGTTGCCGTTGGTGCAATCGCGCAACCTGATAGGATTCAGTATGCGTTTGATTGTTCGCCATGAACGACCGATTGAGTTGATCCTTGCGCAAGGCAGGGTCAGCATCGGATCTGCCGAGGGAGACGGTGTCTGCATTGACGATGCAGCGCTGCTGCCTGCGCATGCAGTTTTTCAATGGGACTTTGATGGTCGCTTGCTGTTGCTGAGGCTTGCTACGGGCGCGCGCGCCCACGTGAACGGCCGTCCGGTATCCGAGCTTGCAATACTGCGCGCCGGCGATGCGATCACGTTGCAGCATGTGCCTGTTGACGTTCTGTCGGACCAGGTGAGCCTGCTCGATTTGCATGCTGCGTTGGCACAACGATCACACGTGCCCGCTGGACCCAAGATCGTCCTTCGATGCGTGGCTGGCGCGATGTTCGGACAGAGCTTCGCGATGCGTGAACCGATAGCTTTGCTTGGTGGAACGCGTATGCAATCGGGACCGAGTGATAGCACCTCTGCGGTGACGCTTTATTGGCTGGGTGACCACGCATTGGTTCTATCCGGGGCCGATGCGCTGGATATCGAGATCAACGGCTATGTGGGTCGCGCTGGTTGTTTGCACTCGGGAGATCAACTGCGTGTCGGTGACTTGCGCTTCGTTCTTGAAGCCCCCGGCGTGGTAAGCCGTCGAAGCGGTCAGCATGACGCGATTACGCCTGTTTACGGGCAGCGAATTCTCGAACAGGCGAGTATCCCTGAAACGCCCCCCGTTGGCGTGGAGACCGAGCCGGCCAGTCACCGGGGCCTGCTCGTGACTCTGGCGATGGCCGGTCTGATCGCCGTGATCCTGCTCGCGCTGCTGCTGTTTGTGCCTCACTGAGGTCGTTGTTTCCGGCTGCCATCTATCCAAGCCACCCACCGCGTCATCAGCAATACAGCCAGTAGTGGTGCCTGCCACACGGCGTCGCCCAGCCCGGTTTTTTCCTGCCATATGGCATGTGCCAAGGCGAGTGGTGCAGCGACAAAGACCAATCGGTGCAGTGATTTCCAATGCCTGCCAAGCCTACGCACTGACGCTTTTGTCGAGGTTGCGGCCAGCGCCAGCAACAGCAGCCAGACGATGGCACCGACAGTGATGTAGGGGCGCTTGAGCAGGTCTTCAGCGAGTTGGGGCCAATAGCCGCCCAAGTCCAGCACTGCGTAGACAAGCAAGTGAAGGCTCGCCCACGTGAAGGCCCAGAGGCCCAACATGCGCCGCAGGCGCAACGGCCACTGCCATTGCGTGAGCATTCGAAGCGGACGCGCCGACAGACTCAGAAGTAGAAAAATGACTGCCGCCTGGCCGCTGTATCGAGTGAGTTCGGCGACCGGATCGGCCCCGAGTGCTGCGGCGAATACGGCGTGGCTCAGCCAAAGCAGGGGCGCCAGTGCCAAGCCATGGGCGAGAAGTGCGATCGCTGTCTCCCTGCGAAATCGCATCAGAACCACGTTCGCAAATCCATGTCGCGATACAGGTCGGCGACCTGGGCTGCATAGCCATTGAAGGGCAGTGTCGGTACGCGTGGTGCGAAGGCGCGGTTACCGTCACCCGCCAGCCGACGCTCCGAACGCTGGCTCCAGCGCGGATGGTCGACTTCCGGGTTGACGTTGGCGTAGAAGCCGTATTCGGACGGCTGCATGCGGTTCCAAGTCGTCTCGGGTTGCTCTCGGGTGAAGCGAATGCGTTTGATGGACTTGATGCTCTTGAATCCGTACTTCCACGGTACGACCAGACGGATCGGCGCGCCATTCTGTGCAGGGAGATCGCGGCGATACATGCCGGTCGCCAGCAACGTCAGAGGATGCATCGCCTCATCCATACGCAACGCCTCGGTGTAGGGCCAGTCCAGCGCTGAGCTTCGCACGCCCGGCATTTGGTTCGGGTCGGCAAGTGATTCGAAGGACACGAATCTGGCTTCCGATGTCGGTCTGCAACGCGCAATGACATTTGCCAAGGGAACGCCGATCCACGGAATGACCATGGACCATGCTTCCACACAACGCAGGCGGTAAACACGTTCGACGCGCTCTTCGACCGGCAATAGCTCGGTCAACGAGAACGTATGGGGTTGTTCCACCATGCCGCTGACCTCGATCTCCCACGGCGTGGTGCGCAACTGACCGGCGTAGCGCCGCGGGTCGGATTTCCCGGTGCCGAATTCGTAGAAGTTGTTGTAAGAGGTCGCGTCCTCGAAACGCGTCAACGGGTCTTCGGCGGTGAACGGGTCGCTGTCCACCGAAACATGAGTGCCGTCAGCGATATCGACAGCGTCGTTCTGCTCAGCACAGGCACTCAAAGACCAGGACGCTGTCGCGATTCCCAGCCACTTCAGATACCGACGACGTGCCATGTAGACCGCTTCCGGGGTTTCCGCTTGCAACACGTCTCGCAATCCGTTCTTCATCGCTTCTTCCTCCGCACACCAGGTCGTCCAAACAGAGTAGGACAAGGGGCAAAAGGATTCGCGAAGAGGGCGTCGCGAACAGCGAAGGTCTGGCTTGGCATGAGCGGACTGGATTGCTTTCGTGCTGCGTTGCCGCATGCTAGTGTCAGTCGCTCAGTTGGTCGGAGCGACGGAACAAACCATGTCACGCGCCTTCAATTTCAGTGCTGGCCCGGCCGCGTTGCCGGAGCGCGTTTTGCAGCAGGCGCGCGAAGAGTGTCTTGAATGGCAGGGCGCTCGCGCCTCGGTGATGGAGATCAGTCACCGCGGCAAGGATTTCATGCGAATCGCCGCACAGGCCGAGCAGGACCTTCGCGACTTATTGAAGGTGCCAGACAACTACCGCGTACTGTTCCTGCAGGGTGGGGCGACCCAGCACTTCGCGCAGGTGCCGATGAATCTTTGCACGCCGGATCAGAGCGCCGACTACATCGTCACCGGTGCCTGGGGGCAGAAGGCCGTTTCAGAAGCGGCGCCCTACGTCAGTCCGAGAGTCGCGGTCGACATGCAGGCCAGCAACTACACCGATGTGCCCGCCAGTGTGCGAGATGTCGTTGATCCTGCTGCTGCGTATGTCCACTACACACCCAACGAGACCATTCATGGCGTCGAGTTCCATGCGGTTCCTGATGTGGGTGATGTTCCTCTTATCGGGGACTTCTCATCGACGATTCTGTCGCGTCCGCTGGACGTGTCCCGTTTCGGGCTGATCTACGCCGGCGCGCAGAAGAACATCGGGCCTTCGGGGCTCGTGCTGGTCATCGCGCGTGATGATCTTCTGCAGAATGCGAGGGCGAGAACCGCCAAGGTCCTGAGCTACGCGGCCCAGGCCGCCAGCGACTCGATGCTCAATACGCCGCCGACCTTCGCCTGGTATCTGGCAGGACTGGTTTTCAAGTGGTTGCGGGACCTCGGCGGCTTGGACGTGATCGAACAGCGCAATATCGAGAAGGCGGAACTGCTATACGCCTGTATCGATGAGTCGGGCGGGTTTTATCGGAATTCGGTTGCCATCGGTGCGCGTTCACGCATGAACGTGCCCTTCACTCTGAACGACAGCGGCCTGGATGGCTTGTTTCTGCAGGAGTCGGAAGCGGCGGGATTGCTGGCCTTGAAGGGGCACAAGGCGGTCGGCGGCATGCGGGCGTCGATCTACAACGCGATGCCTGTCGACGGGGTTGCCGCATTGACGGCCTTCATGCGCGAGTTTGCCCGGCGCCACGGATGAAGGTCGAACTGTCCTAATCGCCGAATGCCCCTGCCGGTGACGCGTTCAGCGTGGCATCGTGCGCACCGTACCGAGTGAGTCCGAGCATGAGCAAGAAAAAGTCCGCCCCGATGAAGTCCACAGCTGACGTGGGCAAGTCTGCCCGCACTGGTGCCACTAAGCCCGCCGCAGCCGCGCGAAAAAGGACCGTGGTTGATGTCCCCACGTCCTCCGCGCTGCCGCAAGCGTTGGCAGAGGCACGCGAGCACATTGATTCCATTGATCGAACCATTCAGGACTTGATTGCCGAGCGCGCGCGCTGGGCGCACAAGGTCGGGCGAGCGAAGGGGCCACTGAAGGCGGCCGTGGACTACTACCGGCCCGAGCGCGAAGCGCAGGTTCTTCGCCGCGTCGTGGATCGCAACGAAGGCCCGTTGCACGATGAAACACTGGTCCGGTTGTTCCGCGAGATCATGTCTGCCTGCCTCGCCCAACAGGAGCCGTTGCGCATTGGCTTCCTTGGCCCGGAAGGCACCTTCTCGCAACAGGCGGTGCACAAACACTTTGGACATTCGGCGGTGGGCATGCCCCTGTCGAGCATCGAGGAAGTGTTCCTTGAGGTCGAAAGTAAGAATGCCGACTTCGGCGTGGTGCCGGTCGAAAACTCCGGTCAAGGCACGATCCAGTCGACCCTGGATATGTTCCTGACATCAAAGTTGAAGATCTGCGGCGAGGTTGAACTGCGTGTGCATCAGCACTTGCTGTCCCGATCGGGTCGGTTGGAAGACATCGAACGGGTGTATTCGCATCCGCAGTCGCTGGGGCAATGCAAGACCTGGCTGCGACAGTACCTGCCCAAAGTGGAAAAAGTGGCAGTGTCCAGCAATGCGGAGGCGGCGCGGCGTGCGCGGACTGCCGATGATGCGGCCGCCATCGCAGGCGAGTCAGCGGCGCATGTGTATGGCTTGAAGATCGTTGCGGGCCCGATTGAAGATCGACCCGACAACACCACGCGTTTCCTGGTCATCGGGCGTGAGTTGTTTCCGCCTTCTGGACATGACCGTACGTCGCTGCTGGTTTTCGTGCGCGATCAGCCTGGCGCGCTTTACAACGTGCTCAGTCCGTTGGCTCGCCATGGAGTCAGCATGAACCGGATCGAGTCGCGTCCTTCGCACGAAGGCAAGTGGCAATACGCGTTCTTTATCGACATCGCGGGTCATGTGGATGATGAGCCCGTTCGTGCGGCGCTCGGTGAGCTTGGCGAGTTTGCGTCCCAGGTGCGAGTGCTGGGTAGCTATCCGGTGGCAGTCCTGTGAGTTCAGCCAGTACGTTCATCTGCTCAAGAGCTGCAGGACCATTGCGCGGTACGTTGCGCGTTCCGGGTGACAAGTCCGTTTCCCACCGCGCAATCATGCTGGCCGCGCTGGCAGACGGCGTGTCCCGTATCGACGGTTTTCTCGAGGGAGAGGACACGCGCGCCACCGCTCGTGCATTCGCCTCGATGGGCGTTCGGATCGAACAACCGGAAGATTGCGTGCGTGTGGTCCATGGTGTCGGTATGCGTGGACTGCGCGCACCGACTCAGCCGATTGACTGCGGCAATGCCGGGACCGGCATGCGACTGCTTTGTGGCTTGCTCGCTGCGCAGGACTTCGATTCCGTTCTGGTCGGTGACGAATCATTGAGCAAGCGGCCGATGCTGCGTGTGGTGGAGCCCTTGCGGAAGATGGGAGGACGTATTGAAACCGCATCAAACGGATGGCCGCCGCTGGTGATCCGCGGCGGAGCGAAGCTGCAGGGCATCGAGTACGCCTTGCCCGTCGCGAGCGCGCAGGTGAAATCTGCGCTGTTGCTGGCTGGACTGTATGCCGATGGCGAGACTGTCGTGCTTGAGCCGCATCCGACTCGGGATTACACCGAAAGCATGCTGTCCGCTTTCGGTATCAGGATTGACCACAGACCAGGTATGGCCCGACTCACTGGTGGGCAATCCTTGCGGGCGGCTCACATCAAGGTGCCAGCGGACTTTTCCTCGGCGGCATTTTTTATTACTGCAGCCAGCATGGTGCCGGGATCGGACGTTCTCCTGCAGGAAGTGGGCATCAATCCGCGGCGCACGGGTCTGTTGCAGGCCCTTCGGCTGATGGGCGCAGACATCGATCTGGTGAACGAGCGCAGCAGTGGTGGAGAAATGATCGCAGACATCCGCGTTCGGGCTGCACGACTGCATGGCGCGGAGATTCCGGACTATCTTGTGCCGGACATGATCGATGAGTTTCCGGCCTTGTTTGCGGCGGCGGCGGCGGCAGATGGCATCACCCGAGTAACCGGTGCCGCCGAATTGCGAGTGAAAGAATCGGATCGACTTGCGGCGATGGCGAACGGATTGCGCGCGGCTGGCATTGATGTTGAAGAAACGGCTGACGGCGCATCGATTCGCGGCGGGGTGCTTGGCTCGGCCCAGATCCAGAGTCATGGTGACCATCGAGTTTCCATGGCGTTTGCGGTTGCGGCGCAGGTGGGGTCCGGTGAACTCCGGATTCAGGACTGTGCCAATGTGGCCACGTCTTTTCCTGGATTCGATCGCTTGGCGGTCTCATGCGGTATGGATCTTCGCGTGTCCACTTGATCGAAGTCGAAGCGGCATCTCGGCTGTTCGCTGGTAAACTGAGCGGATGACTGCTGACGACNNGGTGCCTTGTATCGCGCTGTGGGCCTTGCAGCCGGTTGGGCGGATCTGGATTTCTCCCACGCGGAATCGCTGGCACGCTGCGCGCTTGAAACCGTAGTCACGTTCCAGGATGGACGTCAGGGCGAAGAGCCTCGTGTGGTGGTCAATGGCATCGACGTGACGGATGAGTTGCGTACCGAAACAGCCGGCGCCGCCGCTTCTGCGATCGCGGCCATTCCGGCGGTGCGTGAAGCCTTGTTCGAAAAGCAGAGGCAGTTCAGGCGTGCACCGGGTCTTGTCGCAGATGGCAGGGACATGGGCACGGTGATTTTCCCCGACGCGGCATATAAGGTCTTTCTCACCGCAAGCGCTGAGGAAAGGGCGGTTAGACGGCATAAGCAGTTGAGTGAAAAGGGACTGTCCGTTAACATTGACGGTCTGTTGCGCGAAATTCGCGCACGCGATACCCGTGATGCGGAGCGCGCGATCGCCCCTTTGCGGCCAGCACAGGGCGCACTTCTGCTCGATTCAACCGGTATTCCGATTGATGAAGTGGTTAAGCGCGTCGTGGGTCTGGTGACGGCGAAATCTTGAGCGTGGCGTGACAACAGCAAGAGTTTGAGTCAAAGGGCTGCGCCTGCGCGCCCAACGGTGTTCTCGTCGCGATTTTGCGTGACGTTGACAAGGCCCTCCTGAGGGACTCGGGAGGTTTTTAATTGGTGCCTTTGATGGGCGCCACACAGAAGGTGGGTCGTTTCTGCGACCCGTGTGTTCAACCTGGAACTCAATCCAATGACCGAAAGTTTTGCTGAACTGTTCGAGCAGAGCGAAAAGCTCTCCAAGCTCAAGCCTGGCGCCATCGTGCTCGGCGTCATCGTCGAAATTCGCTCCGATGTGGTGGTGATCAATGCCGGACTGAAGTCCGAAGGCATCGTGCCGCTTGAGCAGTTCAAGAACGACGACGGCACCTATTCCATTTCCGTGGGTGATGAAGTCAAAGTCGCACTCGATTCGCTCGAGAATGGCTTTGGCGAAACCGTGCTCTCGCGCGAGAAAGCCAAGCGCTCTCTGGTGTGGGACGAACTCGAAGAAGCCCTGGAAGCCAACGCCACGATCACCGGCCGCATCAGCGGTAAGGTCAAGGGCGGTTTCACTGTCGACATCAAGGACGTTCGCGCGTTCCTGCCAGGTTCCCTGGTCGATGTGCGCCCTGTGCGCGACCCGATCTATCTGGAAGGCAAGGATGTCGAGTTCAAGATCATCAAACTCGACCGCAAGCGCAACAACGTGGTCGTGTCGCGCCGCGCTGTGGTTGAGAGCGAGCACTCGGAAGAGCGCGAGCAGATGCTCGACCGCCTGCAGGAAGGTGCAGTGGTCAAGGGTACAGTCAAGAACCTTACCGACTACGGCGCGTTCGTTGATCTGGGCGGCATCGATGGTCTGTTGCACATCACCGACATGGCGTGGAAGCGCGTACGTCATCCGTCCGAAGTGGTCAACGTCGGCGACGAGCTGGATGTTCGCGTGCTCAAGTTCGACCGCGAGCGCAATCGCGTTTCGCTGGGCCTCAAGCAGTTGGGCGAGGATCCGTGGGACAACATCGCACGTCGTTATCCGGCTGGCTCGCGCATCGTCGGCAAGGTCAGCAATGTCACCGACTACGGTTGCTTTGTCGAGATCGAAGCGGGCGTCGAAGGCTTGGTCCATGTGTCCGAAATGGACTGGACCAACAAGAACGTCAACCCGGGCAAGATGGTCCAGGTGGGCGACGAAGCCGAAGTCATGGTGCTGGATGTCGATGAAGAGCGTCGCCGCATTTCGTTGGGCATGAAGCAGTGCACGTCGAATCCGTGGGAAGCCTTCGCTGCCATGCACAAGAAGGGCGACAAGGTGTCCGGCCAGATCAAGTCGATCACCGATTTCGGTATCTTCATCGGTCTGGATGGCGGCATCGACGGTCTGGTGCACCTGTCCGACATTTCCTGGAACGCGACTGGCGAAGACATCGTCCGCAACTTCAAGAAGGGTGAGAACCTGGAAGCCGTTGTGTTGGCGGTCGACCCGGAACGCGAACGCATTTCGTTGGGCATCAAGCAGCTCGAACAGGATCCGTTCGGTCAGTACATGGCCGCCAATCCGAAGGGCAGCATCCTGACGGGTACGGTGCGTGAAGTGGACGCGCGTGGTGCCACCATCGATCTGGCTGACGGTATCGAAGGTTACTTGCGCGCTTCCGACATCGCCAAAGAACGCATCGAAGACGCAACCCAGCATCTGAAGGTGGGTGATTCGGTCGAAGCGAAGTTCATTGGCATGGATCGCAAGGGCCGTACCCTGCAATTGTCGATTCGCGCCAAGGAAGAAGCGGACCTGCAGGATGTGCTGGACGAATACCAGAGCGCATCCGGCGGCACCACCAAGCTCGGTGCCTTGTTGCGTGAGCAGATGAGCGGCAAGTCAGAGTAAAGCGTTACCGACCACCGACGCCTTGTGCGTCGGTGGTCTTTTTGTGCGGTTTTGTCTTGCCGCGTTTGTCCAGCTTCGTATAAATCAAGTAGATATGACCAAGTCCGAGCTCATAGAACTTCTGGCACGCAAGCAGGCGCACCTCAAAGCGGAGGATGTGGACCTTGCGGTTAAGGCGGTTCTTGAGCAGATGAGTTCCGCGTTGGCGAGCGGAGACCGTATCGAAATTCGCGGATTCGGGAGTTTCTCGCTTCACTTCCGTCCTGCGCGCGTTGGTCGCAATCCAAAGACCGGTGACTCGGTGACGCTGTCAGGCAAGTACGTGCCGCATTTCAAACCTGGCAAGGAACTCCGTGAACGCGTCAACTCGGTGGAGATTCAGGATGCATCCTGAGTCGAGGTGCGGAATCACCATCCGCGCTACCTAGTGGCTTGTGATCTCTTGGCGATTGCTGAGGACCTGTCGTGGAAGAACTGAGCCTGCTGTTCCTGTTGCTGCCGGTGGCGGCGCTGTCCGGTTGGTGGACAGGGCGACGTGCAGCGCTTCGCAGCGGCGGGCGTCGAATGACACGCTTGTCCAGCAGCTACTTTCGTGGCCTGAATTACCTGCTCAACGAACAGCCGGACAAGGCTATTGAAGTTTTCCTGCAGATTGCCGATATCGACCGCGATACCGTCGAGACCCATTTTGCGCTGGGGAACCTGTTTCGCCGCCGTGGCGAAGTTGAGCGCGCGATTCGCATTCACCAGAATCTGATCGAGCGATCCAGTCTCAGTGACGAGCACCGGACGCTTGCGCTGCTTGAACTTGGCGAAGACTACATGCGGGCCGGATTGTTGGACCGGGCCGAAATCCTGTTTTCCGATCTTGTCAAGGAAGGTACTCTCGCGCCGAAGGCGCTGCGCCATCTGATTTCCATTTACCAGCAGGAGCGGGATTGGGAGAACGCCATCGCGCATGCTGGAAAGCTGGAGCGTGCAACGGGCGAACCGATGGGGCGACTGATTGCGCAGTTCGAGTGCGAGATCGCTGAGCAGCAAATAGCGGTGGGGAACTGGGCAACCGCGAGAGTGCATCTGCGAAATGCCTTTGGTCACGAGGCCAACTCCATTCGCGCAGGACTGATTGAAGCAAGATTGGCGATGGCGAACGGCGACGACGTGGCAGCCATGCGGTCGTATGAGCGAGTCGCTCGCCACGAACCTGATATTTTCATCGAGGTCATGCGGCCTTTGTTGGACCTCTATGAGCGACTGGGGGAGCGTGACCGGGCACACGATTTTCTTCGCGAGATGATTGATCGATACGCGGGCGTCGCGCCGCTACTCGCGAAGGCGAGGATGATCCAACAGGAACTTGGTGCGAAAGCTGCGGGTGAGTTCTTGCTATCCGAGTTGTTGGAACGGCCATCAATCAAAGGGCAAAGCGCGCTGATCTCGCTGTGCATGAGTGAGGATGCCTCTGTGTCGCCGGAACAGGCTCAAAGGCTGCTGACCGGACTCGGCCAGATCAATCAGCGTCTTGTGTCCAGTTCGCCAACTTATCGATGCAACCGGTGCGGTTTCGCGGCGCGTGCGCACCATTGGCAATGTCCTAGCTGCAAAAGTTGGGCGAGTATCAAGCCAATCCATAACGCGGCCGGTGAATGACGATGTCGAATGCCCTGTCCGCGCCGCTTACAGCGTCGGCAATGGCGTTCCTTGTGTCGTCACTGCTGACGGCTGGCGTGCTGAACTACGCGCGTCGAGTCCATCTCGTTGATCAGCCTGGTTACCGCCGATCACACATGTTGCCGACGCCTAGAGGTGGAGGATTGGCCTTTGTTGTTGTGCAGTTGTGTTTCGTCGTCTGGGCGGTGATTCAGGGCAGCCCATGGCTCGGCTTGCTGCTGGGCTTGGGCGCGGTCGCGTTCATCGGATTTGTCGACGATCATCATCCACTGACGGCGCGCTTGCGGCTACTCGTTCATCTGCTGGGAGCGGGACTGACCTTGGGGCTGCTTGGTTCGCCCTGGTTGTCCTTGACTTGTGTGGCTGTGGCTGTCGTTTGGATCGTCGCAATGACCAATGCCTGGAACTTCATGGATGGCATCAATGGCATTGCCAGCGTGAACGCGATGGTGGCTTTCCTCGCCTACGGGTTGGTGGGATGGATTGACGGGCGGACAGATGTGTCGACTCTTTCGCTGATCGCTCTTGGCGCGACCGCAGGATTCGTGCCGTTCAATTTTCCTCGCGCTCAATTATTCATGGGTGACGTGGGGAGTGGTTCGCTGGGCTTCCTGCTTGCAGCCAATGTCTTTCTGCTCTGGAATGGCGACGTCTCGTCTGTGCCTGTCTTGCTTTTTCCTGTTCTTGGCATGGTCGCGGATGCGGGGCTGACCTTGGCGTTTCGTGTCTTGTCTGGACGCCGTTGGTACGTTGCGCATCGCGAACACCTCTACCAGTGGATGGTTCGCAGTGGTTATTCTCATGCGCAGGTCGTGATGGCCTTTGTCGGGTTCAGCTTGGTGGTCGCCTTACCTCATATGCTCGTCGCGTGGCACATTCCATCGCTGTCGTTTCCGGCCTTGATTTCAGCAATGCTCATCGCAAGTGGACTGTGGTTTGGCGGCAAGCGACACTGTCTGGCGCGCCTTCGGTGCCGACCAACATGACCAAGCGCGTGGCTCGTCTGATCGGATCGATCCACCCACGACTTGCCGTCGTGTTGCATGACCTTCTAATGGTTTGGATGTCTTGGCTTCTTGCGGTGAGGTTGCGCTACAGCTTTGTCGCGCATCCGCCCGACTTTGAGTGGATTCCACTTGAATTGTGGGTCGTGCTGATTGCACAAGGCGTCGTGCTTTGGTGGACCGGCCTCTACCGAGGGCTGTGGCGCTTTGCCAGCTTGCCGGACCTTTGGAACATTGCCCGCGCAGCCTTGCTGGGCACCATGGCGATATTCGGTGGCTTGTTCCTGTTCAATCGCTTGGAAGGCGTTCCCCGATCAGTGCTTGTCACTTACCCGGTCGTCCTGGTCTTTACTCTTGGCGCTCCGCGGTGGTTCTATCGCTACTGGAAGGACAGTCGGTACGGAAGTTTGCCTCGTGTCAGCATCAGTGCAGTGCGCGTGCTCATTCTTGGCGCTGGTCGGGCGGGCGAGGCCTTGGCCCGGGATCTGCGGCGCCAAGGTCACTATCGCCCGGTCGGCTTTATCGACGACAACCGGGCCCTACGCGGAGCAAAGGTGCACGGCATTCCGGTGTTGGGTGAGTTGAGCCAGCTGCAGGCACTCTCGAAGGAGGTTGCTGCCGAAATGCTGTTGATTGCGATGCCATCGGCAAACAATCAGCAGATGCAGCGGGTCGTCGAGCATTGTGAGAGCACGGGACTTCCCTTCAGAACGGTTCCTCGCTTGCAGGACATCATTGACGGTCGACTCAACTTCAATCAGTTGAAAGAGGTCGCGATTGAGGACCTGTTGGGGCGCGATCCGGTCAGTTTGGATTGGACGGCCATCCGAACCGGCTTGAACGGAAAGCGTGTGCTGGTCAGCGGCGGTGGTGGATCGATCGGCTCCGAACTCTGCCGCCAGGTGGCAAGACTCGGTGTCGACACGTTGATCATCGTTGAGCTGAGTGAGTTCAACCTGTATCGGGTGGATCAGGAGCTGCGTTCCGAGTTTCCAAGCCTGACGCTGCATAGTGTGCTGGGTGATTGCGGAGATCGCCCCTTGATCGAGCAGGTCCTCCGCGAGCATTCGCCACAGATTGTTTTCCATGCGGCGGCGTACAAACACGTTCCACTGCTTGAGCGACAATCCCGCCAAGCGGTACGCAACAATGTATTGGCGACCCAATCTTTCGCGCAGGCGGCGCATGCTCACGGCGTCTCTGCTTTTCTGCTGATTTCCAGTGATAAGGCGGTCAATCCCGCCAATGTCATGGGGGCCACCAAGCGCGTAGCAGAAATGATCTGCCAGCGCCTGGCGCAACGTGGCGGGACGCGGTTCCTGACGGTCCGTTTTGGAAACGTGCTCGATTCGGCAGGCAGTGTTGTGCCGTTGTTTCGTGAGCAGATCCAGCGGGGAGGTCCTGTCACGGTGACACACCCGGACATCACGCGCTATTTCATGACCATTCCTGAGGCCTGTCAGCTCATCCTGCAAGCGCTGTCCTTGGGTGAAGGTGATGAGGTGTTCGCTCTGGATATGGGCGAGCCCGTCCCGATTCGCTACCTGGCTGAACAGATGATTCGATTGACTGGGAAGCAGCCTGGTAGGGACATCCAGATCGCCTACACCGGTCTTCGTCCGGGTGAGAAGCTCTATGAAGAGCTATTCCACGAACTGGAAGGCTACCGACCGACGAGTCATAGCAAAATCATGCAGGCCAGTCATCGCCTGCCGGATTTTGGTCTGGACGAGGCACTTGCAGAGATGAAGCACGCTTGCGACGAGGTCGACAATGCGAAGCTGACTATCCTGCTTGGAAGACTGGTCCCCGAGTTCCAGCAAACCAAAATTGACGAGGCTGCCGAATAACATGCGAATTCGAATTGCTGTTTTCCCCGTTGCCGGCCTTGGCACGCGCTTCCTCCCCGCAACCAAGACCGTACCCAAGGAGATGCTTCCGATCGTCGACAAGCCGTTGATCCAGTACGCGGTGGATGAGGCGATTGAAGCCGGTTGCGAAACCTTGGTCTTCATCACCAATCGCTACAAACACGCTGTGGCGGACTACTTCGACAAAGCCTACGAGTTGGAAGAGAAACTCGCCAAGTCCGGCAAGCAGGAGTTGCTGGATGTCGTTCGCGGTGTGCTGCCTGCGCATGTGCGGGCGATCTTTGTCACCCAAGCCGAAGCCTTGGGCTTGGGACACGCGGTGTTGTGTGCAGAGCCAGTCGTCGGCGATGAGCCGTTCGCGGTGTTGTTGCCGGATGACCTGATTTGGAACCCAGACGGCTCGGGTGCGCTGTCTCAGATGGCTGATCTGGCTGAAGCCGAGACGGCAAGCGTCATTGCGGTGCAGGATGTTCCTCTAGCGCAAACGTCCAGTTACGGTATCGTCGATACAGACGGCTTTGCGGGTAGCGCGGGGCGCATCAAAGCGATGGTTGAGAAGCCTCGGCCGGAGCATGCGCCCAGCACATTGGGAGTGGTTGGACGCTATATCTTGCAACCGGGAATTTTCGATGCTCTGCGTCAGACGGAGCGCGGATCCGGCGGTGAAATCCAGTTGACCGATGCCATCGCCAGCGAGCTGGCCCGGCAGAAGACGCTTGCGTATCGCTTTCAGGGCACCCGCTTTGACTGCGGCAGCCATTTGGGGTTGATCCAAGCCACCATCCGCTTTGCGCTGGATCACGAAAAGCTCAGCTCGGCCGCAAGCAGTTACATGCAGAAGGTGTTGGAGGAGCTCTCACACGACGACGGTCCGCTGCAATAGCAGCGAAAGCGGGTTCGGCGCAGGTGCACCGAACCCGCGCGGAATCAGAGCGATTCAAAGATCCCGGCTGCACCCATGCCTGTGCCGATACACATCGTCACCATGCCGTATTTCTGCTGGCGACGCTTCATGCCGTGCACCAGGGTCGCGGCACGAATTGCGCCGGTGGCGCCCAGCGGATGGCCCAGCGCTATGGCGCCGCCCAACGGGTTGATCTTTGATGGGTCCAGTCCCAGATCCTTGATGACAGCGAGGGCTTGCGCCGCAAACGCCTCATTGAGTTCAATCCAGTCGAGTTGGTCCTGGCGCAATCCCGCCTGTCGCAAAACCTTTGGGATTGCCTCTTTCGGGCCGATGCCCATCACATCCGGTTTGACGCCAGCGACCGCGAAGCCAACAAAGCGTGCCAGTGGCGTCAAGCCAAACTCCTTGATGGCTTTTTCCGAAGCTAGCATGACCGCACCCGCACCATCGGACATCTGCGA
>DEHW01000132.1 GCA_002352135.1 Lysobacterales bacterium UBA2790
TGTGTGAGTTGGGGTGGATCTTGTCAACGCCAATTGAATTCTGACCCACCCCGCCGAAGTAAATCTGACCCACCCAGCTTGGTTTAGTCCGCCGTGTTGGCGGTGCTTCTGCGTTCGATCAGCCCTGCTTTGCGTTTGTCCTTGAGTCGATAGCTTTCTCCTTTCAGTGGAATGACGTGGGCGTGGTGCAGCAGGCGGTCGAGCAGTGCGGCGGCGAGCGCGCTGTCGCCTGCCAGGGTCTGGTCCCATTGCCCGAAGTTGAGGTTGCTGGTGACGATCAAGCTGCCGTACTCATAGCGCTTGGCGATGACCTGGAACAGATCGTGGGCGCCGGCCTTGTCCAGTGGCATGTAACCGAGCTCGTCGATGATCAGCAGTTTCGGCATGCGCACGTTCCCGCGCAGCAGATTGTCGAGCCGTTCCTGACGGCGCGCGGTGGCGATGTCGCGCATCAGATCGGCGGCGGTATAAAAGCGCACCTTGTAGCCATTCTCTGCCGCTTTGAGGCCAAGGGCGAGCGCCAGATGGGTCTTGCCGACACCACTCGGGCCCAGCAGGACAACGTTCTCGCCACGCTCGATGAAGGCAAGACTGGCGAGTTCGGTGAACTGCTTCTTCTGCGCACCGGCGAATGCGAAGTCGAAGTCATCGAGCCGCTTGACCACCGGGAAGCCGGCGGTGCGAACCAGCATCGTGCGACTACGCTCCTGGCGTTGCCCCGTCTCGGCTCGCAGCACACGATCAAGGAAGTCGATGTAGCTCCACTCCGATGCGCTGGCTTCCTGCGCGAGACGGGTGGCCGCGTTGGCGACACCGGTCAGTTTCAGGTCGGCGCACACCGCGTTCAATCGCTCCTGCGCGAGGTTCATGGGCTCACCCCGGCACTGAACGTCTCGTAGGCCGCCAAGGGTCGCTGGATCGGCGTGGTCGGTCGTGGAATGACCGCGCGCGGAGCCTGCACTTCACGCACGCTGGGAGCGGGTCGCCCGCCCGGCAACGGCAGCAGACGCGTGCATTCGACCACCAACCGATCACAGGGCCGCTCGCCGGTCGTGCCATGCAATCGCTGATTGGCGATGTCGCGCTGCCAGGCACTGAAACGCGCGTTGACGATGTCCAGTGTGAGTGCCTCGCCGCGTTGCCGAAACTCAGCAACCAGCGGCACGAAGAAGCTCTCGCGGACGTAGCGGATGCCGCGCTCGACCTTGCCCTTGGTGCGTGCCCGATAGGGCCGACACAGGCGCAACGCAAACCCGTAGTCGCGCGACAACGCCAGCATGCCGTCATGAAAGCGATGCCGCCCTTTGCCATCGGCATCGCGCTTGAGCACAACGGTAGCCATGTTGTCGTATAGCCCCTCGTGCGGCACGCCGCCCAGCGCATCGAACGCAGCGACATGCAGGTCACGCAACGTCTCGAACCGCTGATCCTCAACGAAGCGGCCGAAAATCCAGCGTGAGAACCCCAACACCACGACAAACGCAAACCAACGCCGACCATCGAGACGAAACTCTGCCCAATCCACCTGCATTTGCCGACCCGGTGCCGTCTCAAAACGCACCACCGCTTCCTCGACCTGCAGCGGCCGGAGGCTCGCCATGAACGTCCGCAAGATCGAGTGCGAACCGACATAACCGCGCTCACGAATCTCGCGTAACAGCACCGTGGCCGGAATCCACTGGGGTGCCGCCGCAGCCAGCCGCTCGCGGATGTACTCCTCGAACACCGTCAACTTACCGACACGTGCCTCCCGCTGATAACGACGCCGTGCGCCCTCATCGCGCACCCGCCGAACCGTGTTGCGCGAGACGCCGCAACGCCGCGCCACCTCACGCACCCCCAACCCTTGTTTCAACATGACCTCAATCTCCACTGCATCCTCCTGAATCAACATCGGCGCTTCCATCATTTCCGGAAGCCGCCGGGTGGTCTCAGGTGGGTCAGTTTTCAACCGGCAGGTGGGTCAGTTTCCAACTGGCGCTAACAGCATCGACCCCGGCCAAGCCAATAAGGGCACGGAAGACCTGTTTTCTGACTCCGGCTTCAAGAACGCAGACCTGGCGCTGACAGACCTTGCTCTGCTGGACAACATTCAGCAAGTGCAACGCGGCCAGAACCTGCCGGTGTCCGAGACGTTGGTGAAGACCAAGGTTGCCCGCGTCAACCTTGATGTGGAGATGGAAACGGGCACGGGCAAGACCTACTGCTACATCAAGACGATCTTCGAGCTGAACCGCCGCTATGGCTGGAGCAAGTTCATCATCGTGGTGCCCAGCATCGCCATCCGTGAGGGCGTGGCCAAGTCGCTGGAGATCACCGCCGAGCACTTCCTGGAGTCCTACCAAAAGAAGGCGCGCTTCTTCATCTACAACTCCAAGCAGTTGCACCACCTGGAGAGCTTTTCGTCGGATGCGGGCATCAACGTCATGGTCATCAACGTGCAGGCCTTTGCCGCCCGTGGTGCCGACAACCGCCGCATCTACGAGGTGTTGGACGACTTCCAGTCACGCCGTCCGATTGACGTCATCAGCGCGAACCGGCCGATCCTGATCCTGGACGAGCCGCAGAAGATGGAAGGCGCGCAGACCTTGAGGTCCTTGGAGGAGTTCAAGGCCTTGATGGTGCTGCGCTACTCGGCCACGCACAAGACCACGCACAACAAGATTCACCGCCTGGACGCGCTGGACGCCTACAACCAGAAGCTGGTGAAGAAGATNNAACCAGAAGCTGGTGAAAAAGATCGCCGTGCGCGGCATCTCAGTGAAGGGGCTGGCGGGAACCAATGCCTATCTATACCTGCAGTCCATCGAGATTTCGAACAAGAAGCCGCCCGAGGCCCGCGTGGAGTTCGAGCAGAAGCTGGCAGGCGGCAACATCAAGCGAGTCGTTAGGAAGCTGTCCAAAGGCAACAACCTTTATGAACTGTCCAACGAGTTGGATCAGTATCGTGACGGCTTTGTGGTGTCGGACATCAATGCCAACACCGACACCTTGAGCTTCACCAATGGGCTGCAGTTGACGGTGGGTGATGCCACCGGCGACGTGACTGAGGCGGCACTACGCCGCATCCAGATTCGCGAAGCCATCAAGGCCCACTTCGACAAGGAACAGGCGCTGTACCGTGATGGCGTGAAGGTTTTGACCCTGTTCTTCATCGACGAGGTGGCCAA
>DEHW01000141.1:0-4055 GCA_002352135.1 Lysobacterales bacterium UBA2790
CTCTACACCCGCTTCGAAGAGATTTGCGAAATCATGAAGGCCTACGACGTGGCCTTCTCGCTGGGTGATGGACTGCGTCCGGGCAGCATCGCCGACGCCAACGACGCTGCCCAATTCGGTGAACTCGAAACGCTGGGCGAGCTGACCAAGATCGCCTGGAAGCACGACGTGCAGACCATGATCGAAGGCCCCGGCCATGTGCCGATGCAGTTGATCAAGGAAAACATGGACAAGCAGTTGCGCGAGTGTGGCGAAGCGCCCTTCTACACCTTGGGGCCGCTGACCACCGACATCGCACCCGGCTATGACCACATCACCAGCGCGATTGGTGCGGCGATGATCGGCTGGTACGGCACGGCGATGCTCTGCTACGTCACCCCGAAGGAGCATCTCGGTCTGCCCAACAAGCAGGACGTGCGCGACGGCATCATCACCTACAAGCTGGCCGCACACGCCGCTGATCTGGCGAAGGGACACCCGGCCGCGCAGATGCGCGACAACGCGTTGTCCAAAGCCCGTTTCGAGTTCCGCTGGCAGGATCAATTCAACCTCGGACTTGATCCGGAGAAGGCGCAGGAATTCCACGACGAAACCCTGCCCAAAGAAGCCGCCAAGCACGCGCATTTCTGCTCGATGTGCGGTCCGCACTTCTGCTCGATGAAGATCACCCAGGACGTGCGTGACTACGCCGCTGACAAAGGCGTTGCCGATGCCACCGAAGCGCTGGAAAAAGGCATGGCCGAAAAAGCCGCCGAATTCCGCGCCCAGGGCGCGGAGATCTATCGGCCGGAGTAAATCCCTGCGTCCCGGCCAGGAGGCCATTGAAGCGTTTCCTGAACACCCGACAGCCCGGCGTGGACGGCCGAAGTGTCTGGTGTCACTTCACTGCGCGGGCGTTGGTGCGGAGGCGCTCGCTGCGTGGGCATGCGAGCCCAGTGCCGTCGTCTGCAGCCAGCGCTCCACCAGCTTCGGCCAATCCGAGATCGGTTGGCCGGTGGGCCGCAAGCCGAAAGCGTGTCCGCCGCTGGCAAACAGATGGACTTCGGCGGACACGCCAGCGGCATCGAGGGCACGGGCATAAAGCGTGCTGTTGCAGATATCGTCGACCGGATCGTCCCAGGCCTGCAGAAGGAAGGTGGGTGGCACATGTGGGCCGACGGGAAGGCTTGGATCGAGCACGCCACCCGCGCGGCACAAGTGGCCCGGATACATGGCTATTGCAAAGTCCGGGCGATTTGATTCCTGATCGATGCGATCCTTTGGTAGGTAAGCCGATTCACGCACCGTGCTGACTTGCGCGACCAGATAGCCGCCAGCGGAAAATCCGATCACACCGATACGATCAGGCGCTACGCCCAGTGACTCCGCTTGCGCGCGAACCATGCGGATGGCGCGTTGTGCATCCCGTAGTGCGAGGGGCACCGGCGGCGTGATGTGACAGCGGCAATCGCTGTCCCAATGATGGTTGCTGCCGGGCACACGGTACTTCAGCAATACGCAAGCGATACCGCGCGAGGAGATCCAGTCGCAGATCTCGGTGCCCTCGATGTCGATGGCGAGAATACGGAAGCCGCCGCCCGGAAACACGATGATTGCAACGCCTTTGGGCTCGCCCTATGCGGGGAATACCGTGATCGTTGGCGCGCTGACTTCTGCGATACCGGTGTACTCGCGTCCGGGCACTTTATTGACCTGGAACACCGACTCCTCGCGTGGTGGCCCGGCAGGCATGTCGGGTGCCCCCTCAGGCCAAAGCAACTGCTGGCGTTTTCCAGCGGGAGGGGTCCAGCCCATTTCGGGCTCTGGTGTTGCGAGGAATTCGACGATGGCCGCTGCATAGCTGCTGGCTTGTTCCCACCAGATCAGGTGCCCTGCCCGCTCGATGAAGCGGTACCGGGCATTGGGAAACAAAGCGGCGTACTCATAGGCCTCCGCGTAAGGCACGAAATCGCATTGCCCCTGCAGGACCAGTACCGGTGAGGTGAATTGGCGCATGCGTGGGCGCGGGTCCTCGACATCGGCGAACCAGTTTGCACCGGTGCGAACGTAGAAGCCCGCACCGCCCTCTTCGGCTTGCACATTCGCGGGGTCGCAGACCATGTTGCGGGTGAACCCGGCGGCCAGCGTGTTGAGCGCCGCATCGACTTCGGCGTCGGGAAGCAACTTGAGGTCGAAGGCCATGGCGGCGGCTTGTGCCAGGATCACCTTGAGCGGCATCGCTGACAGCGCCGTGTCTTGACGATACTGCTCGTCCTCGGGCGGTTGAAAGTGCAGTGCCGTAGGCACCGGATAGGTCGCCTCGACCGTCGCATGACCGTTGGGATCATTCAAGGAAGGCTCAAGGTTGCCGGGCGAACTGAGCACCAAGGCCTCGACTTGGGCAGGATGCGTCGCGGCAAAATGCACCGCGATGCGCGCGCCGTGCGAGTGGCCGATCAACGCGACGTGCGATGCACCGAGTTGTTGCGTGACGATTTCTTCCAGATCGTCAACCTGATCGTTGAAACGGCTACCTTTCGGACGGTCGAGGCGGTCAGACAGGCCCGAGCCATGCTGATCGTAGAGATAGACTCGGTGACCGGCATCGGCCAGTGGCTGCAGGGCGCGGATGATCGACGAGTGCACGTAACCCCCCGGGCCGCCGTGCAGGAAGATGACCGGGACACGTTCGGCGACGCCAAGTGGCGGTGTCAGAAGTGTGTAGGCGATGCGATAACCGCCCTCCATATGCCAATAACGGGTATCGGCGCGTGGCTGCAGCGGCGTCACGGTGACGGATACCGGCAGCAGGAAGGCGATGATCACAGCAAGGCCAAGCAGCCCGAGGACGACAGCGCCCGCGCGATAGAGGCGACGAAGCCAGCGCATCAGGCTGCGCCCTCCTGCAGCGCGCGTGTTCGTGTGACGAACAATCGCCCATCAAGGAGGCGTCCCAGCGCGGTGTCGCGTACCAGCCACTGATAGCTGACCAGGCAGAAGCCGAGCGTCAGCGTGGTCGCGAGGAGCCACTTGGTCGGCCAAGGAAGCGCCACATCCATGAGCCGGTACTGGATGCCGAACAGCACTGGCAGATGTATCAGGTAGGTCCAGTACGATGCATCCGCGAGCCAGCGAAGAACGCGGCGACGCGCGCCAAGCCAGTGGTTGGCCGCCAACAGACACCATAGAGTCATCCAGCAGCCGGATGCCGCCTCCAGAAGCAACAGTGCCCCATGTGCGAGGGCACTTTCAGGAACAGACCCACCGCGCCAGGGCATCGATAGCGCATAGGCCAGCAGGCCGCCAGCCAACAGCAGGCTGGTGGCCGACCGCAGTCGTTCGATCAGGTCAGCGTGCCGAAACAAGCAGGCCCCGAGGGCGAAGTAAGTGCCGAAGTAGACCATCGCCCAGAGCGTCGGCAGAAAGCCGGCTGGCGCAGGCCAAGGCACCCCGGCGGCGGCGAGCGCGGGAGTCAGCATGATCGGTATCAACAGCGCCAGGGCTGCAGGGGACATGGTCGCCAGCCGATCACCGATGCGCGTCAGACCCAAGGTGACGACGATCCACGCACAGAGCGTGAACACCAGCAGATAGAACAGGAACCACAGGTGCATCCAGCCGTTGAACAGCGGCAGTGCGCCACCACCATTCAGGTGCTCGCGGACCCAGAGCAGTATCGGCGAGGGCTGAGCGCTGTTCGCCACCGCCAGCAGAGTCAGTTCCTGCATGGCCAGACTCGCCAGCGGCAAGAACACAAGCAGTGGCAACAGGACGCGCGCGCCGCGTTGGCGGAACAGGCCGGACATGCCATGTCTCGCCAACAGATGGGCGGAAAAGTAGCCCGCTACGAGGAAGAACACGGGCATGCGAAAGCCGTGCAGGAACCACGCAAGCATGTCGACGATGGCCGACTGTCCCGCGTCGGCGGTAGGCCACAGGCGATGCATCAACGGACTGTGGGCCAGTGCGGCGTGGAAAAAGACCCCGCCAAGCATGGCCAAGGCACGCAGGTTATCCATCGCGGGCAGACGGTGGGCCGAGTTCATCCGCACGCCTCAGAGGAAGGAGCGCTTGCG
>DEHW01000141.1:4118-5786 GCA_002352135.1 Lysobacterales bacterium UBA2790
ACGAAAATCGCCGTCAGCCAGGGAAGCGTCCCGTCCGGCAGCGGCGTTGTCTGCACCAGCATGACCAGACCACCACCCACCAGCAGGAACGGCACCAGGTAGATCACCAGGTTAGCGACCAGCTTGCCCCAGAACACGTCCATTGGCGTCACCGGAAGGCTCATCACGAATGGCCCGGTCTGCTGCTTACGCTCGGCAATGATCGACGCCGAAATCGCGTAGGAGCCAACAACCAGCAGCAGCACCAACAACAGCAAGGCACCAGCGGCGGCCACCAGCGGGCTGCCCGAGCCAATCAGCCCAAGTGCCAGCAGCATGCCGGCTACGAATCCGGCGAGTTGCTTTTGATAGACCTGCCAGTCCTTCAGTACCAGTGTGCGCACCGTGCGGAGATCGGATGTGAGCCAGTTCATTGCGCTTTCCCCTTGCCGACGGTGGTGATGAAGATATCCTCCAGCGACATCGCCTCGACGCTGTCCACCGTCAGACCCAGCGCCTGCAGCGTGGGCAGCGTGGAGTGGTCGAAGGCGCTCGTCTTGAGTTCGATCAGTGGCGGGCTGCAGCGCACCGAGGCGAGGCCCGGCAAGGCGTTGATGGCATCGTCCCAGGTGCCGCGACACAGCACCCGGCGCCAGTCATCGAGAAAGGCCTCCTTGTCGCGCGAGGCGAGGACACGGCCTTCGTGCAGGAAAGTGATGACGTCTGCGATCTGCTCGACCTCGGCCGTGTTGTGCGAGGAGAACAGGATCGAGCGGCGCTCGTCGCGAAGGACATCGCCCAGCGCGTCGAGCACCTCGCCGCGCGCAACGGGGTCGAGTCCGGTCGTGGGTTCATCAAGCAGCAGCAACCGTGGGTGGCGCGCGAGCAGGAGCAGAAGCAGTGCCTTCACCCGTTGACCATGCGAAAAGCCGCCGAGCGTTTGCGCGGGCCTTAGCTGGAAACGCTGGATCAAATGCGCGGCGTAAGCTTCTTCCCAATTCGGGTAGACGCGCCGGATCAGATCCATGTGCCATCGCAGCGACTGACCGGGATACAGACGCATGTCGTCCGAGGCGTAGCCGATATCGCGCTTGACCGCGACCTGCGCGTCCGGGAGCGCTTGCCCGAACACCCGGACCTCGCCGCGGTCGGCACGAATCAGGCCCATCAGCAAGCGCAGCAAGGTCGACTTGCCAGCACCGTTGATACCGATCAGTCCCATCACCTGACCTTCGGGCAACGAAAGGTCGACGTCCTGCAGCGCGAACGTGTCGTACTGCTTGGTCACACCTTGCAGCGAAATGGCGGTGATCATTCGGTATTCCTTGCGTTTGAATCCAAGAAAGTCGGCGCGGTGTCACGCCCGGACGTGAGCGCTTGCTCGACCCGTGCGACGACGTCCCGAGGGCTGAGACCAAGCTTGCCGGCCGCATCCAGCAAACCTTTCAGTTGTGCGTTGAACTCCGCGGTGGCGAGGGCGCGTGTGGCGTCCAGTGCCGCCGCCACGAAGGAGCCTTTGCCCTGCCGCGTCACGATCACGCCAGCACGTTCCAGCTCAAGGTAGGCACGCTTGACCGTGATTACGCTGACCTTGCTGGCTGCAGCAAGCTCGCGGATCGACGGTAGCAGCCGCCCTTCCTCCCATTCGCCTGCCATCACCTTGGCGACGATCTGCTCGATGATCTGGGC
>DEHW01000141.1:5817-11122 GCA_002352135.1 Lysobacterales bacterium UBA2790
CTGCGAGTGGTGGCATCCATTGCAGTCTTTCTTACCCGGAGGTTTTCATGTTGCGAGGTATAGGCGTGCAGGCGTTGTTCGGCCTGTTGATGGCGTTTCCGGCATTTGCCCAATCGGAGGCGGATGCCGCTCAGCAGTTTCTTGATTCGCTACGTTTTCGCGAAGGCCAGGTCGCGGTGCCAGTGGCGCACGCGCAGTTCAAGCTGGGCCAGGATTTCCGCTATCTGGAGGCCAAGGATGCACAGCGGGTATTGGAGGATTTCTGGGGCAATCCGCCCGATGACACCGTGCTAGGTCTGATCGTGCCGAGCAAGACCTCTCTGGCCGACGCCGAATCCTGGGCTGTCGTGGTGACCTACAGCGACGAAGGCTATGTTTCGGATGAGGATGCCGCGAGCATCGACTACACCGAAATGCTGCAGGAGATGCAGGCCGGTACCGAGGAAGAAAACGAAGCACGCGAGCAGGCCGGCTACGATCGCGTGGAGCTGATCGGCTGGGCCGAAGCACCGCACTACGACGCCAGCGACAAGAAACTCTATTGGGCGAAGGAACTGCGCTTTGGCGAAACCGATGCGAACACGGTCAATTACGATATCCGCGTGCTGGGTCGCCACGGCTACCTCAGCCTCAATGCGATCGGCGACATGCAGAACATGAGCCAAATCCAACGCGGCATGCAATCACTGTTACCGATGGCCGAGTTCGAAAGCGGGTATCGCTATGCCGACTTCAACGAGAGCACCGACAAGCTGGCCAGCTACGGACTGGCGGCATTGGTCGGTGGTGGTCTGGCGGCCAAGACGGGCTTGTTGGCAAAATTCGGCGCCCTGCTGCTGGCAGGCAAGAAGTTCATCGTCCTGATCTTCGCGGGGCTAGTCGCGTTGGTGGGACGAGTGTTCAAGAAGAAAGACTGAACTACGGAACGCTCGCATTCGTATACGCGCGCCGCAAAAAACCAAAGGGTCTGTCGGCATCCGCCGACAGACCCTTTGGGCAACGTGTGAAGCGAGATGTCAGTGGCGTGACCGCACCACCATGAATCCGACGCCTGCTAGCACGAGGGCCAACAATCCCAAGCCCCAATTCGAGTTGCTGGGAATGACATCCGGCTGCGGCACGGGCGCAGGCAAGGCTGAGCAGGGCAGATCGACGACTTCGAATCCAAAGTCGCAAACGGCCGCTGCGGAAGTATTTGTTACGACCAGGACCATGTTCTGGCCAGCTGGGACTTCGAAGGAAAACGGCTGCGCCAAACTCGAACCGACATCGCCAACGAAGTTTGCCGCTTGATCCGCTGGATCATAGCTGCCGATATAAGCACTGGCATGGGCGTTGGTAGCACAGGGAGTAGTACCGACGGTGTCGGGGTCAAAATTCACCGTCACGCACGCGGCCGCACCGCTCGTATTAGTGTAGGTGTAGGACTCGTAGTTAAACGTTGTGGCGGCATTGAAAATGCCGGGGTAGGCCTTGCCCGGGCAGGCACTCGGGAGCGCATCACGGAAAATTCGACCGTTTTGCACCGTGGTTCCGGTGAAGCTCCCCGCCACAGGACCGGTGGGGCAGGTCGCGCCGGGACCTTGCGGCTCCGGAAGGCTGGAAAACGAAAAGGTGCTGGGCGCCACCGACATGCCGACGTCGTTGGCAGGGACTACTTGGGCTTGAGCTACAGCAGACGACAACAGGCCGGTCACCAGACCAACGAAAACAAGAGTGCGCATCGATGGACCCCCACATGAACATGGCTGACAGCGCGCCAGAAGTCTTTTCATGGCGCTTTCCGAGCGACCTTATGCCACGAACGTTAACGAAATGCAAACGAGGCGTTTGTCTCGTTGGCAGTTACGGGCCAGAAACGGCGTAGCCGATCAATCCGAGTCAACGTTTGACGGCAAATGCCTGACCCAGCAAGACATTGTCAAAACCATCGCTGCCACCTTCACCGGAGGCGTGACGGTACAGCGCCGCCGAGTAGATACCTGACAACGCGGTCTGGATCAGCGCGAGGCCCAGGACGGTGGTCACGACCAATGCGACCGCGCCGCCGATCAACACGACGGACTGGCTCATCGTCGCTGCCACAATCAGGGCGACTCCAATCAGCACTACCGCGAAGGTGATCAGCCCGAACACCAGACCGATGCCGCCTTGGCCGATGACGTTCTCTCCCCAGGTCTTACGCAGCAGGCTGGCACTTTCTTTCACTGCGTCGATCGCTCCGATATCGCGACTGACCAGGACCGGCACCACCAGAAAACTCGCAACGGTCCACGCTGCGCCCAGCAGACCGGCCACCCAGCGACCCAGCCAGCCAGCGCGTTCTTGCACGGCACGCAGAATCATGCCGACGGTGGCGGCAATCAGCGCGTAACCAAAGATCGCGGGCAACTTGCCCATGGCGATGCGCAAGCCATCGGATACGGTGGGATCGCCGCCACGCAAACGGATCATCGCGGCACCGACCAGGGCTGTATTGAAGAAAAAGATCACCGTGTACTGCGCCAGATAGAACAAGAAGCCCAGCAAATAGGCTGCCACCGGCAAAGGCTGTTCGCTGTCGTGGCCGAGTTGTTCGAGCACACCCATGCCAAATAAGGGGAGCATGAAAGTTGCCACCACGAGCAAGGTGGCAATCGCTGACAGCAGCGGAAACACCAGCAGCTCCTTGTCCTGCCTGAGCACACTGGCGCTGGCTTTGATCAGGGTCCAGCTGCGCGAGAATCGTTCGAACATGGTGGTCTCCTCAACAGGTCACTTGGGACAGCGGCGAACGATACGCCGTGACGCCAAGCTTCGACAGATGTGACGGGTTCGAGCCGACTTCACGCAGATCGCGGTCGATCATTTCTCCACGAAGGCGCGCTCGAACACGTACTGCGCCGGGCTACCGATGCGTGGTGCCGCTGTAAACCCTCGGCGATCCAGAATCGTGCGGAAGTCGGCGAGCATCTGCGGACCGCCACAAATCATGGCGCGGTCATGTTCCGGCGAAAGGGGGTCAAGCCCCAGATCACTGGCCATCTGGCCACTGTCGAGCAGGTCGGTGATTCGACCTTGGGTCTTGAATGGCTCGCGGCTCACCGCCGGATAGTAGAGCAGCTTGTCGCGCACCATCTCGCCGAGATACTCGTGATTGGGAAGGTCCTTGGTGACCAGGTCTTCATAGGCGAGATCCTGCACCCTGCGGACGCCATGGGTGAAGATCACCTTTTCGTAGCGCTCGTAGGTTTCCGGATCGCGAATGATCGACAGGAAAGGGGCGATGCCTGTACCCGTGGCAAGCAGATACAGATTGCGGCCCGGCAAGACATCGGAAATCAGCAAGGTTCCCGTAGGCTTGCGACTGACCATCAACTCATCACCGACCTGGATGTGTTGCAGGCGCGAAGTCAGTGGGCCGTCCTGCACCTTGATGCTGAAGAATTCCAGATGCTCTTCCCAGTTCGGGCTGGCAATCGAGTAAGCACGCAGCAGCGGCTTGCCGTCGACCATGATGCCGATCATCACGAACTGCCCGTTGTCGAAGCGCAGGCCCTCATCGCGCGTGGTTTTGATGGTGAGGTATTGCTCAGTCCAGTGATGAACTTCGGTGACCGTTTCGATGCGATAGGGTTTGTCGAGATCGGCGCGGGTGGCAGGTGCATTCATGCGGCGGAGTTCCTGAAAGCAGTTGTCGGGCCTGGAGTCCGGATGGGAAAACCAGGCGAGGGCAAGAGATGACTGCGACAAACTAGCGCAGTCTTCTGGCCAACTCGTTGATTAGGCGCAAGTTAAGAAAATACTGAAATAAACGGCTGGAACGACCTTTGCTGCGTGGTGAAGATCTCAGGCGTTCCTGACTGTCGCTGTTGTCCGTCGGCGCAGCCAGAACCAAACGCCCAAACCTGCGAGCAGCGCGGGTAGCAGGAATACTCCGATGCGCTTGGCTTTGGCGATCTGCGCCGCACGCTGTTCTCGCGCAACCTTGTCAAAATCTGGTGCCGGGCAGCTCTGCCCGAAAGACCCGCCCCAAGGCACATAGGCACCTTCCTTGAGATAGCGCTGGTACAGATGTTGCGCGTGTTCCGGCGATCTGTTTAGTACGTAGCGGGTGCCCTGACAAAGTACGGCGGCAAAGGCTTGCGAACGCGGCGGCAATTGGTCTGCGGCGCGTGCGGCCAGATCAGCGGCGATGTGGCGATAGTGGAATCGCTGCAGGGGTTTGGCGACCGAGTTGTGCAAACGCACCAATTCATCCGGCGCGGTGAACGAGGCTTGCGGCTGCAGATCGCTGCGCGGATTGAAGACCGGTTGGTAGTTTTCATCCCAGGTCGTCGGGTCATGCAGGTCGAATTGGCCGCCCCATTGCCGATAATCGGGATCGCCTTCATAGCCGAGCAGTTCCATGCCATCCCAGCGCGCCAGTTCGGCGGCGGCGAAGCCAGCGCGTGCGGCCTCCAGTCCNNAGTTCGGGGTCGTCGAAATAGGCGATGGCATCATCGCCGCGCCCTTCCCGCATAAGGCGCCGGGCCAGCAACCAGCGGATGGCTTCGGCGGGCGCGATGGGTGTCCAATCGTCGCGATCCGGTGTGAACTGCGCTTCCGGCGCGACGCGATCCACAAACACCTGCAACTCGTCCAAGGTCAGCACGCGCTCAGCGAGGTAATGGGCGTCGCTCCAGTAGCGCTCTCCGCCGTCGTAGAACAACTGCATGGCCTGCTGGAAGTCACCGCGTGACAGGGCAAGGATGCCTGCCTCGGCACTGACTCGGCAGCGCGGTGCCAGTTCTTCCCAGCCCACGCTGTAGCCTTCCGCATCGCGTTGTGGCGCGGCACCCCATTCCTCGTTGCGAGGGAAGCCCTCAATNNGCCCTCACCCATTGCGCCAGTGGCGTATCGACTTCGCCAAGCGCTCGCTTCGCGTCGTCATAGCGTCCGGCCCGATAGGCAATCGCAGCCAGGCGGTCGCGGGCCGGTTCGGCGGCAGGCAAGGCCTTGTCCAGCGCCATGAGCAGCGTCAGCACACTGACCGCGTCGGGCGGTGTGGGCGGCGGCCAGTCTTCCTGCTCGGCACTGTCCGAGGGCAGTTCGTGGCTGCGCGAAAACAGATACGCCAGCGCGAGCTTCTGCCCCAGTGGCCCGTGCAGGAGACGCGTTCGGAATTCCGGATCGCGCAACCATTCACTGCGACCAATCGCCAGCAGTGAGTTCAGCCCGCTCTGACTGCCTTGGGCGGCTTGCTCGGCATAGCCAGCGATAGCGCGTTCGATATCGCCGTCCTGCAGGGCGAGGTAGGCTTCCTCGCCGAAGCTGGCGGTCGCCA
>DEHW01000210.1 GCA_002352135.1 Lysobacterales bacterium UBA2790
TGGTGCAACAAGCCGATCTCGTTTACCTGCAATTCGACGATCTGACCTGGCATGAGATCCGGGTCCTGGGGGCGGCGATCCAGCCGCATTTCGACCTTTCCGGAT
Organism: Lysobacterales bacterium UBA2790; assembly: GCA_002352135.1. Classification (GTDB taxonomy): domain Bacteria; phylum Pseudomonadota; class Gammaproteobacteria; order Xanthomonadales; family Xanthomonadaceae; genus Aquimonas. The sequence continues at coordinate 106 of DEHW01000210.1, forward strand.
AACGATCCCAGCACCTCACAACGATGACCGCAGCCGCCGCAGCCAGTGCAAACGGGAGAAAGTCGGAGCACCCAGAAGTGTGGATCGGCGGCGACAACCCGTGCGCGACGCGTTCGAACTGCCGCTGCGGAATCAGCGTGATCCGGCATCACGCAAAGGTGGTTGCACCGGCTGCATCGCCGCAGGCATCAGCGGCGACAAAGGCTGGCTCTCGAGCATCGGCGGATAGTGACCCGATTGCAGCGGCAGATAGATGACCTGCGACTGACCGTTGGCATTAGGCACCCACATCGGCATCAGTGGTTGCGAACGCCGGGTCGCCGAGACGGTATGTGCAGCGCGCGACAGATCCGGACGCAGATCCTGTTCACGCAAGCCTGTTGGCTTCACCTCGGAGTGACTGCCCTGTGCCGCCTGCAACCCTTCTGTCGTACCACCCAACGGCGGCGTTGGCGTTGTCATCATCAGCGCCGCCACGGCCACCGAGGCCGCCACGGCGGTTCCACCCGTCCAACGCAGCGCACGCCCGAGCCACGCGGAGCGAAGGCTGGATTCAGCCGCCTCTTGATCGATACTGGCCCAGATCGCATCGGAGAAATCCTTGCGCAATGGCGGACAGACTTCGCCGCGCAGGCAGTTTCCAATCAAGTGGTAGCGCGTCCAGGTCTCGGACAAGGCGGGATCATTGCTGATACGCCGCGCCAGAAAACGCGCCGGATCGGCTTCGAGCTCGCCATCGGTGAGGGCCGAGATCTGCTCATTCAGTTCGTTTTTCATGGTCTAACCCGCTCCGCACCCATCAAGGGACGCAACTTCTGATCAATGGCATCACGCGCACGAAAAATGCGCGAACGCACCGTACCGATGGGGCAACCCATCGCTTCGGATATTTCTTCGTAGCTCAGGCCCTCGACCTCACGCAAGGTGATGGCGGTGCGCAGTTCATCCGGCAAGGCCGCCACCGTATCGGTCACGATGCGTTCCATCTCCTGACGAGCCAGTTCGTGTTCGGGCGTATCGACATCGCGCAGAAATACGCCGCCGTCGTACTGCACCGCGTCGCCCGCATCGATATCGTCCGTGGGTGGGCGACGACCTTTGGCGACCAGATGATTCTTTGCCGTGTTGACGCCGATCTTGTACAGCCAGGTGTAGAACTGCGCGTCACCACGGAAATTCCCCAGCGCCCGATAGGCGCGGATGAAACTTTCCTGCGCCACATCCTGGCACTCGGCCCAATCGTGAATGTAACGCGAGATCACGCTGGTCAATTTGTGCTGGTACTTGCGCACCAACAGATCGAAAGCACGTTTGTCGCCAGCCTGAACGCGCTGCACCAGCGCCAAATCCACATTGGGTTCCTGCTCGACCATCCCGGGTCGTGCTCCTGTGTCCGTGTGTTCCGACCCACGGCTGACCACGGCGTGCGGATTCTGGGTTGTCGACGAGGTATTGATGGCTGCAATCACATTGCGCAAGCGCAGTGGCGAAGGCGACAGCATAGACGCATCCATGTAGGCAACGCTCATTCTGATGACCTGATTTGCTCCAAATCAGCGGGTGGGACCGACCGACATACAAAAAGTTCACTCCTTCCCAAGCGATCAGAAGCAACATGCCTGTCGGTCGGCATGCCAGCAAGAACTCATCTATGGTGCCCATACGGTGGCGGATTGACCATTTACTCGGACGCCTTGGATCATAGTCCGACCGTGACTGCTGCCCTCCCTTTCCTTCGCTGGAGACACCCCGATGTTTGATGGCCTGAGATTCGCCCACTGGCATACCGAAGTCCGTGCCGACGGCATCGTGGTTCTGACGCTGGATCGCCTGGGCCAGTCGGTGAATGCGCTGGCGCAGGCGGTGCTGGGCGAGCTGGAACAGATCGTCGAGCGCATCGCCATCGAGAAACCCAAGGGCGTGTTGATCCGATCAGCGAAGTCAGCCGGCTTCATCGCCGGTGCGGACATTGCCGAATTCAAGACCTTCGACGAGCGCGGCACGGTGTTCGAGTCGATCCGCTTCGGGCAGAACGTGCTGCAGAAACTGGCTGAACTGCCCTGCCCCACCGTTGCCGCGATCCACGGTCACTGCATGGGCGGCGGCACTGAACTCGCGCTGGCCTGCCGCTATCGCGTTGCGACCACGGACGACAGCACGCGAATCGCCTTGCCCGAAGTGAAGCTGGGCATCTATCCAGGTTGGGGCGGCAGCGTGCGATTGCCGGATCTGGTCGGCGCGCCTGCGGCATTTGACATGATGCTGACGGGACGTGGTTTGTCGGCTGCGGCGGCACGTGGCATCGGCCTCGTCGACAAGACTTGCGAACCCGCACTGCTGTTGGATACGGCCTTGCAGGTCTTGCAACGCGGCATCAACCGACCCCTCAAGCAACGTGCCACCGCATGGCTGAGCACCACATGGCTGGCCCGTCAGGCACTGTCTCCCATGCTGGTGAAACAAGTTGCCCGTAAAGCCCGCAAAGCCCACTACCCGGCACCGTTCGCCCTGATCGAAACCTGGCGCCGCAACGGTGGCAGCGTCGAAAGCCGTCTGCTCGCGGAAGCCAAGTCCGTCGCCAAGCTGGCGCAAACGCCGACCGCACGCAATCTGGTACGCGTGTTCTTTTTGCAGGAACGCCTGAAAAACCTGGGCAGCAAGGATGGTCAGGGCACGCCGTTGCCGAATCTGCAGCGCGTGCATGTGATCGGCGCGGGAGTCATGGGCGGCGACATCGCGGCATGGTGTGCCTTGCGTGGCTTCGAGACCAGTCTGCAGGATCAGTCGCTGGCACAGGTCCAGCCTGCCATTGAGCGTGCCCACACGTTCTATGGCAAGAAGATAAGACAGGAAGCCAAACGCGCCGCCGCCATGGCGCGACTCAAGGCCGACGTCGATGGCCAAGAGGTCGCGAGAGCCGATCTGGTGATTGAAGCGATTTATGAGAACAGCGAAGCCAAGCGCGCGCTGTATGCGAAGGTTGAAGAGAGTCTGCCGCAAGGCAGTCTACTGAGCAGCAACACCTCGTCCATTCCACTGACCGACCTGCGCGCCGAACTGAAGCGCCCCGCGCAATTCGCCGGTCTGCATTTCTTCAATCCGGTGGCAATGATGCCGCTGGTCGAAATCGTGCGACACGACGGCATGGATGCAAACACCGAACGCCGTCTCGCCGCCTTCTGTCGCGCCATCGACAAGCTGCCTGTGCCGGTTGCCGGTTCGCCCGGATTCCTGGTCAATCGCATCCTCATGCCCTACCTGCTCGAAGCCATGACCTGCTACAGCGAGGGCATTCCGGGGCCGGTCATCGACAAGGCGGCGCTGGCTTTCGGCATGCCGATGGGTCCGATTGAACTGGCAGACACGGTCGGTCTGGATGTCGCCGCCAGCGTCGGCAAACTGCTGGCCGAGTTCCTGGGCCTGCCGATTCCGAGTGGCCTCGATGGTCTGCTTGCAACGGGCAAACGGGGTCGCAAGGATGGGCAAGGCTTCTATACCTGGGTCGATGGGCGCGCGCAGAAACCCGAGGTGCCGAAGGACTATCACGCTCCCGATGATCTGACAGATCGTCTGATCCTGCCTTTCCTCAACGAAGCGGTCGCCTGTCTGCATGAAGGTGTGGTGGCGGACGAGGATCTGCTCGATGCAGGCGTGATCTTCGGCACCGGATTTGCGCCATTCCGCGGTGGCCCGATCACCCATATTCGCACCGAAGGCGCAGCCAAGCTCAAAGCGCGACTACAGCAGTTGGCGGACCGCCACGGTCCGCGCTTCGCGCCTCGCCCCGGCTGGGACGCGTTGATCTGAGCCCAAGTCGTCATGGCGAAGCCGAGCAAGCGTGCGCGAGTCTGATTTATGTCAATTCGCGCGGTCCGCGCTGTCCCTATCCTGAGCCCGCCTTGAGGGAGGAGCGGTCATGGTCGAGCACAGTGAATACGACATCATCATCGTGGGCGCAGGCCCGGCGGGACTGTGCTTTGCCCGCTCGCTGGCCGAGTCCGGCTTGCGGCTCGCCATCATCGAACCCCAACCGCGCGAGCAATTGGCGCAACCCGCCTTCGATGGTCGCGAGATCGCATTGACGCATCACAGCGCACATCTGATGCAGGCGATGGGCGTTTGGCAGTTGATTCCCCAGGATCAGATTCACATGCTGCGCGATGCCAAAGTCATGGATGGCGAACACGACGTCAAGCAGTTCACCATCGAACACAGCGAAGGCAAGGCCAGCCAACTGGGCTATCTGGTGGCCAATCATCTGATCCGCCAAGCGGCGTTTGCCGCCACCGGGTCGCAGCAGAATCTGAGCTTCTACACCGGATTGCGCTCCATTGCGGCGGAAACCGATGGCGCACGCGCCGAGGTGCAGTTGTCCGACGGACAGGTGCTGCGTGGAAAACTGCTGGTCGCCGCCGACAGTCGCTTCTCCGAAACACGTCGAGCCATGGGCATCGGTGCCAGCATGGAGGACTTCGGCAAGACCATGCTGGTTTGCCGGATGCGCCACGAAGGTCGCCATGAGCATGTCGCCTGGGAGTGGTTTGGCCGCGCGCAGACTTTGGCCCTGTTGCCTCTGGGTGAGTACGAGTCGTCGGTTGTTCTGACCCTGCCGCATTCGCAAATCCAGCGTCTGATGGATGCGGACGAATCCACGTTCAATGCCGAGTTGAGCCAGCGCTTTGAACAACGACTCGGCGCCATGCAACTGAGCAGCACCCGACACGCCTACCCACTGGTCGGGGTCTATCCGCAGAAGTTCACGGGCAACCGTTTTGCTCTGGTTGGCGATGCGGCCGTCGGCATGCATCCGGTGACCGCGCACGGTTTCAATTTCGGACTTCTGGGTCAGGACCTGTTGAGCCAGTCCATCCTCGACGCCCACCGTCGCGGTCTGGACATCAGCAGTGACAGTCTGTTGTCGCAGTACGAGCGCCGTTTGTGGCGCGCGACTCGGCCACTGTATCTGGCAACCCGAACCATCATTCGCCTCTATACCAACGACAGCCCGCCGGCACGCCTTGCGCGCAAGGCAGGACTGGCCTTGGGTGCGCGAATTTCGCCCTTCCGTCGCATGCTTGCAGCGGGCTTGACGCAGAAGGGCAGCAGCCTGAGCAGTACGCGACCCGTGACCTCCGCACTGAAGGCGCTGGTTTCCCGCTGAGCGAGGCGCTGCGGTTGGCGAGACATTCTCCACGTTCATGGTGGACATCGCGCGTCCGTCGCGGATGGTGGACGTGGCGCGTCGCTTGATCCACCTCAACCGCCGATCGCGACAAGACGTTACTCTGTCGCCTTTCCCGTTGTGGTCGAACCCTGATGTCCGAACAATCCCGTGCCTGGTTTCGCGAGCCCATGGTCTGGCTGATCATTGCGCTGCCGCTGTCTGCCGTCGTGGCCGGCATCATCACCCTGATGATCGCGATACGTTCGGGCTCCACGGATGCCGTGCCCGATGTGGTCAAACGCACCGCACAGATCCAGGAATCCGACATGGATGCGGATCGACATGCCATCGAGCTGGGATTGCGCGGCGAACTGGTGCTGGACCCACAAAACGGTGCGATTACGGTCCGTTTGCTTGGACTCACCGTGCCGGACAACACCTTGACCTTGAAGCTGTTGCACGCTGGACGCGCCAGCGCCGATCAGGAAATCCGTCTGATCCGCGCCAACGATGCGTGGCTGGGACGCGCGGAAGGTCTCGCGGGCCAAGTCTGGAATGTGGAAGTTGTGGGCGAACAAGCCGCATGGCGACTGGGCGGTCGACTCGATCTGGATGCGACGCGCAGCGAGCTTCAGCCCATGTTGTCGACGGGTGACTGAGTCGTTGCGCATGGCGTTATCGGGCTGGCGATGGCCGTGCAGGAACCGGCGATGACGGACGACATTGCGCGCGGTGTCTGCCATCACTGCGGTGAAGCCCTGCCCGCGACGCCCGTCATCCGTATCGTCAAGGGCGAATCGCAGGCCTATTGCTGCACCGGCTGCGCAGGCGCGGCACAGTTCATCAGCGATGCCGGACTGAGCGATTATTACCAGCTGCGTGCCGAACAAGGCCAGCGGGTGGGCGAGGAGCCGACGGATTTCAGCGCGTTTGATCGCGATGACGTGCAGCGCGAGCACAGTCGCCAAGTCTCTCCCGAATGCCGTGAAATCACCCTGGTGGTGGAGGGCATGCGTTGCGCCGCGTGTTCGTGGCTGATCGACCGCGCGGTGTCCCAGATCGACGGCGTCGAAGAAGTTCAATCCAACGCGATGAGCGGTCGTGTCCAGGTCCGTTGGCAACCCGCCAAGACACAGCTATCCGCAGCGCTGCAACGCTTGGCATCGCTGGGCTATACGCCACACCTCGCGCCAGGCGAAGCCCTCGAAAAAGCCCGCATCAAGGAACGCAACACCCTGCTGATGCGCCTCGGCGTGGCGGGCATTGGTGCCCTGCAGACGATGATGTTCGCCGAAGCCCTGTATCTCGATACCGCTGGCGAAATGTCCGATCCCACCCGTGATTTTTTCCGCTGGATCGCGTTTGCGGTCGCGGCACCGGTGGTTTTCTATTCCGGCTGGCCGTTTCTGGTCGGCATGTGGCGCGAACTGCAGCATCGGCGCTTCGGCATGGACACACTGGTCGCCAGCTCGGTCTTGCTGGCGTATATCGCGAGCCTCTACGAGACGCTTCGCGGTGGCCGCCACGTGTGGTTCGACGCGGCAGTGATGTTCGTGTTCCTGCTGCTGGCCGCGCGATACATCGAGCACATGGCGCGCCAGCGCGCCAACGCCGCCGTGGATGCACTGGCGCGCGCGCGTCCGGCACTGGCCTGGCGCGTACTGCCAGAGGGTGGCACCGAACAGGTGCCGGTCGCGCAACTACAGGCTGAGGACCATGTCCGCGTCGGTGTCGGCGAGATCATTCCCACTGATGGCGATCTGTTGGACGGCATCGGCGAAGTCGACGAAGCGCTGCTGTCTGGCGAATCGCGCCCCGTGGAGAAGCAGATTGGCGACGCCCTGTTTGCTGGCAGCACGGTGCGCCGTGTGCCGTTGCAGATGCGGGTGACGCGCACCGGGCAGGACACGCGTCTGTCGCATCTGGTGCAGTTGGTCGAACGCGCGCAGAACAGTCGCCCCCGAATCGCCCAACTGGCCGACCGGATATCGGCTCACTTTGTCGCCGCACTCGCCGTCATCGCCCTTGGGGTCTACTGGGTCTGGAGTCTTTACACACCGGAGCGCGCGTTCGAAGTCGCCTTGGCCGTGCTGGTCGTCAGTTGTCCCTGCGCCCTGTCGCTGGCACTGCCTGCGGCGCTGGCGACGGCAGCGGGCGCGTTGACGCGCCTCGGCGCGTTGCCGCTCAAACCGGATGCGCTGACCGAGCTGGCCGAAGTCGATACGGTGATCTTCGACAAGACCGGCACCCTGACGCGCGGTCGCCCCGAAATTCGTGACACCCGGCTGTTGCCTGCTGCCTCCGCCCAGGGCTGGCAAGTCGCTGATGCATGGCGGGTGGCTGCAGCGCTCGAGCGCGAGTCGGGCCATCCGCTGGCGCAGGCCTTTGCATTCATCGACAGTCCGGCTGCGGAACGGGTGCGCGTGGAACCGGGCGCAGGCGTCGAGGGACGCCTGGATGGCCGATCCTGGCGCCTGGGCAAACAGGCCTGGGCCTGTGGCCTGCACAGTCCGGGCAAGGACGACGATCACGGCATCTGGCTGGGCGACGGTCAACGCGGCTGGGCGCGATTCGAGCTGCAGGACGCGCTGCGCGACGATGCCGCCGACGCCTTGGCACGTCTGCGTGCGCTGGGTCTGCAGATTGAAATTCTCAGCGGCGACGCGGCGCAGGCCGTCGAAGCGACCGCCAGCGAACTGGGCGTCAGTCTCTGGCACGCGCGCCAATCGCCCGAGGACAAACTCGCTTGGGTGCGACAACGTCAGTTCGAGGGGCATCGCGTAGCGATGCTGGGCGATGGCATCAACGACGCACCGGTGCTGGCGGGTGCCAACGTCTCCATCGCCTTGGGAGGAGGCGCGTCGATGGCGCATCGCGCGGCGGACCTGGTGCTGACCGCCGAATCGCTTTTGCGCGTCCCGGAATTGTTCGCTCTGGCTCGTCGCACGCGCCGCATCATTCGCGAAAATCTCGCCTGGGCCCTGGCCTACAACCTGCTTGCCCTGCCCTTCACGGCAATGGGCTGGGTCACCCCGTGGATGGCGGCGCTGGGCATGGCATGCTCTTCATTGCTGGTCACCCTGAATGCGCTGCGCCTGAGTCGCACGATCTGGCAAGCCCCCGCCTCGACCAACAAGGATTCCCGATGAGTGTGTTGATCTATCTGGTGCCGGTGAGCTTGATCCTGCTGGGTCTGGCGTTCTGGGCGTTCTGGTGGGCGGTCAAACGCGGGCAGTTCGACAACCTCGACACGCCGGCCATCGATATCCTCACCACCGATGAGCGCGAAGCCCCTCTGCGCGACCCGCGCCACAGCCCCGCCAGCAGCGAGTCGGCCCCGCATGCCGATTGATTGGCTCGCCGTCGGTGCCGCCTTGCTCAGCGGTCTGCTGGGCGGCGTGCATTGCGTGGCGATGTGTGGCGGCGTGGCGGCGGGTGTCGCGGTCGGCGCGCAGCCCCGCGACAAGCGCGAAGCACTGCGCGCTGCCATGCTCAGCAATCTCGGACGCGTGCTGGGCTATACCTTGGCCGGGCTGCTGGTCGGCGGCTTCGGCGCAGGCTTGATCCAGCTTTTCCGTCTCGACAGCCTGCTGTTTGGCATGCGCATGGCGGTTGGTTTGATGCTGATTCTGATCGCCCTGCGACTGATGTTGCCGGGTCGCGGCGGCAATCTGCTTGGCAAACCGGGCATCGTGCTTTGGCAAAAGATCGCCCCATTGCAGCGCCATCTGCTACCCGCCAACACCGCGACCCGACAACTCGCGCTCGGCATGCTCTGGGGATGGTTACCTTGCGGTTTGAGCCTCAGCCTGCTGACCGCAGCCTGGCTGACCGCAAATGCGATGCAGGCGGGCTTGATGATGGCGGCCTTCGGCCTCGGTACGCTGCCATTGATGTTGCCGCTCACCTACAGCGGCGCACGTGCAGCACGCTGGCTCAGTCAAGGCCACACACGGCGCTGGGCCGCAGCCATTGTCCTGTTGGCCGGTGTGCTGACCATCGCCGCACCGTGGTTGGCCCACCTTCCGGCCTTGCATGGCGTGCTGCAACTTCTTGGCTGCGCGACCTTGCCACCTTGAGTACGCTGATCGTCGCCCCCCTGCAGCAAGGACTGCTGGACCTGACCCGACTGTGGCTGCGCAGTCTGAAGGTCGATGCACTACTGGCGTCGATTCCCGGTGCGCTGACGCTGCTGTGGATTGGGCATACCGACGTCGTCGCCGCACTGCAGGCGGTTGCGGACGCCTTTCAGATCCCTGATCCGCAAGGTCGCTCGGCACTTGGGGTGTTGGCGGCCCGCGTCGAACTGCCAGATGTGATCGCGATGGCGTTCTGCCTGCTGATCACCCTCGCTTGTCACACGGCCATCATCCGGCGGCAATGGCGGCAGTTGGATTCGACCGGCCTGCTCTGCGTCGAGGCGGGGTTGCCCGCAGGTGCGCGTGCGCTGCTCTCGACCGTGGTCGCCAGCCTGCTGTATCTGGCGCTGTGCTTTCTGAGCTTCAGCCCGACACCTTGGGTGATGCTGGACCTGGCGTCGATGCAGATTCCACTGCTCATGAAAGTGTTGGCCGCTCTGCTGTTTCTGAGCGTGGCGGCGATCCCGACGATCTGGCTGTCCATCACCCTGCTGCCCATGCCCTATCTGGCTGCATTGCAAGGTACCTCGCCGATCCACCTACTGCCTCGCAGTGCGCGCTTGATGCGCGGACACTGGTGGATCAGCAGCCTGTATACCTCGATCCCCGGAACGATCTACGGCAGCATTCTGCTGCTGATCCCGTTTGTGGTTCTGATCGTGTCCTTCTGGTGGCTGGGTGGACTGCGTGTGGATGGCCCAGAGCTGGATCACCTGCACTGGCTGACCACCACGATCACCGCCTCGCGCTGGCTGCTTTGGCCCATGGATGCCCTGCTGCTGCCGATGATCCATGCCAGTTGTCTGGTCGCACTGCGGCAGGCGCTCCCATCACAACGCATCCCGCCTCGCCCTACGACGCGCCCGCCCACATCGCCAATTTGACCAGCAGCGCGGCGACAAAGCCGCTCAGAAAGAACAGGTAGGACAGCCGCAAGTAGCGGTATTTGTGGCGCGCCAGATACACGCCAAGGCTGTAGAGGTCATGGCTTTGCGCCGCGTACACAGCGGCGTCACTGCGCATGCGTTGGGCGATTTCGCGCTGGAATCGATCTTGGTCAAGCTCGGCAAAGTGACCAAAAAACAGCACGTTGAATGCGCTCGGCAATGACGCTTCCGCGGAGGCCAGACGCAAAGGTCGATACTTCGGCAAGACCGCCAGCACGGCAAGAAACAAGGCCGCCAGCGTGAACCCGGCAAGCACCAGGGCGGCATGCTTGAACTCCGGCGCCGCCAGCTCGCGCAGACTCAAGGTCAGTACGATGGAGGACACCGTGATCAGGATATTGGCCTTCATGTCGGCCATCGTGGACAACTGCACGTGGTGCTGCTGCGCCGTGCGCAACAGGTTGTCCGAGGTATTGCGGCCAGCGATGTCGGCAAAGTGCGTGAGACCGATCGGGTCGCTGATCGGCGTGGTGGAATCCTGTGCCATACCTAGTCCTTGTATGAAATCGTCGCGAGCGCCACGGCCAGCAAGCGCTCCAGGGTGACGCGCAAACGTCCGGCACGCAACGCGTCGTAACGCGCAGTCTGCTCGTCCATATAGGTCAGTTGGGCCAGTTCCAGTTGCACCGCGTGGATACCTTGCGCCGGTTGACCATAGTGCCGGGTGATGTAGCCGCCCTTGAAGCGAGCATCGATCACCCAACTGAACTCGGACTGCGTGCGCAGGCAATCGACCAATGCCTGTCGCAATGGCGTGCCGCAACTCGCGCCATCGGCGGTACCCAGATTGAGGTCGGGCAAACGCCCGGCGAACAGCATCGGTACTTCGCTGCGGATGGAGTGTGCTTCCCACAGCAGAACCTGCCCGTGCAACGCCTGCAGGCGCGCAAGCTCATCGCGCAGCGCGACGTGATACGGCTGCCAGTAGCGTTCACGGCGCGCTGCCACGGCTTGCGCGTCCGGTTCGCGACCGGCACGGTACAGCGGTTCTCCGGCAAAACTGAAGATCGGGCACAGCCCGGTTTCGACAAGTCCGGGATATAACGCGCTGCCATCGGCGGGACGGTTGAGGTCAACCACATAACGGGAGTAACCCGGCACGAGCAGCGAGGCGCCCAGCGCTGCGGCAAAGTCGTACAGGGTGGAGATATGCCAGTCGGTATCCGGCACCTTGCGGGCACTGTCGCGGAAGTCTTCGCGCAAGTCCGCAGGAATCGCGGTGCCATCGTGCGGCATGCTGACCAGCAGCGGCAGACTGCCCTCGTGCAGCCGGAAAACCGGGGGTTCAGCGGGCATGGACAATCCTCCGGGACAAAATAGCGGTGCGACAGCTCAGCGAGCAAAGCGCGCCGGATTGTAGGGCGCAGGATCAACGACCGGCACGCGGTCACAGATCAAGTCCGCCAACAGATGGCCGGTGACCGCCGACATGCTGACGCCCATCATGCCGTGCCCGCAGGCCAACCACAGCCCACGCCGTCCCGGCACTGCGCCAAGCAGGGGCAGGTCGTCCCAGGTCATGGGCCGCCAGCCGAACCACTCCTCGCGCTTCTCTTCCCCCACCGGCACATGCAGATACTCGGCGGCACCACGCACCAGCGCATCCAGGCGAGTCCGATTGAGAGTGTCGTCGTAACCGCTGAATTCCATCGTGCTGCCCAGCCGGAACCCGCTTTCCCAGGCGGTCACGCAGACCGAGCGCTCTTTCAGCACCAGCGGGCGACTCGGCACCAGGGCGGGGCGCGACCAGGTGATCGAATACCCTTTACCTGGTTGGATCGGCAGGCGGACACCCAGTGCGCGGGCAAACATCGGCGACCATGCGCCGGTTGCGAACACCACATCCCGCGCTTCGCGGCTGCCTTGCGAGGTTTGCAGCGCGTGGATACGACTGCCTTCGGAAGACAGACTCCGTACTTCCACAGCGGTTTCGATCACGCCGCCCGCGGCTTCGACACAGCGCTGCAGTTCGGCCAGATAGCGATCCGGTCGCAAATGGCAGTCATCCGGAAACACGATTCCACCTGCCACACCGGACTTGAGCGCGGGCTCCTGCGATTCGAGTCGGCTGCCATCGATGGCTTCCGCCGCAATGCCGAGCGCCTGTAACGCAGGCAACTCCGCGACATAGTCCTGCAGCAGCTCGGCATCGCGAAACACATACGTCAGGCCACTTTGCGCGTAGTCGCATTGCATGCCTTCGCGCGCGATCAATTCGCGCAGCAGGCTTTGCGAGGCATTCAACAAGCTCGCGCGATGACGCGTCGATGCGTGCCAATCGCGCGAATTGCAGCGCGCGGCGAAATGCAGCAGCCACCCCCATAGCGCCGGATCGAGCCGCGGACGGATGTAGAGCGGGGCATCGGGCTTCAACATCCAGCGCAAGCCTTTGCTCAACACACCGGGTGCGGCCAGTGGTGGCGCATGACTCGGGGTCAGCGTGCCGCAGTTGCCATGCGATGCGCCGGCACCGATTTGGCTGCGTTCCAGAACGCGCACGGATCGTCCTGCACGCAGCAGCGCCAGGGCGACCGACAAGCCGATCACGCCGCCGCCAATCACCAACACCTCATCGCGCTCTGTCGGGCCTGTCTGCACGAAGCTTCCCCAAACTCAATCGATGGCTTGCACGCGTTCGACCGCCAGCCCTTGCTTCTGCAACAAGGAGACGAGGCCGCTGTCACCGAGCAAGTGCAGCGCACCGACGATCACCAGATGGTTCTGATCGGTCGCCAGCATGGTTTGCACTTGCGGCATCCATTTCTGATTGCGCTCATCGGCCAGCAAGCGCGCACTGACCGGCGTGTGTTCGTTCATTTCGCGCACCATTTCCTGCTCGACCGCCGTCGCATCGCCTGCCCGCCAGGCCTGATACAGGGTGTCGAACTTCTCGCGCATTTCGGCAGCGGGCTTGAGCGCCTCTTCGAGCGCATAGATCTGTTCGTCCATCGGTGCGCCTGCCAGCGCTGCCAACTGGTCGTCGATGGTCTCCAGTCCGCGCGTCGGCTTGTCATCCGCCTGCGCGCGCTGCATGAAGTGCATGTCCAGTCCGAGATTGGGATCGAAGCCCGCCTGCACCACCATCATCACCGACATGTTCAGGGCCAGATACCAGGGCTGCAGCGTGTCCGATCCTGCCACCGCTGCCTCACCGCCCATGAAGGCAGCGAGCTTCTGCTCGACCTCGTCCGGCAACACGCCGCGCAAGGTGCGGCCATCGCTGAACTGCGCGGCCTTCAGAAACTTGCCCTGCACGTCGGAATCCTGCATCGCCTCGGGTGGCAATTCGAACACCACGACGCCGGCATCGGCATAAGCCGCCTCGACCGAGGTATCCAGCGGATAGTCCTGCGCCTTCAGCATGTGGAAGGAACCCAGCAGATACACGCTGCTGTCGGCATCACTCAGCTTCCACAGCATCGGCACCGGCGGCTTGGCCGTCGCCACGGTCGCGCTCAGCAACAAGGTCCACAGGGCCAGCAGGGGTCCGATACGCATGCGTTTGATCTCCCGGATCGATGAGGTTCGACTTGTGCGCCGCATTGTCCGCGATGCCAGCGTGAAACTCACGCGACCACCCGCACATCACGGGCGCTTGAGTTTCCGGCATGCCACCGCCAATGTGAGTGCTTCGCGTCCACGCGCCCGACGAACTCCTTAGCCCATGAGTGACACGACAAAGGCCAAACGCCGCAGCCTGAGCACCGCCGCGCCGCTGAAGCGACTGTGGCCCTTCGTTCGACCCTATCGTGGTCTGGTCGCGCTATGGCTGGGATTCCTGGCGCTATCCAGCACCGCGACCTTGAGTCTGCCGGTCGCCGTGCGCTTCATGATCGACCGTGGATTTGGCGGCAATGATCCCTCGGCGGTGGATCGCTGGTTTCTCGGCTTGATGGCCGTTGCGGTGCTGCTGGGTCTGGCCACCGCCGGGCGCTTCTACTTTGTCAGTCTGCTGGGCGAAAAGGTCATCGCCGACCTGCGCAAGACCTTGTATTCGCATCTGCTGCGACTCGACATGGCCTTCTTCGAGCGCACCCGCGCAGGCGAACTAGTGTCGCGCCTTTCCGCCGATACCGAACTGCTGCGCAGCGTGGTCGGCAGCTCGGCGTCGGTGGCCCTGCGCAGCACGATCACCTTGCTCGGCAGCGCGGTGGCCCTGGCCTGGACCAGCCCGCGACTGGCGGGCTTCGCGCTGATCGGCATTCCGCTGATTGTGCTGCCTATCGTGGTATTCGGACGCGGTGTAGCCAAACGCTCGCGCGCCAGCCAGGACCGTGTGGCCGATGCGAACGCACGAGCCAGTGAAACCCTCGCGGCCATTCACACGGTGCAGAGCTATGCACGCGAACGGCATGAGTCGAACCGCTTCGCCGAAGCCGTGCAGATCGCCCTGAATGCGGCGCGTTCGCGCATCGGCATGCAGGCCGCGCTGACCGCCACCGTCATCGTGGTGATCTTCGGCGCGATCACGGCGGTGCTATGGGTCGGCGCAAAGGATGTCATTGCAGGCACGATGAGCGCAGGCGCGCTCAGCCAGTTTGTCCTCTACGCCATGCTGGGTGCGGGATCGGCTGGTGCCTTGAGTGAAGTCTGGAGCGAAGTGCAACGCGCGGCCGGTGGCATGCAGCGCATCGAAGAACTGTTGGCCGAAACCCCAAGCATCACCGCTCCCGCGCAGACCACACTGTTGCTGCGTCCGGTGCGCGGCGAGATCCGCTTCGATGCGGTGAGCTTCCGCTATCCCTCGCGCCCGGATCAGGCCGCGCTGAGCGACTTCTCTTTGCATATCCAGCCCGGCGAAACGGTCGCCCTGGTCGGTCCCTCCGGCGCGGGGAAAAGCACCGTTCTGCAGATGTTGCTGCGTTTCCACGATCCCGAATCCGGTCGCATCGCCATCGACGACACCGACCTGCGCGAGCTCGATCCGGAATCCTTGCGCGAACAGATCGCCCTGGTGCCGCAAGATCCACTGCTGTTTGCCGCCGATGCCTTGGACAATCTGCGCTATGGGCGACTGCAGGCCAGCGAAGACGAGGTCGTTGCTGCCGCCCGCAGTGCCGAAGCACATGACTTCCTGAGCGCCCTGCCGGAAGGCTATCGCAGCTTTCTGGGCGAACGCGGCGTGCGTCTGTCCGGCGGACAGCAACAGCGTCTCGTTATTGCACGCGCGCTGTTGAAAGATGCACCGATCCTGCTGCTCGACGAAGCAACCAGCGCACTCGACGCGCAAAGTGAACGCGCCATCCAGCAAGCACTGGAGCGTCTGATGCAAGGCCGCACCACCCTGGTCATCGCGCATCGACTGGCCACGGTACGTCGCGCCGACCGCATCATCGTGATGGACCACGG
>DEHW01000078.1:0-7775 GCA_002352135.1 Lysobacterales bacterium UBA2790
ATCGGATAGTCGAGCGGCCAGAAGTTGGCCTCGTTCAGGCCAAAATCCGCCGCCCCATCGAGATGATGTTCGGGAAGCGCAAGAATCGGCGGATGCAGCGGATCACGCTTCAGCCAATCGAGAAACGCCTTCCACGTACGTTTGTCGGGCACCTCGCCCAGCACCACTGCCAGCCAGTCCTGTGGATCGTGCCGATTGAGGTGCAGTTCGTCGGCATCGGTGACCACGCGCGGGGTCAGGTCCATGAAGTCCAGAATCGTGCCGATCCGCTCACCGCGTGTGCGATCTGCATCGATCACCAGAATGCGCGATTCAGACATGTCCTCTCTCCCCAGCGAGGCGCGCCAGAATCGGCATCACCTCCTGTACGTAGTTCAGCTTGCTGATGAAGGCATCCGCACCGGCGCGTGCGGCATGTTCGCGGTGCTCGGCATCGTCGAAGTGACTGGCAATCACGATGTAGGGCGGCGTGGTTTGCGCCTTGATCAAGCGTGTGGCCTGCAGCCCACCCATTTCGGGCATGGCCAGGTCCATCAAGACTACGGCAGGCTTCAGTTCTTCGGTGCGGGATATTGCCTCCAGCCCGTTCATGGCCCGACCCACGATCTCCAGCCAGCCCACATTGCGGAAATGGCGCATGGCGGCGTTGAGAAATCCATCGTGATCGTCCACCAGCAGCACAGTCAGTCGGTTCATTGGGCATGCCTCATAGGCGCATTGGCGCGCAGCGAAGTGTGGGAAGTCGGGCCGGGCTCGCGCCGTTCCTTGGCCGATGCGATGTGCAACATTTCTCGATACTTGGCGACCGTTCGGCGGGCGATATGAATGCCCTGACGTGCCAACAGACTGACGATGGTGTCGTCGGCCAGCGGCGCGGCGCGATTCTCGCCATCGATCAGGCGTTTGACCATGGCGCGCACAGCGACACCTGCAACCGAAGCACCATCCAGACGAACCGCGAAAAAGTACTTCAGCTCAAAGGTGCCGCGCGGCGTCTGCACATACTTGCCGGTAGTGATGCGCGAGATGCTCGACTCGTGCATACCGATGGCGTCCGCTACTTCACGCAAGGTCAAGGGCCGCATGCCCTCCTCGCCGCGCTCAAAGAAAGCCAACTGTCGTTCGACGATGGCCTGCGTGGTCTTCAACAGGGTGTCATAACGCATCGACAAACCACGTGTCAGCCAACGCGCGTCCTGCAGCAATTCGCGCATGCGCTTCATGCCGGACTCATCGGAGGCACTCTCCAGCACCGACTCCACGAAGGGACTGATGCGCACTTTGGGCGCAGTCAGCGGGTTCAGGCTGACCACCCAGGCGCCATTGCGTCCCTTGCGGACCAGCACGTCGGGAATCACGTATTGCTGCGGATCACTGACGTGGTGCCCTCCGGGCTTGGGGTCGAGGCTCATGATCAGACGCTCGGCGCAGATCACCTCGTCCGCTTCCACGTCCAACACCGCCGCCAGCGCGTTGTGATCATGGCTCCCGAGCACATGCAGATGCTCCAACAGGATGCGCTTGGCGGTGTCGAACCCCGCTTCATCATGATCACGCGCGTCCAACTGGACCAGCAGACACTCGCGAAGGTCGATCGCGCCATAACCGACCGGCTCCAGACGGAGCATCTGTTCGCGCAGCGCGCGGACACGCTCACCGTCTGGCCCAAAAGCCGCCACGGCAGAACGGACCAGTTCGTCCACAGACGTTTCGAGATAGCCCGCGTCGTCCACTTGATCGATCAGCCATTCCGCCAGCGCAACATCCTCGGTGCGTTTCAGCTCAAGGCGAAACTGTTCCAGTACAAACTGCCGCACGCCCCCGGTGTCGCGCGCCACGCAGCGCGCCAAGGGATCGTCATCGCCCAATCCGGAAGATGCGCGTGCAACGCCGGGATCGACAAAATCCCGTGATCCCGCATCCGCAGCAAAATCGTAAGACTCCTCAAGCTCGACCGCTGCGGGCTCGGCCTCCGCCTCTGCTTCGGCGTGATCATCGCCTTCGGCTTCCAGCAGGGGGTTGTCCTCCAGCGCGCGCGCTACTTCGCGCTCCAGGTCGATGGCATTCAGGTGCAGCAGTCGGATCGACTGCAACAGTTGCGGCGTCAAGCTCAACTGTTGGCCCATGGATTGCCGCAGTGCGTGCTTCATACCTTCTCCCCGCTGACCCATGGCACACCGACGGACTCTTGTCGGCGATGCAGCGTAGTGCCGTCGAATTGACGGACCTTGGCGAGGATTCTGAATTTTTGACGCCAAGCATTGAATCGGGACGCACCCCACGCCTGTGGGGGAATACCGGACAGGCCGTGATCAGGTCCGCGAATTCAACCGATGGGGATGCGGAAGGCGATCCTGCTGCAGACGCTTTTCCGACACAGATCGTGAGGACGAACAAACAGAGATTTTGACGCGTCGGTTCGCCGCCACTTCGCGGCGTCAGTTACTCAAGCCGCGCTGTACCGCAAAACGCAGCAGATCATTTGCGCGGCGTATACCCAGCGCTTCCATCATGCGTGCGCGATGCGTTTCCACGGTCTTGACGCTGATCCCCAGATCAGACGCGATCTCCTTGGTTCCTCGCCCTTTCGCCATCAGACGGAGAATCTCACTCTGCCTCGGCGACAAGGCATCCAGATCGCTGCGCAGACTCCCGGCACCGTTCAATCCCATCATTCGCGACGACAGGCGTGGACTCAGAAAGGTCTCACCGGCCAGAACAGCACGTAGCGCCAGCTCCAGTTCGGCCGGCGCAGAGTCCTTGACCACGAAGCCGCGTGCGCCACGCTCCAGGGCGGACCGCACATAGGCCAAATCGGCATGCATGGACATCATCACGACGGCGGTTGCGGGTGCCAGCGCACGCAATTCAGGCAGCACGTCGAGTCCACTGCGCCCCGGCATGGCGATATCGAGAAACGCCACCTCCGGCTGCAACCGCTGCGCCATCAACAGTGCCTCACTCGCGTCTTGCGCCTCATCAACCGCTTCGACACCCGCCACGCCCTCCAGCAGGCGGCGAATTCCGGCACGCACCAGAGTGTGGTCATCGGCTAGCAAGACGCGCATCGCATTCCAAACCTGAGCTGAATGCGGTCAAGGTACCTGAACAAGCCGCGCTTGGGGAGACCATCCAAGGTTCTACGCGCGTGGCCCCGGATGACGACACCCTCACCCGGAGACGCGCATGCCACTGCGCGACTACTCGTGCGACTCGCGACGCGTCTGCGCCACGTGACGCCGATGCTGGCGAAATAGAAGCTTGTCCAGGGCGCGCTGCAGACCAGGATGCGCCAATTCGAATGCCAACCAGAGACGTGCTCCGGTGCTCTCGGCTTGCTGCGCCAGAAGACGCACCGGCAACGCCAGCGGCGTGGGCAGCCATGGCCGCAGATAGAGATGCAGCACCGCTTGTGCATGCGTGGACATATCTACTGAGGAAACAAACGACACGCCCAGGTGCGACCAGCGCAAGCGCGTTTCCTCGGGCAAAGGACGCGAGGTCTGCAGAACCGATGAAAGCAGATCCAGAGTCAGATCCAGCTTGGCTTCGACCCGGCGCAATGCGGGGTCGGGATGCTCCTCATCGTGATCGATGGCACCACTTTCAATCTGGCCCAGGGTTCGCAGAAGCCATTCGGCGCGGGCTTGCAGATGCGCGGAATCAAGCTCGCTGCCGACCACCAACCTGACTGGTAGCGACTCCGTGGCAACCAATGTGTCGCCAAACAGCGCCTGCTCGGCTTCTGCAACCTGCCCGTTCTGCGAGTCAGGCGCGGGCGTCATCGAGGTAGCTTCGCGTCGCGGCATGATCCCGACGCAAGGTTCCGAGCTGCTGCTGCAGGGCGTGACGCGCCTCTGACAACGACTGCAACAGTGTCTGCTGGCGCTGCAACAGACGCTGCGCCATCGCAGGATCGGGCGGCACCGCACTCATGAAGGCCGCGCGTACGGCACGATCATGAATCCGCATCGCCGACTCAGCCGCATCCAATTGCCCCTCGTTAAGGAGTTCGGCGATCTGTTCGAAGCGATCGAGGATGGCTTGCATGGACGATCAACCGGCGGCGGGAATCGCGAGCCAAGCGGCTTCAATCTCGCCCAGCAGGCGATCTGCTTCCTTCATCTTGGACACATCGTTCTGCGCATGCGCCTCGACCAGTCGACGCCCGACGTAGTCGTAGATCGACTCCAGTCCGTCGGCGATCTCGCCACCAGCCTGATGATCCAGAGAACTGCGCAGGCTGTCGACGATGTTGAACGCCGCACTGATGTATTGGCCTTTGCGGGCGATATCGCCCTGTTCCAGCAAGGCCACGGCGGTCTGAATGCGCTCACGCGCGCCACGCAGCAGCAGGCCCACCAGACGATGCGGACTGGCCCCCTCAATCGCACCCTCCAGGCGCGTGTCTTTGTATTCCTTGACGTAGGCGTGTGCGCTGTACATGGCGTGCTCCATTGCCTGAATGCTCATTGGCCTGAATAGGCGCCCGGCAGGTTGGCGAGTTGTGAGGTCAGGAAGCTGCTGGTCGATTGAAGTTGAGAGATCAGCGTATCCAAGGCGGTGAACTGCTTCAGATAGCGCGACTCGATGGCGTTCATGCGCACATCCAAGGCTTCACGCTGATCGCTGATATCGGCAAGTCGCTCATTCAATGCCGACGTGCGACCGCTCAGCGAGCCACTGCTACCGATAAACCCATCGGCCAGCGTGACCAGCTTGTTGGCAAATCCGTCAGTGCCCGAGAAGGCACGCTGCACCGCAGCCGGATCATCGGCCAGCTTTTCGCGCAGCACCGTCGCGTCCAGCTTCAACGTGCCGTCGGCCTGAAACGTGATGCCCAGATCGTTGAGCATGTCGAATTCGGCGCTGGCGCCAGAAATCGAACCGGTCAATGTGCTGCGCAATTGCGTCTGCACCGAGCGGGCCATCGCATCGCCGGTCAGGATCGACGCCTTTTTGGTTTCCGCGTCGTACTTGGTGGCACTCTTGATCGTGCTGAACACCAGATTCACCGCCGTCACCAGACCTTGAACCTGGGTGACCGCCGCATTGTCATCTCGCGCCACGGTCAAGGTCGTCAGCGTGCCGATCTCGGCCTTGCTGAGATTGAGGGTAACGCCCTCGATGACGTCGGTAATGTTGTTCTTGTCACGCGTGACGGCAAAGCCGTCGACTTCGATTTCCGCATCCGCCGCAGGCGTTGTGGTGGTCATTCCCGTAGCGAACGCGCTCAGTGCGGGTGTGCTGCCCGACACACTGACCGCATTCGCCGCGCCGGTTTCGCGACCTGTCAGCACCAATCGCACGCCATCGTCGGCGGTGACCAGCGTGGCCGTGACACCGGTGTTGTCGGTGGCGTCATTGATGGCGTCGCGGATGCCTTCCAGCGTGCCCGTGGTGGTCGTCAGATTGACCGTGAAACTGTCCGCGCCGACGGTCAAGGTGAGGTCGCCATCACCGATCAGGGTTTCCGCATCCAACTGTGGCGCGGAGGCCAACTTGCTGGCGGTGGCCAGCGCTTTGACTTCAATGGAATACGCACCGGCCTGCGCGGTGGCCGACGCACTGGCCGAGAAAAAGCCAGTTGCCGATACCGAAGTCGTGCGTGCGCCGAAGGCACCGGTACTGCCGATAAAGCCCTGTGCCGAGCTGCGCAAGGACGACAGTACGCCGCTGATGGTGCCGAGCGAGCTGAGTTGCGCACTCGCCAGTGACTGGATCCGATTCAGGCGATTTTCGGCAGGCGCACGTTCGGCAGCCACCAGTTGACTGACCAGACTGGAGACATCCAGACCTGAACCCAATCCTGCACTTGTGATGGTTGCCATGATCGAAACTCCTGATACCGCAAACGATCCTGCTAGGCACTCTCGCTGATCATGCCCTGGCCCGCGTCGCGAATCCGCTTCGCGATGCGCAAGGCCACCTCGGTCGGAATCTGGTAGATGACATCCCCGGATTCCCGATCCACGACACTGACGACGACCCGTTGCGCGTCGTCATCGACGCGAAACTGCAGCGCAGTCTGTGAATCCTTTAGCGTCTCGTCCAGCTCTTTCTGAAGCTCGGCGCGATTGACCGGTTGGCGCTCGGCAGCCTGCGCCGATTTTGCTGGTGCCTGAGCGAGGTCTGCCGTTGCAACCTGTGCGGCGGCAGTGGCTGCCTCGACCGGCGCAGAACGCGACAAAGCCCCGGTACTGCGTACCGGAGCCACTGCCGAGGTAGAACCAATTGTGGGTGCAATCGTAGACATGGTGTTCACCCTTTATCCCTCGGGGTGCGGTGGCCACCGCACCCCTGGGACCCTATGGAGTATTACCTTAGCGCAACAGACTCAACACGTTCTGCGGAACCTGGTTGGCCTGGGCCAACATCGCCGTACCGGCCTGCTGCAGGATCTGTGCGCGGGTCAGATTGGCGGTTTCCGCCGCAAAGTCCGCGTCCTGGATCCGGCTGCGCGCTGCGGTCACGTTCTCGCTGTTGATGGCCAAGTTCGAGACCACGTTGCTGAAGCGGTTCTGCAGTGCACCGAGATTGGCTCGGCTGGAGTTGATGGTCGCCAGCGCCGAGTCGATGGTGCTGAGTGCGAGTTCCGCACCGGAGGCGGTGGAGACATCAATGGCTGCCACACCCGCACCGAAGGTTGCCGTGGCTGCCGTGTAGCCAGCCGTCAAACCGGTTGTTGCCAAACTCGCGCCACCCAGCGTGATGCCTGCGGAATCCGTCGAGGTGAGACGGATGCCACCAAACGTGGTGCCAGCGGTCAGACCCGTCTCTGCAGCCGCTGTACCGGTTGCCGCAATGGTGACGTTTCGACCATCGGCAGCGGTCAGCGAAACTGCGCCGGTTGCTGTGCTGAAGGTCGCCGTCACACCGGTCTGATTGGAGACCGCATTGATCGCCGCTGCAGTGTTGCTGCCCATTTC
The DNA here is from genome assembly GCA_002352135.1 of Lysobacterales bacterium UBA2790. Taxonomy (GTDB): domain Bacteria; phylum Pseudomonadota; class Gammaproteobacteria; order Xanthomonadales; family Xanthomonadaceae; genus Aquimonas. Next base: position 6,930 of record DEHW01000078.1, read on the forward strand.
GATGGCGTTTGCACCGGCATCAATCGCACCGACGTTGACACCGTTGATGCTGATCGAATCAGCGACGCCGTTCACTGCGCCAAAGGTACCTGCAGCCCCTGTCACCGTCGTGGCCGTCGCTACCGCCGACACACCGGTCTGGCCCGATACCGCATTGAAGGCCGCCGCCTTGGCAATCGCACTACTGGTCGCCAAGGTGCTCGACACACCGTCCGACACGGTCGGTCCGATGCCGTAACCGTTGACCGTCACACCGCCGGCCGTGATCGCACCGGTGATCACCGTGGCGCTCAGGCTGGTTGAATACGACGAGTTGGTACCCACACCCAGCGCATCGGCCCGCGCACTGGCAATCGAGGAGATATCGATCGTCTCACCCTGATTCGCACCGACCTGGAAGGTCTGCGAAGTGAAGGTGCCGTCCAGCAGCTTGACGCCGTTGAACGAGGTCTGCGTCGCGACCGTGTTGATCTGCTGCACCAGTTGCTCGACTTCGTCCTGCAGGGCAGCGCGGTCGGAAGCACTGTTGGTCGCGTTGGCGGCCTGCACCGACAGTTCACGCATGCGTTGCAGGGCGCTGGTCACCGAGTCCAGAGCACCTTCTGCGGTCTGCGCCAGCGAGATGCCGTCATTGGCATTGCGCGAAGCCTGATTCAAACCGCGAATCTGCGAGGTCATGCGGTCGGCAATCGCCATGCCCGCTGCGTCGTCTTTCGCACTGTTGATGCGCAGGCCCGAAGACAGGCGCTGCAGGGAGGTTGCCAACGACGAGCCGGAGGTCGTCAGATTGCGCTGGGCATTCAGCGAAGCGACATTGGTGTTGATGACTTGCATGATGACTCTCCT
>DEHW01000078.1:7786-7923 GCA_002352135.1 Lysobacterales bacterium UBA2790
GCGCCGCACAGCACTTGAACGACACGCGGAAAAGAGACGCTCAGGATTGCGCCGACCTGGCCAAACTCGTCGCCAAGCTCGGCCAGCAGTCCGTCTACGCTCGCAAGCGCGTCCTTCATCAGGGTCCGTCGTTTCAC
>DEHW01000067.1:0-2660 GCA_002352135.1 Lysobacterales bacterium UBA2790
GACGGATCGCGCTAATCAGGAGTCTTTTTGGCTCTATGCCATCCCGGTTGTATTCGCAATCTACGGTCAAATCAGGAAAATGCTGTTGGAGATACAGCGCAAAGCGAAAGGTGATGGATCGTTCGTTAGCGTCGACACCGAGCAAGTCCTGGTCATTGTCCAGTAGTTCGGACAACGCGCGCGCCACAGCCTCGCCCGGAGGATGACTGTTGAGGTACTGAATTTGATCTTCGGACAACGCCATTGCCATATCGCCTACTGAAGGCTCACATCGAAGGACAGGTACACCGATCTAAACGTCGTCAGAATTTTCCGTCTGGCTTCGTCCAGTTCGTTGGCAACGCGATGCGAGAGCATGTACGTGGGGCAATTCGGCTGACCGCATCCGCAGTGCCTGATCTCCCCTTCCTTGAGACGGATCACAAAGATACGGCGCAACTCATCGACTTGACGAACCACCTTTGCAAGCACTGCCTGGATGTGCTGATCTCGCAAATGATGGATCGAGGGGATACGCCTGATCTCGTCTCCCTCGCGCGTCCGCCAAACGCCGGTGTTGAGTGCGCCAATGGTGTCTTCGATCGCCTGCTGAAAGGCAGGCAGGGAGCTTTCCTGTTGAAATGGCGTACGAAAAGCCGGTCGATCGAACACGGCCGCCATCAATTGCAGCACGTCGGCATCCGAGAGGTCGGGGAAGTCATCCACGAACTTTCGTATCTCCGCTTCGATGTCTGGAAACTCAATGCCTAGGACGAAGCGGTGCAGCAGGTACTCGGCACGAAGCCGCAGGTTTTCCTCGAACTCCACACCCGACCATATCGTTACATGAGGAATCCCCAGGGAAGCTGCGGCCTGCTCGATCCGAGTGCGATTGGCGTCCGAAACAGCGCCACGAGAGACGAACTTGAAGGCATCTGGCGTTCCGCCTATAGCATTGACGGCCTTGGTCATGTCGCCCTTGGCTTTCGCCAACGTGAGCGTGTCCCTGTTCGCGCACTGGATGATGGTCTTGCGTGCAGGTTGGCCATCAAACAGTTCGATGCCCGAGACGTCCCGCCCTTGATCGCCTCCAGATTGGCCGTGCCAAACCAAGTCACGCCAGCCGGCGCGCACGTGATATGCAAAGACAAGGCGCTCGAACTGAACACCACTGTAGTCCTCGAAGTGGATCGGAGAAACCGTCACAGTTGCCATGCCCCTGCCCTTTTCACTTAACTACTGTTCTTGAATACGCTTCTCTACGCTCCAACGAGTTTCCACGATAGTCAATGAAAGCCACCATTACTTCGTGCGGCAGTGAACCTTGCAGCGCTGAACGCTCACGGAGTGCGATATGGAGAATAACCCGACAAAGCTCAACAGCCGAGACACCGGCGCCAAGGATTCTTCGCGCCCGGTATCCGTTCCCCTGCCCGGCTCGGACGCCTACGACGATCTCCCACAGTTCCCGAAGCGCAGTGTCTTGCCCTTCCGTCGCACCATCCGCCGCCAGGAACTGCGGCAGATCGTCCCCCTGGCTGAAACGACGATCTACGAAATGGAGCGCCGCGGCGAGTTCCCACGCCGCTTCAATCTGACGCCGCGTTGCGTGGTGTGGGACTTGGCCGAAGTGGAAGCGTGGGTCGAAGAACGAAAGCAGGCTCCGCGCGTTGGCGTCTCGAAGCCGGATGTCCATCTACGAAAAACCCGCCCTGTTCGGGCGGGTTCGAGCGAGGCGTAAGGCCAAGCAACGGCGCTCATCCAACCAAGGCTTCCAGTGCCTTGGATGCCGAGCGCGGCAATCGCCGTCCCTCCTTCGCCACGTTGACCTGCAAGGCCGCCCGCGCCACCTCAAACACGTCCTTGGCCAGCGAGTAACTGCCCTTGGCCTGCAACCAGTCCAATACGTCCGCCAAGTGCCAGATCGACGCGCTGCCCTCATGCACCGGCGCCGGAAAACTGCCCGGATGCGCCAGCATCAGCTTGCGCATGTTCTGCCGCGACACGCCCACGATGTCGGCCACGTCGGTCAGCCCAACCAGATCCGGCGCCACTTCGATCAGTCGCGCTGTCGGTGCGGCGCGCCGCACATCGGCCAGCGCGCTACGCACGGCCTCGTCCGCATCCGCTGCCTCGCGGGTGAACTCCAGCGCCAACCGCCCCGGCTGCCCGATGCCGACCAAGGCATCGTCGCAGCCGGCTTCGCCCAGGCGCTCCACCAGTGCATCCGGGTCGCGGTCATCATCGGTGAGCTGGTATTTCAGAGTGAAGGTGTATTCCATCGCGCTACTCCTTGGCACCATCGTCAGCTTCGCGCCGCTGGCGGTGCGAGGTGCAGTTGTCCACGACGCGCCGCAAGGCGCGCGCGTGGTTGCTGGGATTCTTCGGCGTGCTCCATATGCTGGTGATGCAGAACTCGCCGCAGCGACATTCCTCATCGTTGTACGGGCAATACATCCGCCCCCAAGCGTGGTCCTGATTAGCGCGATCCGTCAGCCAAGTCTCTGCTGCTGAGACGAGCGCGTCGGATGCTTGGTCCTCCAGCAAGCGGAGGATGCGGCGATGGCGATGAATCGGGTGCAGTTTCAACGAGGGATGTCCTGGCGTGATGTGCAGTCGCGCTACGGCAGCGAGGCGGCCTGCGAAGCCGAGCTGACCCAGATGCGCTGGCCGGAGGGATT
>DEHW01000067.1:2727-3825 GCA_002352135.1 Lysobacterales bacterium UBA2790
CACAAGCTGATGCAGGCCATGCAGGCGTCTGAAAGCGAGCGACAACTGGGCGGTCTGGTGCAGATCGACGACGCGTATCTCGGCGGTGAGCGCAACGGCGGCAAGGCCGGGCGTGGCTCGGANNCCTGATTAGCGCGATCCGTCAGCCAAGTCTCTGCTGCTGAGACGAGCGCGTCGGATGCTTGGTCCTCCAGCAAGCGGAGGATGCGGCGATGGCGATGAATCGGGTGCAGTTTCAACGAGGGATGTCCTGGCGTGATGTGCAGTCGCGCTACGGCAGCGAGGCGGCCTGCGAGGCCGAGCTGACGCAGATGCGCTGGCCGGAGGGATTTGTCTGTCCACGCTGCGGTGGTGGTACGGCGAGCCTGTTTCGCCACCGGGGTAAGCCGCTGTGGCAATGCGGCGGGTGCCGACGGCAGACCAGTCTGGTGGCCGGGACGATGTTCGCGCACAGTCGTCTGCCGTTGACCGTGTGGTTTCAAGCGATCTGGCTGCTGACGCAGAGCAAGAACAACGTGGCGGCGCTGGAACTGAGTCGNNGGCAAGGCCGGGCGTGGCTCGGAAAACAAACAAGCCTTTCTGATTGCCTTGGAAACCACCGAGGACAATCACCCCATCCATGCCGTACTGACCCCGCTCGCCAGTTTCAGCAAGACCGCCCTCGCCGCATGGGGCGAACGCCATCTGACCGCCGATGCCGAAGTGTTTACGGATGGTCTTGCCGCATTCAACGCCTTGCGCGAGGCCGGGCATCCGCACACCGTGCTGGTCGCCGACAGTCGTCGCGGTGCCTGCAATCAAACTCGCAGTCGCTGGGTAAACACGGTGCTGGGCAACATCAAGCGTTCTCTGGATGGCACCTACCACGCCATTCGATTCACCAAGTACGCCCATCGTTACCTCGCCGAAGCCGCTTGGCGCTTCAACCACCGATTCAACCTGGCAGCGATCCTGCGACACGCGGTTCACACGCTCATCCACGCCAAACACTGGACAGAAAAGGCGCTCCGCGCCATCCCTTCCTGTCTGGCTGACGGATCGCGCTAATCAGGAAGCAGTTTGGGGGCAACCTCGGGTGCCACGCGCCCAGCTGATCGC
>DEHW01000105.1:0-12245 GCA_002352135.1 Lysobacterales bacterium UBA2790
TCTCGCTCAGCCACACGTCACCGTCATACTCGGCCTGCGTCCACACCAGCGACCCATCCGTAGCGACATCCACCGATTGCGCGCCGCGACCGCCCATCAACTGGATGCTTCCATCCGGTCGCAGCCGGTGAAGAGCACGGTAGCGAAGCAAATCACCCGCGACCCAGATGTCCGAGCCATTGGCCGCCCATGCATGCGCATCGATGGGCTCCGGCCGTCCCAGCAGCGCCTTCCGCTGGCGCAGTCCGGGCCAATCGGTTTGCCAGAGCTGACGTTCTTCGTTGCGCAAACTGGCGTAAATCAGCCAATGCCCGTCCGCCGAGAGGCGCGGATCGACATGCTGACCTTCCTCATTGGCGGGCGCGGTCAGTGGCGAGACTTGACCTGTTGATAGCGAAAGACGCACCAGACCCGCCGACGCCGCTGGATCTTCCGCCACACCGGTGAACAACAGCGCGGTCGCATCCGGTGTCCATTCCAGGCTCGCCGAGAGCGCACATTGACCGAGCCGTCTTGGTGGCGCATCCAGCAAGTCGACCAACCAGACTTCGCAGCGTCCGGCCGGCCAATGCAATACCGCGATGCCACTGCCATCCGGCGCCGGTGCCGGGTGACGCAAGGCATGCGGCGTGCGCCATAGCACGCGTTCACGCTGACCACGTCGGTCTGCCAGCACCAACTCGCTGGCCGTGGATTCGACCGCCCGACGGATATAGGCGACGCGGCCATCACGATCGAATCGGGGGTCGAACTCCAGTTGCGCATCCGCTGTCAGTGGCCGCGCATGTAGCAGGTCTGGCCAAGGCGAATCGGCTTTGTCGGTCGACGCCGTCAACCATTGAACCAGNNCCGAGCCATGGTTGGTCGCGGGCGACACGGGCGTCGATGGTCCAAACGAAACCGCCATCGTCCATCGGTAGCCACCTTTGGACAGGGTTTCGATGTAGCGCGGCTCGCGCGCATCGTCCTCAAGCAGGGCGCGCAACTCGGCAATCGCACGCGACAGCACCTCGTCATTGACATGGCTGCGCGTCCAGACCTCGGCAATCAATTGGTCTCGACCAAGCACGTCGCCCGGGCTCCGGGTCAAGCGCTGCAGCAAACGATCCAACAGCGGCTTGACCCGCTTTTCCTCGCCCGCCTTCTGCAGCAGGCGACGAGTCGGGTCGTAGGTCCAGTCGCCGAATTGCAAAGGCGCGTTGTGGGAATCAGGCGTCGACATGACGCCATGCTATAGGCGTTCGACGTTTCCGCGCAGGCCCCAGGTGACCGCCGCCCAATCAGCGGGAAACGGCCTTTCGGCGGCCAATTCGCGGCAGCACCAACCAAAAAAGGAGAAAAAAAGGCGGATTTACGGAGCCTTCGCGCAGGCCACACCGCCTCGTGCCTGGGCAGGCTGACGTCTCCTTCCCTACGAGCACCGCTCATGTCCAGCCAACGCCTGTTGTCACCCATCTTGCTTGCCATCGCCGCCTTGTGTGGCACCCGCGCCGTGTCCGCCGAGTGCAGCCATCATCTGCTGGTCAGCGGCTACTTCTCCAGCAATGTCGTGGTGTTTGATGCATGTACGGGCACCAAGGTGCGCGACCTCGATAGCAGTGGTCGAATCAGCGGCGCGCAAGCGGTCCGTTTGGGCTCGGATGGCCGCCTGTATGTCGTCAGCGAAGGCAACAACCGCATCCTGAGATACGACGCCAGCACCTATGCATTCGTTGACACCTTCGCGCAACTGGACACCAACACCGATCCCACCGGACTCGATTTTGGCCCCGACGATAATGTCTACGTCGCCAGCTATTCGCGTAGCAGCGTGTTGCGGTTGGACGATCAGACAGGCGCGCTGCTCGATCTCGCCTTACCCGTCGGAAGCGGCCTCGATGGGGCCGACAACGGCATGGGATTCGGCCCGGACGGACTGCTCTACGTGCCCGGCTACGACTCCGACAGCGTGCTGCGCATGAATGTGCTGACCAACGAGATTCAGCCGAGCTTTGTCCCGGCGCGCAGCGGCGGTTTGAACGCTGCCCGCAACATCCTGTTTGAGCCGGGCGGACAGACCTTTCTGGTGACCGGCGAATTGAGCGGCGCGGTGTACCGCTATCGTCTGAGCGACGGCAGCTTGGTCGAACGCTTGATCAGCGGCTTGCAACGACCGACCGGGATGGCGCTGGCACCGGATGGGAGTCTGCTCGTGCTGGCGCAACCAAACGAACGCGTATATCGATTTGATCGACAGAGCGGCGCGGCCTTGGGCAGCCTGCTGGACGCCAAAGACAGCGGCATCGAAGGCGGCACCTTCCTGACCTTGCTGCCCAACCCGACGCAGGCCGTCGATGCCAGTCAGATCGGAACTCAATATTGGGTGTCCGGCCCTGGGCTGGCGAGCGGCAAGACCGTTGCGTTGGACATGTACAGCGCCACCGGAACCGTATTCGGCGAGGCGTTCGATCCCGATGATGTCGTGCGCAAGCGCTGGGGTAGCATCCGCTTCGAGTTCCTCGATTGCGATCACGCCCGCTTTTCCTACGCGTCGACAGGCGCTGACACAGCCAACTTCGGCAGTTCTGGCTACGAGATGGTGCGCATCTTGAATTCAAACGCCGCAATCACCTGCCGCGCGAGTGCATTCGATCAGGTCAGCGGCTTTGGCTGGATGAGCGGAACCTGGTTCAACGCCGCGCGCAGCGGTGAAGGCGTTTTTCTGGAGGTCGATGAAGATGGCCTCGCCGTTGGCGCTTACTTCACTCACCTCCCCGATGGCTTCTGATGCAGGCTACGATCCGCGTCTGACGCGGACACCTTGCAGCGATCTGCGGGCACAACTGCGACACATCCCGTTTGCAGCCTGATTCGATAGCGATGAAGCTGCCCTGGAACCCGCACGGAAGGAGCCATCGACCATGCCCTTGAAGCCCCTCAGTCTGGCCGTGATGTTGGCTGGCAGCTTGATCCCTACACCGATGATGGGTGCTGACCGCATCACCGGCGCAGCGTTCGCGACGCGCTCCGAGGTGTTTGCGCCGCATGCGATGGCGGCGACATCGCATCCACTCACCACCCAGATCGCGCTGGAAGTGATGAAAGCAGGCGGCAGCGCGGTCGATGCCGCGATTGCCGCCAACGCGGCCTTGGGCCTGATGGAACCCACCGGCAACGGGATTGGCGGCGATCTGTTTGCCATCGTCTGGGATCCCAAAACACGCAAACTGTATGGCTACAACGGCCATGGCCGCTCACCCGCCACACTCAGTCTGCAGTGGTTTGTCGACCACGGTTACCGCGATATCCCGCCGCATGGTCCGCTGCCCGTGACCGTACCGGGCGCGGTCGACGGCTGGTTTGCCCTGCACGAACGCTTTGGCAAACGCCGCATGCGCGACAACCTGCAACCGGCCATCGACTACGCCCGCAACGGTCATCCCGTGCATGAAACCATCGCCTACTACTGGGCGCGTAGCGTGCCGGTGTTGTCAAAGTTTCCTGGTTTCATCGAACAGTTCACCCTCGGTGGACGCGCGCCACGCAAGGGCGAACTGTGGCGCAATCCATTTCTGGCCGAGACCTTGGAGACCATCGCGCGAGAAGGTCGCGATGGCTTCTACCGTGGTCGCGTCGCCAAGACCATCGCCGACTACGTGCAGGCGCAGGGCGGGTTTCTGAGCGAGGACGATCTCGCCGAGCATCATGGCGAGTGGGTCGATCCCGTCTCGATCAACTATCGCGGCTACGACGTCTGGGAACTGCCGCCCAGTGGGCAGGGCATTGCCGCCCTGCAGATTCTGCAGTTGCTGGAAGGCTTTGATCTGAAGGCCTATGGCTTTGGCAGTTTCGAGCATGTCCATTTATTCACCGAGGCCAAGAAACTGGCGTTCGAAGATCGCGCCCGCTGGTACGCCGATCCCGCCTTCGCGCCCGCGCCGGTCGACGCGCTGATCAGTGACGCCTACGCCGATCAACGACGCCGCCTGATCGACCCGCAACGCGCCGCGAAAACGGTCGAAGCAGGCAATCCCGCCTTGAATGAGGGCGACACGATCTATCTGACCACCGCCGATGCCGACGGCATGATGGTGTCACTGATCCAGTCCAATTATCGCGGGATGGGCTCGGGTATGACCCCGCCGGGACTGGGTTTCATCCTGCAGGATCGTGGTGAGATGTTCGTTCTGAAGGAGGGCCACCCGAACAGCTTCGCGCCGCGCAAGCGACCGTTCCACACCATCATTCCGGCCTTCATCACCCAGGACGGCAAACCCTGGCTGAGCTTTGGATTGATGGGTGGTGCGATGCAGCCGCAGGGCCACGCGCAGATCGTGATCAACCTGATCGACTTCGGCATGAACCTGCAGGAAGCCGGTGATGCGCCACGCATCCACCACGACGGCAGCACCGAGCCAACGGGTCAGAATCTGGCAATGACCGATGGTGGCGTGCTGCAACTGGAAAGCGGCTTCCCCTACGAAACCATTCGCGCACTGATGAACGCGGGACATCACGTCGAGTTCGCCAATGGCCCGTATGGCGGCTATCAGGCCATCGCACGGGATCACGCTCAGGGCATCTACATCGGCGCTTCAGAAAGTCGCAAGGACGGACAGGCGGCGGGTTACTGATGATCAACAACGACCTTGATGTTTCTGCGGCGAGAGCTCAACTGCACGCCACCGGGCGCGTGCAGATTCCGCGTTTTCTGCAAGATCACGCTGCGCAGTTGCTGCGCGACCATTTGGTCAATGAAGTGCCTTGGACCTTGGCTCTGCGCGATGCCAACGGCCCGCGAACCATCGACGCGCACACCTACAACAGCATGGACGACCTCGCTCGTACCGCGCTGTTCAGTACGACCGCGCACGGTGCGCGCGGCGGCGGTTATCACTTCGCCTACGACAGCTACCAAATGGTCACTGCCTATCAGCAAGGTCGTGACCCCGGACTTCTGCTGCACAGGATTCTGGAATTCTTCAACACACCGGACTATCTGGCCTTTGCTCGCGAATTGACCGGAGAACCCGCTATCCGGCGAATTGGGGCTCAAGCGACGAGGTACCGACGAGGGCAATTTCTGCGCCAGCACAGTGACGAAGATCAGAACGAGGGCCGCCTATTCGCGTACGTGATCAATCTAAGCCAGCATTGGCGCGCGGATTGGGGCGGCTTGCTGCACTTCGTCGACTCGGCAGGCAGCGTCAGCGAAACCTTCCTGCCGCGCTGGAATGCGCTGTCGCTGTTCCGCGTGCCTACCGAGCACATTGTGTCCACCGTTGAACCTTGGGCGGATGAAGAACGCTACGCCATCACCGGTTGGATGCTGCGCTGATCGTCCCGCAGGTCAACATCCGTCCCCGGGGCGTCGCGAAGCTGGCGACGACGCCTCGGCGAACAGCGCCCCAACTGTGGTGAACGTCTATCAACCGGCCGGACTGAACACGATCGGCACCAGTCCGACCGCTGCCACCGCCCGATCACCTTGCCTTGCGGGCACGAAGCGCCAGCGTTGCAGAACTTGTTTGCGAGCGGCTTGGTCAAGTGCCTTGGAGCCACTGCTCTCCTGCACGGTCACCTCGGTCGGTCTGCCCTGCGCATCCACCTCGACGCGCAACCAGACTGTCCCCGCTTCGCCACGGCGTAAGGCCGGAATCGGATACGCGGGCGGAGGCGCAAAGGCGTAGGCCAGCGCCGAAGGCGTCGCCGCGACTGGCACCTCTGCGGGCACATCGACGACCGTTGGCGCCGCCATCTCAACTGGATCAGCGACCATATGCAGCGCGATGGGCTGTGGATGGACGGTCTCCACCACGGAAATGCGCGGCGTCGGCGCGAGTGTGGCCGTGGGTTTGACCACCTCCAGCTTGGGCGGTGCCACCGGCATCACCGGAACGACGGGTGTCGGCTTGGGCCGAATCCACACCGTTTGCAGCGGCTCATCGATGGCTTGCGGAAGATTCCACATCGGGCTGACGCCAATCAACAACAGCATTCCCGCAGCGATATGCACGCTGACGGCGATAGCGATTCCAAATACGCGGCTGGGATCAGGTCGAACGGCAAGACTGGACATGGCATGGCTCCGAGCAGTCAAAGGAAGGGCCGGATCAGGACATGCCCGATNNAAACGCAAGGTCCCCGGTCCGATGCCCATGCGCTGCAGATCCTCGGCGGCCACCACCCGATGGGTCAATCCCGCTGGATGCTGGATCAGCGTATCGACCGATCCCAGGCTGACGGCGACCGTCATCAGGGACAGCGCCTTCAGCATCTGCACGGCCTCGCCGTAGCCGCCCTTCACGTCGAAACTCATCAGGCTGCCCGGTCCACGCATCTGGGTTTGCCGCAGGTGGCTGTTCTTGACGTTGTCGAGTCCTGGATACATCACGCGCTCGACGCGTGGATGCGCCCGCAGGCGTTGCGCCAGAATCTGCGCATTGGCCTGCGCACGCTCGACGCGCAACTGCAGCGTTGGCAAGCCGCGATGCAGCAGATAGGCCCCCAGCGGATGCAACAAGCCGCCAGTGGCCGCGCGCACCTGGCGAAGTGTGGCCGCGTGCTTTTCGTTACAGCACACGACGCCTGCGATCACATCGCCATGGCCGCCGAGAAACTTGGTCGCGCTATGCAGCACCAGGGCAGCACCGAGTGTGGCCGGTTGCTGCAGCACCGGCGTCGCGAAGGTGGAATCCACCAGCACCGGCACATCACCGGCTTGGCGCACCACTTCGGCAATGTCAATCAAGTCGAGATTCGGATTGGCGGGTGTCTCGATGAAAACCAGCCCGGTCTGCGGCGTAATCGACGCGGCGATCTGCTCGACTTCGACAAACCGCACCCGCACACCCAACAAACCACTGCGCAGCAAATGGTCGCTGGTGCCATACAGCGGACGCACAGCCAGGATTTCTTCGCCACGTTGTCTTGCCGCCAGCAGACAAGCACTGACCGCGGCCATGCCGGAGCCAAAGGCCACGGCGGCCTCGGTGCTTTCGAGTGCCGCAATGGCTTGCTCGAAACGCGCCACCGTGGGATTGAACAAACGCGCGTAGATGGGATTTTCCGCTGTCGCTGCGCCTGCTACGAGTGAGTCAAAGGACTGTGTCCCGACGTCCAGATCCGCCACCGGATACGTCGTCGACAGGTCTATCGGCAAGGCATGCACACCCAACTGGTGCAGATCCTCGCGACCGGCGTGAACCAATGCGGTAGCAAATTGCATGACGGTCTTCCTGATTCGGTGATGTGACCGAAGCCTAGAAGGAATATCTGCCATGAAACCCATTCCCGAATACTATTTCGCAACTGCCACAAGAATCAGACATGGACCGAATCGACATCGCCATCTTGCAGGCTTTGCGAAACAACGCTCGCCTGCCCAACAAGACGCTGGCCGAACGCCTGGGCATCGCCCCATCGACGGCACTGGAGCGCGTCCGTCGTTTGCGCGAATCCGGGGTGATCGAGGGCTATCACGCCGAGTTTTCCCCGCGCGCCATCGGCATCGGTTTGCAGGCCATGGTGGCTGTGCGCTTGACCCAGCATTCGCGTGAGCTGCTCGATGCGTTTCGCGCACACCTGCTCGGCCTTCCCGAAGTGGTGAGTTTCTACCATCTCGCCGGTGCCAACGATTTCCAGGTCCACGTCGCGGTGCGCGACTCCGATCACCTGCGCGACTTCGCGCTGACTGCGCTGACTCAGCGACCCGAAGTGGCACATATCGAAACCTCGTTGATCTTCGAGTTTCAGCGCAGCGCCGAAGTACCGATCTACGCCTCTGCTGAGGAGATCTAGTGAATTCAATGACGACCAACACTGCCTGGCTGCAACGACTCGGCGCTGTGCCGGATGCCATCACTGCCGCGGTCTTCCTGAGCCTATGGATGGCACCGCTTTGGCTCGGCCCCCGGGCCGTCAGCAATGCCCTGCTGACAATGCTGGTCGAGTTTGTGCTGGTGCACGCCGCCGGCATGTTGGGCGGGCTGCTGGAGTCGCGCGCGCATTCACGCCGGGCGCAAGTGGTCGCCCTCCTCGGCTTTGGTCTGCTCTACGCCGCGTTCATCGCCGCCTTCGCGTTGGCGTTTGGCGAATGGTGGCCTGTAGTGGTCTTTGCCTGGCTGTTGCTCGGCAAGGTGCAAGATCTGTTTTCCACCAGTCCGGCCGATCCCCAGCATCGCCAACAGCGTCAGGCCATGTGGGCACTGCAGGTGGTTGCCTATCTCGCAGCGGTCTTTGCCACCGTGCTCTTGCCTATCCCTCGCCTTGGCCTCACCGAAGCAATTCAGCCGCAACTCGGCCTGACGGGTAGCGGACTGTGGGTGGAGCAACCACAAACCGTCGTGGTAGCGGGTGCGCTGTATTTCGGAATCCTGGCATGGGTCAAGTGGAGGGCTTGGGCCGGCTCAGTTCGGCAGCAGCCCGCGCAACGCTGACCGCGCAAGATATTCACGTACCTCGCGGCTTGGCGCGGTGCGTAGCTTGCGCGGTCCACGGATCATCGGGCCACGGGTGCTTGGGGTAGCGACCCTTCAGCTCTTTCTTGACCTCTGCATAGGTGCGCTCCCAGAACCCCCGCAAATCCCGGGTCACCTGGATCGGTCGACCGCCTGGTGACAGCAGATGCAGGGTCAATGTGATCCTGCCATCGGCAATGCTCGGCGTATCCGCCAGTCCGAACAGTTCCTGCAGCTTGACGGCCAGCACCGGCGAGTGATCCGGGAGATAGTAAATCTCTCGTTCCATCCCGGAGGGCACGCGAATGCGTGTTGGCATCAGCCTCTCCAATGCCTGTCTTTGTGCATGGTCGAGCCGCGCGCGCANNGCCAGTTCGGGACAGTGCTGACGCAGCAAGGCAACTCGCAAGCGCCACTGTTGCTGCGCTTCACTGAACTCCAGCGCTTGCAAACCAAGGCGTCGTATGCCCGCCAACAAGCCGTTCACGCACAGCGAGGCATCGGGCTTGCCGATGGGCTTTCGGGACAGCACGATCTGTTCAAAACGCCGTACGCGCGCGGCGGTGACAGCACGCGTGTCCTCATCCCATCCGGCCTCGTCGACGTCGCGAAAGCGCTCGGGAAAAGCGGATTGCAGAGCCGATTCGTCGACGCCAGTCGCGCGCAGAATCAAGCCATCACCCGTGTCGGCACGCAACTCGCTGATCACCAGCCACAGTTCTCCCACCAATGGTGAGTCGGGATTCAGTCGCGCCATCCGGCCGTTGCTCAAGGCGTAACGCAGACGGTCGTTCGGCAGCACATGGGCGATGCGGTCCGGAAATGCGTGCAGCAGAACCTCGCCAAGCTGATGCGGCGACGCGTCTTCTTTTTGCTCGCGGAGGCCCATTCGGCGTCGCCATTGCTTCGCGGCCTGATCAATGGCCGCCAAGGCGGCGCGATCCAGCTCGGGCGAGGATCGACGCTGGCGAAAGTCCTGCAAGGCCTGCCANNTCACACGCCACCGCGCGCTGGGTGTCGTCGCGGGCAGCACAAAGCATCGCGGCGAGTCGCGGATGCGTGCCCAGACTCAACATGCGTCGGCCCAGCGCGGTCAGGCTGCGACTGCCGTCCAGTGCGCCCAGCGCTTGCAGCAGATCCTCTGCCTGCGCCATCGCACCCGTCGGCGGCGGATCAACGAATGGCAGCGCGGTACTGCCCCAGGCGGCCAACTCCAGTCGCAAACCGGAAAGTTCCACCTGCATCAGTTCGGGGCGACGCGCCGGTTCCAAGCGCTGGCTCTCGGGCCAGAGTCGATAGCAGGTTCCGGGTGCCACGCGGCCTGCGCGTCCGGCGCGTTGATCGGCAGAGGCTTGGGAAATGCTGACGGTGGTCAGTCGCGAGAAGCCCGAGTTCGGTTCGAATCGTGGTTCGCGTGCCAGACCGCTATCCACCACGGCGCGCACGCCGGGCAAGGTGACGCTGCTCTCCGCCACATTGGTGGCCAGCACGATGCGACGACCCTGCTCACCGGCACGCATCACGCTCGCCTGTTGCTCAACGGGCAGCTCTCCGTGCAGCGTCAGCAGTTCGGCCTCGCCGCTATCGGCAAGCGTAGACAACAAAACTTCCGCGCGCTGGATTTCGCGCAGGCCGGGCAGAAATACCAGCACGTCACCGGCGTTCTCGCGCAGAGCCAGTTCCACCGTGCGCTTGAGCTGCGCTTCCTCTGGTTCGTTGCCTTGTCGCGCGGGGTGAATGACCCGAACCGGGTAGCTGCGCCCAGCGCTACTCAACCGCGGCGCATCGAGTTGCTGGGCCAATCGCTCGCCATCCAGTGTGGCGGACATCACCACGATCCGCAGATCGGGGCGCAGTTGGTTTTGGACGTCGAGCGCCAAGGCCAAACCGAGGTCGGCGCTGAGATGACGCTCGTGGAATTCGTCAAACAGCAAGGCACCGATCCCNNCGCTCTCCGACTTCCTCGCCGAGCCCCGAGGCCATGAACATGGCCGCCGAGCGCGCGGCGATGCGCCGTGGCTCCAGCATCACAATGCGTTGTGTGTCCAACCATGCCTCGCCCAACAAGGCGGGCGGCAAGCGTGTGGTCTTGCCCGCGCCAGGCGGCGCTTCGAGGATCAGTCGGGTGTGGTGTTGGAGTGTCTGACGGATCTGCGGAAGCAGTTCATCGATGGGAAATGTGGCCGACATGCGCTCAATCCGGAAACGACAACGCCGCCGAATGACTCCGGCGGCGTCTGACAGAGGTCGAGCGGATTATCGACGCTTTGCGAGCACGCGCGCTTCGGCGGCACGAATCTGTGCGAGCAATTCGGCAACGCCGGTGAGCGGTTCGGATTTGCCGATGTCGGCCTTCAGTGGTGCCGCCTCGCGCTGGCGCTGAGTGGTGTCAAACGGCTGCGAATCCGCTCGCTTTGACGGCCCGTAGCCCTCCTGAACAAAAGTTCGGCTGGCAGTGCGGAAGCCCTTGAGGGGATACATCGCATAGTTCATTGGATTCGCACCGCAAGGATAGAGTGTGAATCCGCCATCGCCATTGCCCGTGAAGCCAGCACTGAAGTCATGACTCAGCGCGCGCGCTTCCAGATACACGCACATCTGCTGGCCCTGCGAATTCACACTGTTGTCGTCAATGATGGTGACTTGCCGTTGACGCGTCGCGTTGTAGAAGCCGGAGGCACTGTTGTATTGCAGCGCGGCGGTCGTGCAGGTCGCGTCCAATGACGTTTCCGGGCGGCAACCGTCGTAGTACCAGGTTCGTGTTCCGTTGTCGTAAGAGAACTCGTCCAGCACGAGCACGTCCGCGCTGTAGCGGAACGCACTGTAATTGGGCCACTCACTGAAATCGAGGGTGAGATGCCATTCGCCCAACATCTTGGTGACCTCAACCGGCGCGTTACCATCTTCCGCACGGATTTCACCGAACAGGAAGCGCTGGATCGGGATGCTGCGGATCGGCTGCGGCGGCACGTTCCAGGTCAAGGTGCCTCTTTGCGGATCGTTGGCATCGAAGGCGATGCGCACCGTTCCCACCGTCTGTGCACTCGGCACGCCCGGGTAGCTGCAGCCGGCGCATTGAACGCCGCTGTATCGATAGACACTCGCTTCGAACAGGGCATTACCTTGCATCAGGTTGTAAGCGGTATAGAACACCGGTGCGCCATTGGCTTCCCCCAGATAGGCAGTCAGCGCGAGGGCGTTGTCTTGGATCTCGATGTTGAAACCGGTACCGCTCTCGGCCGGGTTCCACCACAGCCCTGCTTCAGGTTGATAGGCCCAGCTGCTTGAACAGAACAGGGTCGCCAAAAGCCACGATGAACGTTTGCGCATGAGGTGTTCCTCCCAGAACGTGTACGCAGCGTGGCACAACTCGACCTCGCCACGCTGAATTGGTGCTGATCCGCTTATTGGTCGGCTCAGGATTTTTTCGGCCGCACCCAGCCATCCAGCGTCACCTGACGCGCACGCGCTACGGTGAGCTTGCCCGCAGGGGCATCCTTGCTCAGCGTCGAGCCCGCGCCGATGGTCGCTCCGTCATGCAGTACGACCGGCGCTACGAGCGCCGAATTCGAGCCGACAAATACATCGTCGCCGATGGTCGTCAGGTGCTTGTGCGCGCCGTCGTAGTTGCAGGTGATNNGCTTGCTTGGTTTCGACAAAGTTGCCGATATGCACGCCGCTGGCCAGTCGGGTGCCGGGGCGCAGTCTGGCGAATGGGCCGATCAGGCATGCGTGTTCTGCCACCACACCATCGAGATCGCAGTGCGCATGAACAACAGTTTCGGCCGCCAGTGTCGTGTTACGTAG
>DEHW01000105.1:12275-13486 GCA_002352135.1 Lysobacterales bacterium UBA2790
TCATTGGCACCCATCGCCTCCATCGCATCCGGGGTGGAGACCACGTCTGCGGGACAGCCATCACGCATCGCCAGTGCGAAAATATCGGTCAGGTAGTACTCACCCTGTGCATTGTTGGGTTGGATTTGCGCCAGCCATTCGCGCAGCGCGGACACTTCCGCCTGGATGATGCCGGTGTTGATCGTGCGGATCTGTCGCTGCTCGGACGTGCAGTCGCGCTCCTCCACAATCGCGGACACGTGTCCTTCGCCATTGCGAACCACGCGGCCGTAGCCAGTGGGTTCGTCGAGTTCGGCGGCCAGCACGGCCAGCGGCGTCTGCGCCTGCAGCAATGCCGACAAGGTCTGCGCCTGNNATCAAAGGCACATCGCCATATAGCACCAGCACGCGAGCACGCTCGGGTAAATGTGGTAGCGCTTGCAGCACCGCGTGTCCCGTTCCGCGTCGCTCTGTCTGTTCGATCCAGTTCAGATCCGCCCAAGACGAATCGGCGAATGCTTCGCGAAGCTGTTTCCCCTCATGTCCATAGATGATGTGCACGCGTTCTGGCTGCAGACACCGCGCTGTAGCCAGGACATGGGCCAGCATGGGTCGGCCCGCCACAGGCATCAACACCTTTGGCATGCGTGATCGCATGCGCTTGCCCTCGCCTGCTGCCAGAATGACGACGTGAAGGGATGGGCTCATACGGATGGACTCCTCGGTCAACGGTTCGGCGTGGCGATCATAGCGGTAGTCAGCCTGCTCGAAGCCGCATCATTCGCATCCGGCGCCTTGCAACGAAAAACGCCGACCCGAAGGTCGGCGTTTCCGTGATACCGCATGGAAGGCGGGCTCAATGTTTCGTCATCAGTGTTTGAGGTTCTTGCGCAGGCGTTCNNCATGGCGTCAGTGCGATTGGCGAGGACGCGTTCGGCTTCGGACTTGGCCGCCAGCGCGGCCGCCTCGTCGAGATCTTTGCCACGAATGGCGGTGTCTGCAAGCACGGTCACCACCTGGGGCTGCACTTCTAGAACGCCCCCGGAGACGTAGAACAACTGCTCTTCGCCACCTTCGAGGATGACCCGCACATGCCCTGGCTTCAATCGGGTGATCAACGGCGCATGGCGCGGGGCGATGCCCAGCTCACCCATTTCGCCGGTCGCGATCACCATTGCGGCCGCACCGTGGAAGATCTCTTCCTCGGCACTGACGATGTCGCAACGGATGGT
>DEHW01000062.1:0-8284 GCA_002352135.1 Lysobacterales bacterium UBA2790
GGCCAGCGAAAGCTGGCCTTTGGCATTTCTGGGGGAAGACAAGCCGCGAGGAATACGTCGTCAGGAGAGAATAGAGGGGTTGAGGAGAGGGGGGGTGGCTTGCGCGCAACCATTTCCTATCCCCAGCAGCTGCGAGGAACGCGTGTATCCCGTGCAGCGCAGCCGCTAGCAAAAGAGCATATTGGGCCAACGAAACCTTTTGCAATTCTAGTCCTGCCACTTTTGCAGTTTCGATTCGGCCTGGGTGTCGTGTTAAACGGGTATTTTCCGTAGTAATCTCTAGCCAGAGTATCAAGCAAATGTCCACGCCTCCGCAGCGCTTCGGCGCAAATGGGGTCTATTCTCGTCGTTGAACGCTAAGGAGAGTGCATGACGCAGCAGTACGCATTGATTAAACAAGAAGACGAATGGGGTTGCGGCGCGGCATGTGTTGCATCGTTGCTAGGCATTTCCTACCGAGAGGCGAAGAATCTTGTTGAAGAAGTCAAGGGGAGTTCCGTAAATGCGCCCCCCCACGGGCTTGAACTTCATCACCTCGCGCTCGCCCTCTGGAAAAAAAGGGTCAAAGTCGTTGCCGACTGGAATCCAAAGGAAATCCCACACGGCACCATCGTATGTATTTCAGGTGATGCACCCTACGACGGCGACCACTATATGCTCAAGACTCCCTTTGGCTGGATGGATCCTTGGTACAACATCGGTACATTGCCTCGCAAGGCCAACTTTCGACAGTCATATCCTGGCGGTACCGAATTTCTCGTCGCACTTATTCCACAGGGCACAGGATAATAATTAATTCAAGCCTGCATCTATTCGATGCGTGGTTTAATTCATTATCCTGAAGAAACATATGAAGACAGAAAAATTCAAAGTATCGCGTGTTTCCGGGCAGCCCGTAAGTGACGAGGAAATGCTCGCCGATCTGCGGCGAGTCGCGGAGATTATCGGGGCATCAACTGTATCAATGCCGAAGTATCGGAAACTCGGAAAATTCGATGATTCAAATCTGGCTAAACGCTTTGGTACTTGGAACAACGCTATTTCAAAGGCGGGGCTCACGATATCTAATGAAATTAACATCTCCGATGATCGTTTGTTTGAGAACTTACTGACGCTTTGGCAACACTATGGTCGCCAGCCTCGGCGTAGTGAACTAGCGAAACCGCCTTCCTCGATTTCACAGGGGCCATACAAGCGGCGTTTTAGCTCATGGACCGGTGCGTTGGAGGCATTCGTTGCATACGCGAATGAAAATCTCAATGGGCTACCCGCATCGCTCGAAGACAGCACGACAAAAGCAAAAACATCCCGCGATCCTTCCCTTCGTCTTCGTTGGCGCGTACTCCAACGAGATCGCTTCACTTGTTGCGCGTGCGGCGCCAGCCCCGCTTTGTCTCCGGGCGTGGAACTGCACGTCGATCACATAGTTCCTTGGAGTAAGGGCGGTGAGACGGCGCTAGAAAATCTCCAAACCCTTTGTTCTGTCTGCAACCTTGGAAAATCAAACTTACATGAGGGCTAACTGTCAGGTTCCGGACGATTACTTAGCCTGAACCTTCAAGTGCAACACCCCACATCGAGTAGGTTGCAGGCATGGGACAGAAATACACACACTTGAGCGCTGAAGAACGCGCGAAGATTGAGTTTGAAGAGGGTAACGGCAGCAGCCTGCGGTCGGTAGCTCGGCGTTTGGGGAGGCACGCCTCGTCGGTGTCGCGTGAGTTGTCGTGCAATCGCAGTGAGTTGTCGCCGCCGTATAGTGGCCCATCAGCGGGAGCGGTCTACCGTGAACGTTGGTGGCGTAGCGTGCGCGCGTTCTTGGCTGCCATGGCGCGAATCCCGTCTTGGCAAGACCAACCGCAACACCCACAATCGCCACGACCATTTGCGGAACGAGTGATGGAGAAGCCCGTCACATCGTTTCACATGATCACTAGGCCGAACTGCCGACCACAAAAAAATGTGGACGGCGCAGGAGGTTGTTCATTTGTTGGACTCCAAGGAAAGCGCTGATGCTACCCAAACACGGAAAAATCGACTGTCGGCTTTGCTTTAACTCCTCCGATGGCAACTTGAGAAGGCCAAACAACGACTGGAAGATGATCAATGACCCTGGAGCATGGGGTGGCGGACATAATCCAGAATACTTGGTTCTTGGTTTCTCCAAAGGAGCCACACAAGCGGGGATCTATGAATCGGGTCCATTTGAGGACGTTGCATTCGCTGGCATGCGACCACGTCTCACCGAGGCGCTGCGTGCCATTGGTGCACTGGAAATGCATGAGAGTGTCGATTCCAAAATAGCCAACCCAGACTCAAACATCGCGTTTGGCTCACTTATCCGGTGCAGTGTCTCTCGGCTTGATAAGGCAGCCTCCGTCAAAGCAGGGAAAGATGTTTTCGCTTGCACAGGACCACTCATCACAAAATCATTCTCGGAGATTCCCGACATCATCGCCAGCTGCTCCAAGCAGTTCTTGACAGATCTACCAGCATCAATAAAAGCGGTCTTCTTTCTTGGGAACACTGATTCCTATGTCAAAAACTGCCAAGCCTTAATACGTAAATTATTTCCAGCAGATTTCAAGCAGATCAATGCCATGGCTGTCTCCGTAAATGGTCGTGTTTGGGTGAATATTGCACACCCCTCCAGACTGAATGGACACTTCAATAAATGGCTCAGCGGAAACGATAGTTCTGGCCTCAAGCGAATTCAGGCGAGGAACGCCTTGAGTGGGTCCAACAATTCATCTGGGGGCTACCTCGTTAAGTGATGCGGCGACGGCACCCTCGTTTTTGGCCTGTTCATTCTACGTCGCTGTAATAGACTGCGATCATTTATTCGCGTATTCGTGACCGTTACAGCGAGGGAATTGACGCCACCAACTCGCTCGCAATCCCGCCGATCAGCAAGTGCCGTGGCTCCCCAATCATAAACGCGCCCTCATTGCCCTTCGTGATCCGCTGAAATTTCCACGCGGTTGCGGCCGCCGCGTTTGGCGGCGTAGAGCGCGGCGTCGGCGGCTTGGATCAAGTCGGCTAGGCGGCAGTCGGGGTGTGGTGTGCATCGGGCGACGCCAATCGATATCGTCACGTCCAGGTCGGATTCCGCCACCAGACGGCGCAGTTGCTCGGCTGTATTGGCCGCGACTTCGCGCTCCGCGCCGGGCATGACGACCAGAAACTCTTCGCCGCCATAGCGTGCCAGCAGGTCTTCACTGCGGCGCAGGCCGCTGGTCAGCAGGCGGGCGAGTGCCTGCAGCAGCGCATCACCGGCGGGATGGCCTTTACTGTCGTTGTAGTGCTTGAAGTGGTCGACGTCGATGATCAGCACCGACAAGGCGCGACCGCGTTCGATGCCTTGTTGCCAGACGGCCGCGAGGTAGTCGTCCAGGCGACGGCGGTTGGGAATGCCGGTGAGGCCATCGGCGTTGGCGATCATTTCGAGTCGGCGATTGGCTTCGGCCAGCTCCTGCGTGCGCAGCGCGACTTCGTCCTGCAGACGTTGGCGCTCGCGGCTCAGGCGGCGGGTTCGGCGTCGCACCAGCCAGCGGATCAACAAGCCCAGGGCGACCAGGGCGGCGAGGGATTCCAGCACGATGGCCCAAGGCCGCGCATACCAGGGCGGGGTGATGGTGAAATGCCAGGGCGTCAGCACTGACGTGCGTCCTTGCGAGTCGGTCGCTTCAACCTCGAACTGGTAGTCGCCTGCGCCGAGTCGCGTGTAGGTGTAGTTGCGCGCCGATGAGGCGGGCATGAACTCGGTGTCATGCCCCAGCAGACGGACGCGATAACTCGGTGCCGACGCACTGCTCAGATCCGGCAGGGCAATCTGGAAGTTGAGCGCGAAGTTGCCTTGGGCAAACTCCTGAACCTGCGAGTCGCGCAATGGCAGCGGCAGGAAGTGATCCGCGTCCAACGAGCGGCGCACCTGTCGCAACAGCACGCCCGGCGCGCTGGCGAGAGTGCTCGCCGAGGCTTCCGCCCGACGCAGCAGAATCGAGTTGGTGCTGAGCAAGGCCAGGCCATCGTCCGGCAAGGCCACTGCGGTTTCGATGGCGCCACGGCGCAAGTGCGACACCGGCTCATCCCGCCAGCCCTTCTGTTTGTCCTGTCGCAGTACGCGGCTGTGGCTGAAGGCATACAGCGTGCCTGCGCTGGATTCGATGAGGCGCAGCAGNNCCATCGCTCAGCGCGATGACGAAGGCTTCGTCGCGCGGACCGTGGGCGGACTGGTTGTCGAGCTGAATCCGCGTCGTCTGCGCCGGTTCGCCTTGCGTCGTTAAGCGGAGCAAGGCGGCACCATGCCGTTCCATCCCGACCACTACCCGTTGTGCATCGAGCTCAACCACGCTGTTGACTCGATGACCTTCGGCTTGCGGAAAGGCCGCACTGATCCGCCACGGCGAGCTGGCGGTATCGAGCAGACGCAAGCCATGCTCGGTGCCGACCAGCACTCTTCCCTTGACGAAGCGCGAGTGCGCGAACCACCGCGGATAGATGTCGCCCGCCAGAGCCAGACGACTGACATCGTGCTCGACCAGCAGAATCTCTCGCGAGGCGGCCACGAGATAGCGGTCAGCATCGAGCTTCAGCAATGCCAAGGCATCGTCGTCTATCCAGGCGGTTCGCTGTGCGCGAATGCCCTGCTCTGCACTGGTCAGAAAGCGGAAGACCCCCGCGCTGCTGGCCAGCAACGGGCCATCCGCATCCGGCAACAACGAGACAAGGGTTCCTTCCGCACCGTGTTCGATGCCGAGCACCGACCACGCCGACGGCCAAGCAAGGTGATAGATGGCGCGGTTGGCTGAGATCAGCACGCCACCCGCGCGCGATGCGGCAAGCGCGGACAAATAGCCCTCGTCGACGCGAATCGCCTGCGCTGTTTCGAGTGCCGCATCCACCAGCCAAACCTGACCCATGTTGCCAGCCAGCGCGAGGCTGCCATCCTGCAAGACCATGCCGGTAGAGAACTGATGAGCCGGGGGCAGTGAGGCGGGCATCCGGGCGGTAGAGACTTCGCCCTTGGCATCCAGCCACCACCAGTCACCTTGCGCCGACAGCCCCAACAAGCGGCCTTCAGAAAACGCCACCCAGGCATGAATCAACAGGTCGAGTCCGGCGGTGCCGGGCATGACTTCCCAGTCGCCATCGACGTAGCGCCGTAGACCTTCGCCACGGAACTGAAGCACGGTACGTCCGGCGTGATGGCGCAGGTCGCCGAAGCGGCCCTCATGAAACCAGTGCGCCACCTGATCGCTCGCGGGATTCCACAGGAACACATCGCGCAGGGCACGGAAGTAGACGCCTTCCGGGGCGAGTCGGACATCCCAGATATCGGCGAACTCGCGACCGGCGAGGACCTCGGCGAAGCGCGCAGTCAGATCGTGGAACTGCAGTTGTCCACTGCCATCGCGCTGCATCCAGCCGAACTGGTTGTAGCCACCGACCAGAACGCGATCTTCGGCGTCGACCTCGATGGATCGAACCAGTTCGCCATTCGGCAAGGGATGCAACTGCCACTGGCCGCCATCGAATTCCAGCAGGCCGTCGGTATTGCCCACGTAGACGATGCCCTGGCCGTCCTCGGCAATTGCGAAGTTCTGCGTGTGGATGTCGAGATTGGGCTCGAAACGGGTCAGCGGTGGCGAGCCTGAAGTCCAGGCGCGGAGTGGCGCGCTATGCAGCGCTGCCAGTGCCAGCAGCGCCAGCAAGATAAATCGCGGCCATGAATCGCGATGGAAGGGCGGCATGCAATGACTCGACGTAGACGAGGCCAGAAAAACCTCTCTGCAAGCATTGCGCCAGCGCAGCTCAGCGCTGACCGGAGATCTTCGCCACGCCCGCCAGCGCCAACAGGCTCATCAAGGCCGCCGCCGACAGATACCAGCCGACCGACGGCAGGCCGTACTGTGAGGCCAGCCAGGTCGCCATGTAGGGCGTCAGTGATGCGCCCAGAATGCCGGCCAGATTGAAGGTCAAGGACGCGCCGGTGTAGCGCACGGCGGTGGGGAACAGTTCGGCCAGACCGGAGCCCAGCGGACCGTAGGTCAAACCGGTCATCAGCAGGCCAACGATCAAGGCCGCGAGCGCAAAAAACGTCCCGCCGCCGCCCAGCAGACTGCCGAAGCCCAAACCAAAAACAGCGATCAGCGCGCTGGCGATCATCAGCATGCGCAGATGACCGATGCGATCCGAGATCACGGCGGACACGGGAATGCCAATGGCAAAGAACAACACGCCGATCATCTGCAGCAGAAGGAATTGCTCGCGACTGAAACCCAGCTCGCGGGTGCCCCAGTTCAAGGTGAACACCGTCATCAGATAGAAGATCACGAAGGTCGCTGTCGCCGCCAAGGTGCCCAGAATCAACAGCCCCGTGTGCTGCTTCAGTACCGCCAGCATCGGCACCCGCACGCGCTCCTCGCGTTCGATGGCTTGCTGGAATGCGGGCGTTTCGGTGATCGACAGCCGCACCCACAGGCCGACCAGTACCAGCACTGCGCTGGCCAGGAACGGGATGCGCCAGCCCCACGCGAGGAAGTCCGCTTCGGGCTGGAAATGCGTCAGCAAAAGAAAAATGCCGGTCGAGCCGACGAAGCCCAGCGGCGCGCCCAATTGCGGGAACATCCCGTACAGACCGCGCTTGCCCTCGGGTGCGTTCTCGGTCGCCAGCAACACCGCCCCGCCCCATTCGCCACCCAGTCCAAGACCTTGACCAAAGCGACACAGCGCCAGCAGCGCCGGTGCCCAGACCCCGATGCTGGCGTGTGTCGGCAGCAGCCCGATCGCAACGGTCGACAGGCCCATCGTCAACAAGGCCGCGACCAGCGTCGCTTTGCGACCAATGCGGTCACCGTAATGCCCGAACACCGCTGATCCCAATGGACGGGCAAAGAAGGCCAGCGCGAACGTCGCCAAGGACTGCAACACCGCCGCGTTCGGATCGCTGCCCGGAAAAAACAGCGCCGGAAACACCAGCACCGCTGCCGTCGCGTAGATGTAGAAATCGAAGAATTCGATGGTGGTGCCGATCAGGCTGGCAAACAGCACACGCGCAGGCGAATTGACGGCGGGCGTCGCGGACATGGTGGAACTCCCCTCGGTGCAGTCGTGCGCGTGGCCGACCGGTTGTTGTTCTGATCCCGCCGAAAGCCCCTGCGGTGGCGCAAGCATAGCGGAGGGCAACAGCTGGCGAACAACCCCTTTGCGGCCGGTGACTCGCCTTTGCACATTGTCATTGCACTCCGAATAATGCCGATCAACCCAAGCGGCTCGCGACCACCCCATGATTCTTCGCCCAGCGGTTCGAAACGATCACGACGCCATCCTTGCCTTGAATGAGGAATCGGTGCGCTTCTTGAGTCCGATGGACCAGGCGAGGCTGTTGGCCTTGGATGCCGAGGCGGCGTGGCATCACGTCGTTGAGCGGGAGGGTGAGGTGTTGGGGTTCGTTCTCGCGTTTCGCGAAGGTGCCAACTACGACAGCATCAACTATCGCTGGTTTACCGAGCGCTACGCACCCTTTCTCTACATTGATCGCGTCGTGGTTTCCGGCGCAGCGCAGGGCATGGGACTGGGCAAATTGCTGTATGGCGGTGTGTTCGCTTACGCCAAACAGCATCAGCTTCCGTGGGTCACCTGCGAATACGACATCGATCCGCCCAACCCGGCATCCGAGCGATTTCATGTGGGCTTCGGTTTCACCGAAGTGGGACGGCAGGCGGTGGCAAACGGAAAGAAGTGGGTTTCCCTGCAGGCCGCAAAAATTGCCTTACCGTAGCTTGTGGCGCAGCAAGAAGCGCCGACGCCAAAGCCACTGACAGACATCGGCAGACACGGAGCAAGACGTGCAACTCATCTTCACCAAAGGCGCAGCAAAGACCGACCAACTGGAAGTCCGTCGTGATGGCGTGGTCACAGAGCGGATTGATTGCCCCAAACAGGGCATCGTCCCGCACGACATGGTCCACTACGCGGTCGAGCATGTTCTGCACCGACGCGGCTTCATCGGCCGGGTACTCGAAGGCGAAGCGGCGAGCTTCCAGATGGCAGCAGACAGTGAAAGTGATGGTGTGGAGCGTCTGGTCGAGGTCTTTCAAGCCGATGGTTGGGCTGGTTGGAACACGCCGCCACAGGATCTCCTGGATCTGTATCAGGTGACGTGTCAGGCACGCCAATGTGCGCCGTTGACCGTCGGCCTGGACGACCTCGAAATGGTGCGGCAGAAGTTGCTGCAGTTGACGCAGCAGTGGCAGGCCATTGCGGTCGGCGAAGCACTGGT
>DEHW01000062.1:8455-17986 GCA_002352135.1 Lysobacterales bacterium UBA2790
TGACGGCCATCATCGCGGCGCTTGGGGCGTGGGCCTACAAGCATTGGGGCGATGCGGGACGTGCCCGTGTACAGCAATGGCTGGGGCCGCAGCCGCCTGCGTCGCCGCAGGCTTGATTCCACTCAGGGCGGCGGTGTGCCGAGCCAATGCCCTTCCGGCACCACCTTGGGTTGGGCTGGATCGCCGAGGTAATGCGGCGACATGATCTGCACACCGGCGCGATTGAAGGCGTCCTGGATGGCCGCGTGCAGCTCGCCCAGCACACGTGCTCGCGGCTTGTCGGCGCGCACTTCGATTTGAGCGACCAGGCGATAGCTCACGTAGAAATCGTTGAGTGCGGTTTGCACCACGTAGGGCTCGGGTTTGCTGCACACCGTTTGCACGGTGGCGGCAGCCTCCAGCAACAAGGCATGTACCTGCCGCCAAGGTGCGTCGTAACCGATCGTGATCGTGGTTTCGATCAGGCACCGGCCTTTGCCGGCGTCGCGCGAGTAATTGCGGGTGACCTGGCTGTTGACCAGGGAGTTCGGCAGGCTGATTTCCTCGCCCATGCCGGTACGCAGTCGCGTGACCAACAGCCCAAGATGGATCACCGTGCCTTCCTGATCCTGGATGCGCACGTATTCACCAACCCGGAGTGCGCGAGTGAACACCAGAATCAGACCGCTGGCGACTTGGCCGATCAATCCGGAGGCACCAATGGAGACCATCAGACCCAGCAACACCGACAAACCCTTGAACGCCTCGGTCTGCGAACCCGGCAGGTAGGGGTAGGCCATCGCCAGTGCAAACAACCAGATCGCTGCACTGACCAGTTGACCGGTGACGGGGGCGGTGTGCGCATCCAGCGCACCCCAACGTAGTCGACCCGCCGCAATGCGCGCGAACAGTGAGCGCGACAGCTGTGTCGACAAGCGTGCCAGCAGGAAGATCAGGACGGCGACGAACAGACCCGGCAGGGAGGTCGCCACGGCATGCACAGCCAGCATGACACTGGCCTGCAATGATTCGACCATCTGCTCGCCAAGAACGCGTGTCAGTGCAAAGCGCGACAGCACTTGAGCCAGGGCGAGAAACACGGCGATGAGACCGATCAACCAGACCAACAACACGGCTGCACGCGCCGCCGTCGTCAACAGTAGATCGCCAAAATGCGCGCCCACGCCACTTGGCAAGAGTTGATCAATTCGCGCTTCCAGACGTCGTGTGATGAAGCTCTGCAAGCGGTGCGAGGTCTTGGCGAGCAGCCATAGCAGCAGGAACAAGGCGGAAAGAATCGCCGCCGAGTAACCAGCCGCCCACAGATGGCGCTTGGGGTCGAGGTGTTCGCGGTGTTCCAGCCACGCCTTCTGCAGTGTGCGAGAGGCCTCGTTGGCCAGGGCCTCGGCACGTTCGTTCAGAGCACTGCGCGCATCGCCTTCAACCACAGTAAACATCGGCACGCCATCGAGTGCCACGACCACACCGTTTGCTGTGCCTTCGACCGAGGTCCAGCCTTCGCCGGGCTGGTCGAAGGCGGTTTCGATGTGTTGCTTCGCCACTGCGGCGCGCTCAAGCGGTGTGATGGCTCCCAGCGGCGCGCGAAAGACGTGCACGGTCCGGTTGCCGATGACCAGAGGCGCTTCCGATGTGCCGTTTGTCTCTGCCGCCATCACAGCCTGGCCGCCGGAAAATGCGCAAGCCACCAGCGCGTACCGCAGGAACGTTTTCCAGACTGTTCGAATCGTCACGTGAAGCCCTCCACGCAGCAGGGTGATTCAAAACCGATAGCGCAAGAACAGGGAAGTCTCGTTCTTGTCCGACTGTTGTAGCGTCGCGGCGTCGCGACTGTACTCGTGTCGCAGTCCGACCGCGGTGTTATGGCCCGCTTCCAGCAGCAGTTCGGTCTCGCTCTCTACGCCGATTGAACCGTCTTCCCACAAGAACCAATGCGTCCACTGGTTCAGTCGCCAGCGCGCAGGAAGTTTGAGGGTATTGGTCAGTGTGAGCGAAGGCGCGTTGGTATCGACCGCAAAATCGTAGTCAAGCAGGCGAACGTCGAACAGGTGCCAGGACACCGCCAGACGCGTTTCGGCGTCCTCTGTCCATTCTTGTCGATAGCCCAGACCCAGACCGATCTGGGCAAACAGATAGTCGAAAAGCAGGCCCTGCTCCTTGAACTGGTTGCGCTCCAGTTGTGCTTCTGTGGAGCGATACCAAGGGCCGCTCAAGTTGCGATACCAGAGCAAACGCAAGTTTTGTTCGTTCTGTTTCAGCACATCGTTGCTACGTTCGTATTCGGCACGCAGTTGTGCGGAGACTTCGTCGCGACCGCGCTTCCATTCCGCGCTGCCACGCACTTCCGCTTCGTCTTTGCCATTGCGACTCTTGCCCTCCCAGTTGACCGAGGCATCGATTTGCACGCGGTCAGGAGTCCAACCAGGTGACACCGTGTCCGCGACCATCACACGCGCTTGCGCTTGCCCACGGGCGCGCAGCTCTGCACTCACGGAAGCGGCTTCGGTGGGATCGACACGCACATAGTCAAGGTCTGCGCAGGATGCGCCGGATGGTCGCGCTGCCATCCAGAGGCTCGGCGCTTGTCCGTCCCAGTGACCATCTGCGCTACGGCCAAGTCGAGACTCAACACACAGATATGGCTCTTCCACGCGCGACACGGAGGCCGCGATCGGCGCACTGGCGAGCAACATAAAGCAGAAAAGGAGCGTGCGGTATTCGTACAGGGTGGTGAGCATTCGCATTGCCGAAGAAATCTGCCGTGCTCTAGCCAAGCCGGCTCGTGGAGACGGCATGCTAACGGCTCAAGACATGCGATGCTTGCTCGGGACTGTGCATTGAGGAGACGAACCATGCGACACCTTTCCAAGCTGCTTCCGTGCGTGTTTGGCTTGGCCGCGTTCGGCGTTGCCGACGCCAACGCGGTGGAGACGTGGCTCACCGCCGAGCGCTTGCTGGATGTCCGCAGTGGTCGTTGGATCGAACAACCCGCCGTGTTGATTCGCGATGGTCGCATCGTCTCGATCACGCCCAAAGCCGCCGATCAGCCAGCGCCGGAGCAGGCGCGTCGCGTCACGCTGGATGGCCTGAGCATCGTGCCCGGCCTGATCGACATGCATGTCCATCTGGATTTCGATCCGCGCTACAGCGGTTACAGCGGCTTGCAGTTCAATGATCGCTTCTGGTCGGTGGTGATGGTGCCGCAGGCACAGCGCACCTTGCGGGCAGGCTTCACCACGGTGCGCAATGTCGGTTCGCGCGATTGGAACGATGTCGGGCTGCGCGAAGCCATCGACGCCGGTCAGTTGGTCGGACCACGTGTGGTCAGCGCGGCGTATGCATTTGGTGCGACTGGCGGCCACTGCGACGAGACCTTCTATCCGCCGTCGATGGCGATGCACAGTCCCTACAACGCCGACAGTCCGGAAGAGGGCCGCAAGCGGGTGCGCGAGATTCGCAAGTACGGTGCGCAGGTCATCAAGATCTGCGCCACCGGCGGCGTGTTCTCACGCAATACCGAACCGGGCCAGCAGCAATTGCACCGCGAGGAGATGGCGGCGATTGTTGATGAGGCGCACATGTGGGGCTTGAAGGTTGCGGCCCACGCGCACGGCACCTACGGCATTCGCGATGCCATCGCCGCAGGCGTGGACACCATCGAACACGCCAGCCTGATCGACGCCAAGGGCATCGAGCTGGCCTTGGAGCATGGCACGTGGCTGTCGATGGACATCTACAACACCGATTACACGCAGAGCGAAGGCAAGAAAAATGGCGTGCTGGAGGACAACCTGCGCAAGGATCGCGAAGTGGGTGATCTGCAGCGCGAGAACTTCCGCAAGGCCCATGCGGCGGGCGTGAAGATGGTGTTTGGCACCGATGCGGGCATCTTTCCGCATGGTGAAAACGCCAAGCAGTTTGCCGTTATGGTTCGCTATGGCATGACGCCGCTGGAGGCGATCCAGAGCGCAACGCTCAACGCATCCGAAGCGCTGGCGAGGGACGACGTCGGCGTGCTCGAGGCCGGGCGTTGGGCGGACATGGTGGCGGTCAGTGGTGACCCGACCCAGGACGTGACGCTGCTGGAGCGGATTCCGGTGGTATTGAAGGCGGGTGAGATCGTGAAGGACACGCGATAGCACGATTGACGTGTCAGGCTGATTCAGCGCCGCCTTGGCAAGGCGGGCTCAAGCGTGGCGCAACGCCCCCGTGGTGTGCGTTTGCGGCAAGCGTCGGAGCAGTAGATCACCTGCTCCCAATCACGCGCCCATCGCTTCCGCCATGCAAAGGCACGCTGGCAGACCGGGCAGACCTTGCTGGGCAGTGGCGGCACGCGGTGTCGGGACATGGATGGCGACGCGGGGGAGTAGATCAGAACGCCGCGCAGCGTGATGCATCNNCGCGAATGCGCGCCGAGCTTGCGCAGAATCGCGGTCATGTGGGCCTTGATGGTGGCCTCGGACACATTCAGCTCGTAAGCGATCTGCTTGTTCAGCAGGCCGTTGCAGACCATGGTCAGTACGCGGTACTGCTGCGGGGTCAGCTCGGCGATCTTGCTGGCCAAGGCTTCTTCTTCGGGGTCGAGTGACACCGCCGAGCTACTCACGCCGGGCGGTAGCCAGGTGTCGCCATCCAGCACCGCATTGATCGCCTTGGCGATCTGTTCCACATCGGCGGACTTGGGAATGAAGCCCGACGCGCCGTGGCCCAGCGCGCGCCGCATCAAGGCCGGATCTTCGCGGGCTGAGACGATCAATACCGGCAAGGTAGGAAACGCCGCGCGCATATAGACCAGTGCCGAAAAGCCATGCGCGCCGGGCATGTTCAGATCAAGCAATACCAACTCGGCCTGCTGATGGCGTTGCGCCAGCTCGCTGAGACTGTCGACAGAGTCCGCCTCCAGCAGTCTGGCGTCCGGAAGTATCTGCGCCACCGTGCGACGCAGGGCATCGCGAAACAACGGGTGGTCATCGGCAATCAGGATCTCGCGCATGATGGGCTCGGCGTCCGGACGGGGAGGATGATCCCCGTCAGACTGCCCGAACAGCCAGCGCGCGTCCATGCCTGCGTGGTGCGCGTTCACGTCGGCCTTGTTACTTCAGGAACCGCTCACGAACCAGATTCTCGACTACGCTGGGATCCGCCAGGGTCGAAGTGTCGCCCAACTGGTCCGGCGCGTTCTCGGCGATCTTGCGCAGGATGCGGCGCATGATCTTGCCCGAGCGGGTCTTGGGCAGGCCGGGTGCCCACTGGATGAAGTCCGGTGTGGCAATCGGGCCAATTTCCTTACGCACCCAGTTGGCCAGCTCCTTGCGGAGTTCTTCGGTGGGCTCTTCACCGGCATTCAAGGTGACATACGCGTAGATGCCCTGGCCCTTGATGTCGTGCGGGCAACCGACCACGGCTGCTTCGGCCACCTTGGGATGAGCGACCAAGGCGCTTTCCACTTCCGCCGTTCCCATGCGATGACCGGACACATTGATCACGTCATCGACGCGACCGGTGATCCAGTAGTAGCCATCGGCATCGCGCCGCGCGCCATCACCGGTGAAGTACATGCCGGGGAAGGTCTTGAAGTAGGTATCGATGAAGCGCTGATGATCGCCATAGACGGTGCGCATCTGACCCGGCCAGGAATCCAGGAGCACCAGATTGCCTTCGGTCGCGCCGTCGAGAATGGTGCCCTGACCATCGACGATGGCGGGCATTACGCCGAAGAAGGGTTTCGTCGCCGAGCCGGGCTTTTGCGGAATCGCGCCCGGCAGCGGNNTGCCACCAGGTATCGACGATCGGGCAACGGTTCTCGCCGACGACCCGGTAGTACCACTCCCAGGCTTCCGGGTTGATCGGTTCACCGACCGAACCGAGCAGACGCAGACTGCTGCGCGAGGTGCGTTTCACCGGATCTTCGCCTTCGCGCATCAGGGCGCGAATAGCCGTCGGCGCGGTGTAGAACAGGGTGACCTGATGCTTGTCGCAGACGTCCCAGAAACGGCTCACGCTGGGATAGTTCGGCACGCCTTCAAACATCAAGG
Organism: Lysobacterales bacterium UBA2790; assembly: GCA_002352135.1. Classification (GTDB taxonomy): domain Bacteria; phylum Pseudomonadota; class Gammaproteobacteria; order Xanthomonadales; family Xanthomonadaceae; genus Aquimonas. The sequence continues at coordinate 14,488 of DEHW01000062.1, forward strand.
TGGTCGCGCCGTTGCACAGCGGACCGTAGACGACATAGCTGTGACCGGTGACCCAGCCCACGTCCGCCGTGCACCAGAACACGTCGTCATCGCGTACATCAAATACGGCTTCGTGGGTGAAGCTGGCATAGGTGAGGTAGCCACCCGTGGTGTGCAGCACGCCCTTGGGTTTGCCGGTCGAGCCCGAGGTGTAAAGGATGAACAAGGGGTCTTCCGCATTCATACGCGCAGGTTCGCATTCGGCGGGCTGGCCTTCGACCAGCACGTCGTAATAGCGATCACGCGGTGCCTGCATGTCGACGGGCGTGCCGGTGCGACGCACCACGATCACCGTCTCCACACAGCTCGTGTCGGGATTCTTCAGCGCGGCATCGACGTTCGCCTTCAAGGGCACTTTCTTGCCGCCACGCATGCTCTCGTCGGAGGTGATGACGAGACGACTGCCGCAGTCGGCGATGCGCCCGGAGAGCGCATCTGGCGAGAAACCGCCGAACACGATGGAATGCATGGCGCCGATGCGCGCACAGGCCAGCATGGCGACGGCGGCCTCGGGAATCATCGGCAGATAGATGGTGACCCGATCACCGCGTTGCACACCCAGATTGCGCAGCGCGTTGGCGAATTTGCAGACGCGCTCGTAGAGATCGCGATAGGTGATGTGCTGACTCTCGTCCGGGCTGTCGCCTTCCCAGATGATGGCGGTCTTGTCACCGCGTGTGGCGAGATGACGATCCAGACAGTTGACGCTGAGGTTCAGCTCACCGTCCTCGAACCACTTGATGTGCAGCAGATGCGGGTCGTAGGAGACGTTCTTGATCTTGGTCGGGAATTTATACCAATCCAGACGCTCGGCGGTTTTGGCCCAGAACGCCTCGTTGTTGTTGATCGATTCGGCGTAGTCGCGGGCATAGGTCTCCGGCGTGTAGCGCGCTTTCGCTGTGAATTCGGCTGAGGCGGAATAGATGATTTCAGCGGACATGCGCAGTGCTCCCTATGAGTGATTCTGTGTTGTCGCGCGCCTGCCGGGCACGCGCTTCGAAACCAGTCTAGCGCTGGAAAACAGCGCTGGATCAAGCACTTCGACCATGGTCGCAAAATCGCCGCAAACACCGGCGGCTTAGACCAACGTGGAATGGTTTGCTGCACTGCGACGCTCCCAGACTCGGCTCGCAACTCTGGGAGGGAGTGCTTTATGACCATTCAACGACGCAACAAACACAGCCTGTTGGCCCTGGCCGTCGCCGGTGCCTTGATGATTCCGCTGGGCGCCAGCGCACAAAGTGAACGTGAAGCCGCACTGGAAGCACGTGTAGCGGAGCTCGAACGACTGGTGATGGAACTGGCGAAGCAGCAAGCGGCCGCGCCTGTCGCACCGGCACCCGCTGCGCCTGCGGCACCGGGTGCCGCACCGCCGCCGCCGCCAATTCAGGCAGTCACGATCGTTCCCGGTGCCAATCCGGGCACACGCTTCGGTTTCGGCGGCTTCATCAAGTCAAACTTCATGCAGACCGACTACGACGGTGCTAATCCGGCGGCGGGTAGCGTGGGCCGGGACTTCTACTTGCCGGGTGCTGTGCCTGTCGGTGGTCAGGACGAATCGGCCGTATTTGACGCACACGCCAAACAGTCGCGTTTCTGGTTCACCACAGACACCGCGCTGGACAACGGCCATGTGTTGAGCAGCCGCTTCGAATTGGACTTCGCCGTGCCTGTCAGTGGCGACGAGCGCAATACCAACACCTACAACCCCGTACTGCGTCGTGCCTATCTGACCTATGACAAGTGGTTGTTCGGTCAAGAGTGGTCCAACTTCATGGACCTGGCTTCCCTTGCTGAATCGACCGACTTCCTTGGTCCAGGCGAAGGCATGGTGTTCGTCCGCCAACCGCAGGTTCGCTATACCAGTGGTGCTTGGTCGTTCTCGTTGGAAAACCCCGAGACAACCAGCCTGCCCTTCGGCGGTGGCGCACGTATCGTCACCGACGACAACACGATTCCCGACTTCACCGCGAAGTACACCCACAAGGGCGCATGGGGGCAGTTGTCCTTGGCGGGCGTGATGCGTCAGCTTCGTTATGACAACGCCGGTTCCTCGACGACGGATTCCGCCTTTGGCTTGAGCCTCGCGGGCAAGGTGATGCTGGGTGCCGACGATGTTCGGTTCTTGTTGACCACCGGCTCAGGTATCGGTCGCTACGTCGGCCTCAACTTCTTTGAGGATGCGGTGCTCGACGCGGGTGGCGATCTTGATGCGTTGGACATGACTGCGGGCTATGTGTCCTACCGTCATGTGTGGGGTGGCACGGTGCGTTCCAACCTCACCTATGGCTTCGCTACCGTGGACAACGACCCAGCGCTTACCGGCCTGTCCGCCAATGCCAAGGCCAACAGCCTGCGCGCCAACCTGTTCTGGTCACCGGTGCCGAAGCTGGATTTCGGTGTCGAGCTCTCGACGGTGAAGCGTGAGCTAGAAAGTGGCGCGGACGGCGGCTTTAACCGGCTTGATTTCATGGCCAAGTATTCATTCTGATTTATTGGGGGAAGTTCATGTCTACAACGAACAAGGGGCACGCCGACTATTGGCGGGCCAATCTGCGGTTGATGTTCATCCTGCTGGCGATCTGGTTCGCGGTGTCCTTCGGGGCCGGCATCCTGTTTGCCGACCAGCTCAATAGCATCCGTCTGTTCGGCTTCAAGCTCGGCTTCTTCTTCGCCCAGCAAGGCGCCATCTATGTCTTCGTCGCCCTGATCTACTTCTATGCCTGGCGCATGAACAAGATCGAGCGTGACTACGACGTCCACGAAGACTGAGGAACACACCCATGTCAGTACAACTTTGGACCTACATCATCGTCGGACTGTCGTTCGCGCTGTATATCGGCATTGCCCTGTGGGCACGTGTCGGTAGTACGCGTGATTTCTACGTTGCGGGCGGCGGCGTGCATCCGGTGGTCAACGGGATGGCAACGGCGGCAGACTGGATGTCTGCGGCTTCGTTCATTTCGATGGCCGGCCTGATTTCCTTCATGGGCTATGACGGTGCGGTGTACCTGCTCGGCTGGACCGGTGGCTACGTGCTGCTTGCCTTGCTGCTGGCACCCTACCTGCGCAAATTCGGCAAGTTCACCGTGCCGGATTTCGTCGGTGATCGGTACTACTCGGATACCGCGCGCCTGGTCGCCGTGGTCTGTGCCATCTTCGTGTCGTTCACCTATGTGGCCGGTCAGATGCGTGGCGTCGGCATCGTGTTCAGCCGCTTCCTCGAAGTGGACATCAACACGGGCGTGGTGATCGGCATGGCGATCGTGTTCTTCTATGCCGTGCTCGGCGGCATGAAGGGCATCACCTACACACAGGTCGCGCAATACTGCGTGCTGATCTTCGCCTACATGGTGCCTGCCATCTTCATCTCGTTGATGCTGACCGGCAGTGCCCTCCCGCAAGTTGGCTTCGGTGGGACATTGGCAGATGGATCGGGCACGTATCTGCTCGACAAACT
>DEHW01000075.1:0-760 GCA_002352135.1 Lysobacterales bacterium UBA2790
GTCAGCACCTTGCGTCAGGCGCAACGTGCAGAGCAGGCGGCAGCGCGTGCGGAAGCGCGTTTGAGCGCGCTGCTGGACGTGATCGGTGGTGCGGTGCCTACGGAATACAGCGGCCACGAGCCGCGCACCGTCGACCTGTTGTTGGCGGCCGCCACCCGACTGCAGCAGCGTCACGCGGACGATCCGCTGCTGCTGCGTCAATCGCTGGGCGATATCGGTCATGCCTTGCTGAATCAAGATCAGGCGCAGGCGGCAGTGCCAGTGCTGCGCGCCGCATTGCAGGCGCAGCAGAAGGAGACGGATTCCTCCGCGCCGGATCGGCTCAGTCTGCTCAAACTGTTGGCGTTCTCGCTGGAACTGCCAACCCAACGTAGCGCCTTGCGTGCCATCGCCACTGAGGTGCAGGCGCTGTGCGGTGATCCGCAAGTGAGCGACTCACAGCGCATTGATGTGTTGGGCAGTGTTGCGGGCGCTCTGTCGAAGCAGGGCGATTTCGACCTCGCTTTCAGCGTGCTGGACAAGGCCGCTGCATCGTTGCGCGCCCCTGATCTAGCCGCATCGGCGCGCGAGAACTTCCTCCGTCAGCAGGCCTGGGTCTACCTGCGTGCCGAACAGTTCGCCGACGCGACACGCGTCTTCACGCAAGCCGTTGCGCTGATCGAATCCCAGCCTGACGAGTTCGTCGCCATGCGCCGCGCCGAGGCATACGCACTGCTCGCCCAAGCGGCATTGGGCACGGGTGATCACGCCGTCGCGCTAT
>DEHW01000075.1:796-3867 GCA_002352135.1 Lysobacterales bacterium UBA2790
CCGCGCGGTGGCGCGATCTGCTTCGCGCGCTGGCGACGTGCTTCGTTCCGACAAGCGCGGACCTTTCACCCGAGGAGGAGCTGATTTCCCTGGTCGACCGATTGCGATCCAGTCCTGGTGCGAGCGAATGCATCACTTTGGCCTTCCCACCCGATCCACCGCTGTTGGCATTTCAGGCCGAGCATGGGGACATTGCGGTGTGCACGCCCGGAACGGTCGCCGTCGGCTGTTTCTGGGCGCGTGTCCGCCAGCAGGACGACAACATTTGCCTGTCCATGGACAGCGCAACGGCTGCCATAGCGACCTTGATGCGTGAAAGTCTTTCCGTGCGAAGTCGGTTCCTGCAGGTCGCCGATGCTGCATCGGCGACGATCCTGGTGACCGACGAATGGCATGCCAGTGAGCGCTTGTCGCTCGACAGCGTATGAATGACGATGGCCGGATGCCAGATTCGCCATCACAGGATTTTGCAATTCGGCAATGAGGAGGCAAGCGCATGAATGGACCGGATCCTTGCACCCCGCATCCGTTGAATGGCTTTGCGCAGGTGTGTTTCATCAAGAACACGATCCGCAACCCGAACATTCTGGTCGGTGATTTCACCTACTACGACGATCCCGAGGACGCGGAGGGTTTCGAGCGCAATGTGCTCTACCATTTTCCGTTCATTGGTGATCGCCTGATCATTGGCAAGTTCTGCGCGCTGGCTCGTGGCGTGAAATTCATCATGAACGGCGCGAACCACAAGATGTCTGGCATCTCTACCTATCCTTTCTACATTTTTGGCAACGGATGGGAGGTGGCGGCGCCGCAGTCCGGTGAGTTGCCGTTCAAGGGCGACACGGTCATTGGCAACGACGTCTGGATGGGCTTCGAGAGTCTGGTCATGCCGGGCGTCAAGATTGGCAACGGCGCAATCATTTCCACGCGTTCGGTGGTTGTTGCCGATGTCCCCGCCTACGCGATTGTCGGTGGCAACCCCGCGAAGATCATTCGCATGCGCTTCCCTGACGAGACCATCAAAGCACTGGAGGAGATTGCTTGGTGGGACTGGCCTGTCGGCAAGATCACCCGCTGTCTTGCACAGATCGTGGCTGGTGATGTTTCGGCGCTGCGGGCTTGCGCAGACGTGGAATGAGTCGGCACTCACTGCCGTCGTGCGTGTCCGTGGCGAGCGTGCTGCCACGTACCCAGGCCGCAGATCCTTGGATCACTCTGCACCACTTCAATCAGGAGTTTGAAAGATGAAAACCGTGAGCGCGTTGTTCGTGTTGTTGATGCTGTCGGGTACTGCCATGGCGGCCAAAGATTGCGAAGAATTGAAGTCCGAGATCGCTGCCAAGCTGGATGCCAAAGGCGTGCAGCACTATCAGTTGGAGATCGTCGAGCCGGCAGACGTGGCAGACCGTCAGGTGGTCGGCAGTTGTGCTGGTGGCACCCAGCGCATCGTCTACACGCGTGAGGTGGCGAAGCCAGCGACGGAGTGATTCGGGCCCAGTAGCCAATGCCGTTGATTTGGGTCTTTCCGCAGTGGGGCCGAAACTAGCCAGAACGGGATACCCGCTCTCGCGGGTATGACAAGGAGCCACGCATTGAGGTGACGGTTTGGTCGCCTCGGTGCAGACAGAGTGGGGCCGGGAGTCCCCGTGTCAGCGCACTTCACCCATCGTCCACTAGGCAACCGGTCGATCGATTGAAGCGGACGCTCATCCGTCAGCGTTGCAACGTCTCCAGCCATTCGGCCAAGGCCTCCGTTGGCCTTCCGATTGCCGCGCTGTCGCCCTGCCAGGCAATCGGGCGTTCCAGCAGGACAGGGTGTTGGGCGAGCAGTTGCAGCCATTCCTGACGCGGGCGGGTGTCGTTGGCGTGCAGGTCCAGTTGCTTGGCGAGGTCTTCCTTGAAGCGGATGAGGTCCTGGGGTTCGCGTTGCAGGGCGCTGCACAGGCGGTCAAGCGTGGCGAGATCGAGTGGTGTCTTGAGGTACTCGATGATCTCCGGCTCGATGCTTTGTTCGCGCAGCAAGGCCAGGGCTTCCCGGCTCTTGCTGCAGCGTGGGTTGTGCAGCAGTTTGAGGGGGCTCACGGCGTTCAACCCAGGCGTTCGCGCTGTTGGCGCAGGCCACCAAGTTGCGTGCTGAAATCGCTCAGGCGCTGACGTTCCTGCGCCACGACGTCAGCCGGGGCATTGGCGACAAAGTTGTCGTTGCCGAGTTTGCCATTGCACTTGGCAATCTCGACTTCGATGCGTTTGATCTCCTTGTCCAGACGGGTGCGCTCGGCACCCAGATCAACCAGACCTTCGAGCGGAATGAACAGACGCAAGTCACCGACGATGGCCGGGGCGGCCGCAGGAACCGCGTTCTCGCTGCCCAGCCATTGGCTGGATTCGAGACGACACAGGAAGGCGATCTGCGCGGCGAAGCGGTCGATGCGATCACGGTCGCTGGCGTTGTCACCGAGTATCAGCAAGGGCACGGCGCGCGCCGGTGAAAGACCCAATTCGCTGCGGATCTGACGCAGGCTGCTGACGATGCGTTTGAGCCATTCGATATCCGCTTCGGCGCTGCGGTAGTCGATTTCGCTGGGCTGCGGATAAGCTTGGCTGGAAATGCTCGCCGCCTCGCGTCCCAGTTTGGGGGCGACGTACTGCCAGATTTCTTCGGTGACGAAGGGAATCAGCGGATGCAGGGCGCGCAGCAGGGTTTCCAGCACATGCAACAAGGTGTGCCGGGTGCTTTGCGCCAGTGCAGTGTTGTCGCTGCCGAAGGCGGGTTTGGCGAACTCCAGGAACCAGTCGCAGAACTCGTTCCAGGTGAACTCGTACATCGCCTGCGAAGCGAGGTCGAAGCGGTAGGCCTCGAACTGCGTGTGGACTTCCGCGAGCATTCGATCCAGTCGCGCCAGAATCCAGCGTTCGGCATCGCTCTGCGGTTGCGGCAGGCCGCTGAATTGCGCGCCTTCGCAGTTCATCAGGGCAAAGCGCGCGGCGTTCCACAGCTTGGTGCCGAAATTGCGATAGCCTTCAATGCGCTGGGTCGACAGCTTGATGTCGCGCGCCTGGCCCGACATGGC
>DEHW01000229.1 GCA_002352135.1 Lysobacterales bacterium UBA2790
TTGCCCTTCTTCTCGACGGTCAGCAAACCGGCCTTGATGGCGTACAACGGAATTGCATGCACCAGATCACGCAGGGTGACGCCGGGTTGCAGTTCGCCCTTGAAGCGCACCAGCACGGATTCGGGCATATCCAGGGGCATCACACCGGTCGCGGCGGCAAAGGCCACCAGACCCGAGCCCGCCGGGAAGGAAATACCAATCGGGAAGCGTGTGTGCGAGTCACCGCCCGTGCCGACCGTGTCCGGCAGCAGCATGCGATTGAGCCAGCTATGGATGATGCCGTCGCCCGGACGCAGGCTGACACCACCCCGCGTGGAGATGAACTCCGGCAGGGTGTGATGCGTCTTGACGTCGACCGGTTTGGGATAGGCCGCGGTGTGGCAGAAGCTCTGCATGACCAGATCGGCCGAGAAGCCGAGGCAGGCCAGATCTTTCAGCTCGTCGCGGGTCATCGGCCCGGTGGTGTCCTGCGAACCAACCGTGGTCATCTTCGGTTCGCAATAGGTGCCAGGCCGAACGCCCTTGCCTTCCGGCAAGCCACAGGCGCGACCCACCATCTTCTGCGCCAAGGTGAAGCCCTTGCCGCTATCGACCGGCGCCTGCGGCAAGCGGAACAGGGTCGATGGTGCCAGACCCAGCGATTCACGTGCTTTGCTGGTGAGTCCGCGACCGATGATCAAGGGAATACGACCGCCCGCACGCACTTCGTCAAACAGCACGTCGGACTTGACTTCAAACTCGGCGATGACGGCTCCGTTCTTCAGCGCCTTGCCCGCGTAGGGCTGCAACTCGATGACATCGCCATGTTCCATCTTCGAAACATCGAGCTCGATCGGCAGCGCGCCCGCGTCTTCCATGGTGTTGTAGAAGATCGGTGCGATCTTGCTGCCAAGACAGACGCCACCGAAGCGCTTGTTCGGAATGAACGGAATGTCTTCGCCGGTCCACCACAGCACACTGTTGGTGGCGGATTTGCGCGATGAGCCGGTACCGACAACGTCGCCGACATAGGCGACCAGATGGCCCTTGGATTTGAGGTCGAGAAGGGCCTGGATGGGTCCACGCTTGCCATCGTCTTCCGGCACAAAGGGCGCATCGGGACGTTTGTTCTTCAGCATCGCCAAGGCGTGCATCGGAATATCGGGACGTGTCGTCGCATCCGGTGCGGGTGACAGATCGTCGGTATTGGTTTCGCCGGGCACCTTGAACACCGTCAGGGTCAGACTTTGCGGCACTTCCGGACGGCTGGTGAACCACTCTGCGTCGGCCCAGCTCTGCAATACACCCTTTGCGTGCGCGTTGCCCGACTTGGCCTTCTCCTCAATGTCGTGGAACGCGTCGAACACCAGCAGCGTGTTCTTCAGGCCACTGGCTGCCACCGCACCCAAGGCCGGATGGTCAAGCAGCTCGATCAGCGGATGCACGTTGTAGCCACCCAGCATGGTGCCGAGCAACTCCGTCGCACGCTCTGGCGAGATCAATGAACAGACTTCGGTGCCATGTGCCAACGCGGCCAAATAGGAGGCTTTGACCTTGGCGGCGTCGTCGACACCCGCAGGCACACGATGGGTCAGCAGTTCAACCAGAAACTCGGCTTCGCCCGCAGGCGGCGTCTTCAAAAGTTCGATGACTTCGGCGGTCTGCTGCGCTGTCAGCGGCAGCGGGGGAATGCCCAGCGCGGCGCGCTCGGCAACGTGTTGGCGATAGCTGGTCAGCATGGTCGTATCCCGTGTGATGGCGGTGAGGCAGATCACGCCAGTCAACGGCCCGGTCCTCGGCAACAGACGGCCGCTGACACCTGCGCGAATCAGCGGGGTATTGTCCCGTGCGGGAGTTAATGCCGCAATACAACAAAGGTCAGACGTGTTAATCCCGGGCAGCGCAATTGCTGATGCTTCCACCTCTGCCCCGCCCGATCCGCGATCGACAGCGGATCAGATTCGGCGCGCGCGACGAATGCTTGGCAAGTGCTGCAACGGCCAGTCGCGATCATTGGCTACCTGCGCCGTACGCGTCGGGTCGGCAATGTCAGCGAAATCGACATCGTGGATTGCCCAAACGCTGCCACCGCTCGTTTGGCACAGCACGCCGTCAGCGGGCAGACCGATGTCCATCGGCGCGTAGATCGCCGCCTCGCCGGTATTGCTGTCCAGCGCCGGACTCCAAGGCAATTCGCCCGCCGTCACCGCACACGCCACCAGCATGCGGTTTTCCAGTGCCCGCGCCTGGCAGCCGACACGCACCCGCGTTGCACCGGCCTCGGTATCGGTACAGCTCGGCACCAACAGCAGACGCGCACCCGCCTCGCGTTGCGCCCGGACCGGCAACGGAAATTCGCTGTCGTAGCAAACCGCCATTCCGCAGCGCTGTCCCTGCACGTCGAAGACATGCAGGGAATCACCCCCTTCGATAAGTCCGCACTGCTTCTCGAAGCCGGTGAGTTGCAACTTGTCCTGCCAAAGCGGCGTGGCAAGCGGACGAAACAGGAAGGCGCGATTGCGATAGCGACCGCCTTCTTGGGCCAGCAGAAACGTGCCCGCCTGAATGCAGATCCCGAACTGATCCGCGAGGTTCTGATAGCACTCCTGCCAGCTTCCGAACCACGGCTGCAAGGCCGCCAGACTGGCAGCTAGATCACCACGAACGTGCTCGGCGAAGCCACCAGCGATTTCCAGTGCCAGGTACTCTGGAAGCACCGCCAAGGTCGCGCCCCGATTGACGACCTCCTGTAGCAGGATCGCCTGCTTTTCTGCGAAAGCACTGAAGCCCGTCAAGGTTTGCAGGGGATAACGGCACACCGCAATGCGCATCAGTGGGTCTCCAATCGCCGCAACCAGAAACGCAGGGCCTTCTCGCTTTCCTGCACCTCACCCAACTCCTTCCACGCCAACTGCATCCGCATGTCGGCGTGCGGTTGATAGCCGCGCTTGTGCCAGAAGGCGTCATTGTCGCGATGCAAGGGCGGACGCCTCGGATCATCAGGCGAACGCTCCACCGCCGCAAATGCCGTCCAGGCGAAGGCTCCGAGCGCGCGCGCATGAGCTTCGCGCGCATCAAAAAAGGCATGACCGATGCCCTGCCCCCGGTAGCTCGGCAACAATACCGACTCACCAAAGTAGAACACTTTGGACACATCCATGCCTCGCTGCAGGAAGGGCTGCTGAAACGCCGCGCTGTCATCCTGCAAAGGGATTCCGGTGGCAGCGCCAACAATCCGATCATCGTCCTGCGCCAACACGAACACGCTGCGCGCCGACTCGGCATAGACACGCAGATAGTTCGCCTCGTAGGCCAAGTCGCCGTCATACAAATAGGGATAGTGCCGAAACACCTCGATCCGCAACGCCGCCACGGCACTCAGGTACTTCTGACTCTCTGCGCCGACCAGACTGCGTATCCGCACACCTGCCATGAGCAGCTTAAGCCCCGACCTGACGCAGCCAGTCCTGCAGGTTGTAGTAGTTGCTCACCCGTGCAATGCGCCCCTGACGCACATCGAAGAAGGCACCACCCGGCAAGACATAGCGCTGCCCCTGCGCAACGGGCAGACCCTCATCGGTATGCAGATANNCCCCTGATTGAGATCGTGCGCGACGTCCTCGTGCAGCAAGGCCAGCATGGTTTCCCAATCGCCGCGATTGAACGCCGCGTAGTAGCGCGAGACCAGTTCTTGCGTGTCGCTGTGTGACATCAATGCTGCTCCTTCTTCAAGGGCTGGACAAAAATCGTCCAACCGCAAAAAAACTTCGTCATGGCAATGGCTTGGCCCGAGCATCCGCACCCGCTCAACAGGCTTGTCCACAGCCGGTGTGGATTCTCCACAGCGCTTCAACCACCGCGATGGTAGGGGTGATTGGCAAGGATGCTGACGGCACGGAACAACTGCTCGGCGACGATCACCCGCACCAGCGGATGCGGCAAGGTCATCGGCCCCAGCGACCAGGACTCATTGGCCGCGTCTCGCACGCTCTGTGCGAAGCCATCGGGTCCACCGATCAGAAACGCCAGATCGCGGCCTTGCATGCGCCATTGCTGCAGTCGTTCGCTGAGTGCTTCACTGCTGTGCGCCTTGCCACGGCCATCAAGCAGGACCACACCTGCCCCTTTGGGAACGGCGGCCAACAGACGCTTCGCCTCATCGTCGATGGCGCGCTGCGGGTCGCGCGATTTGCTGCGCTCGCCCGGCGCGAGTTCGATCAGTTGCAGGGGAAGACTATGTGCGAGCCGCTTGGCGTACTCGACGAAGCCGTCCTGAACCCAAGCAGGCATACCGGTGCCAACCGCAATCAGCCATGCCTTCATCGGACCACCGCGCGCGTCACTCCAGGGTGTTTCCGCCAGAACTCAGTCTTAGTCGTCGTCAAACCCACGTTCAACATTGGGACCGGGTGCCGGAGGCTGCTCATCCGGGTCGGGACCCACCGTCCACAAGCGCTCCAGACCGTAGAACTCACGCACTCGGGGCAGAAACACATGCACCACGATTTCGCCGAGATCCACCAACACCCACTCGGCATCACGTTCGCCCTCGACACCCAATGGCATCAGGCCCACCGCCTTGACCTGCTTCTGCACTTCGTCGGCAATCGACTTCACATGTCGTGACGAGGTACCCGAGGCAAAAAACATGTAGTCGGTGAAACCGGTTCTGCCGCGCACATCCAACTCGCGCACATCCTTGGCCTTGAGGTCATCCAGCGCCTGTCGCACTGCGTTGAGCAGTTGCTCGGTGCTGGGAGGGGTAATCGGCGATGATTCGGCAGGATGGCTCAATGCGGCAGGTCTCGGTCAGGGCGGCACAGTATAGGCGAGCAAACGGCGGGGTGAGAAATCCCGTAACCGGACCGAGACGACGACTCGGATGACCTGCAGTCGAACCTCGTCAAGCCTGACGACGACCACCAGCAACACTCAAGCCTTGATCCACACACCACGCTGTCGTCAGGGCCAGTATCACCAGCAGCCAAGCTTGCCCCCCACCAAGTCGCGCGAATGCCTCCCAAACCAGATCAAATTCACTTAGCCAGGAGGCATCAAACCAAAGCGCGACGGCGACAGAAAGCAACAAGCTGGCGAACAGAAACCATGCCTCTCTCTTTTCATTGCGTTCGGTTCGAAGCACGAAAGCAGCGGTCTCCGAAGAAAAATTCACTGGCAAAGGCACCGGTTCATAGTGCTGCACGGCCTGTCGAATCAGTCTGTCCATTGCCTCGGAGGAGTCATCTGACGAGGAAAATTCGCTTCGGTTCATGCGGGCACCTCGATCGATCGTTGTAGTGCAGTGCGAAGGCGCTGTCTGGCACGGAACAAGCTGTTCTTGATGGTTCCTTCCGGCTGACCGGTCATGCTCACAATTTCCGCGATGCTCAACTCGTCGCCATGATAGAGCGTCAACAACGTGCGCTGCAGAGGCGACAGCGTGCGCATTGCCGATTGAACATGACGAAGCAGGTCATCTCGCAGCAACTCAGCTTCGAGATCGACACCATCAGCGACTCCATCCAGCAGCTCGGGGGCATCGTCCTCGGACCGCGTCGCCGCCTCATCGATGGGAACCCGACGTCTCTGCAGATGCCGGGTCGCGATACTGAAGGCAACCCGACCAATCCAACTGGCAAGCGAGCAATCAAAACGGAACTGATGCAACTTCTGGTACACACGCAGGAATACTTCCTGACTCAGCTCACGCGTGTCCTCTGCATCCATCACCATCCGCTGCACGACATGCCAGACCAGCTTCTGATGGCGTTGCAGCAATTGCTCGAAGGCGCCATGTCGACGCGCGAGTACCGCTTCCACTAGAGGTTGGTCGGGATGCATGGAGCAATGGATACAACAAAGGCGAGTGCGGTTGCATCGGCAATGCGTTGCCGCTTGTTGCGTCGCCCTGCCAGTCTTCAGCCGCTGCGCTGCCCAGCGCCAGACTTCAAGCGGATGCAACCGATCAGATCGTCCATGTCTCTATTCACGTACGCCCCAACTTCGGGCGGACAACCGCATAAGGACGCCTTCATGGACTTGGCCATCTTCATCCCCATCGTACTGTTCATCTGTATCGCCTTCGCCATCAAGACCATTGTCGACGCCCATGTGCGTCGCCGCATGGTCGAGTCACACTCCAGTGAGGAACTGGTGCGCGCCATCCTGCTTGCTGACGAGCAAAGCAGGCGAATGTCTGCACTGAAGTGGGGCGTTGTACTCAGCGTGACTGGAGGAGCTTTCATGCTGATTGATGCAATGAAGCTCGCTGCGGACCGCCCCGCCACATTCGGCATCGTCATCATCGCGGCAGGCTTGGGCATGCTGGGGTTTCACTGGGCCTCGCAACGGAAAGGCAGCTGACCGAGTGCCCCTGCGTTGTCAAAGCGCGGCGCCGGGCGTGCCTACTGGTTTCCAATATCGACGTAGCCACGCTCGATGGCGCGCTCCAAGGCGGCCAGCGCATCACGAGATACCTCATAGGCTTTGCTCAGCGCTGGCAGACTGGAGAGCACCCTGGTTTCTTCATCAGTACCCGGCACTTGCTTACTCAGCAGCACGGCCGCTTTCAGGTATTTGGCGCGATGATCCGCAACGACTCGCGCCAGCGCCATGAAGGACTCCTTGGTCAGTTCCGGAATGGCCTTCTGCATGGCGTCGCGGTTTGCAGTGCGAATATCTTGCTCTATCAACTGCATGAACTGACGCTGGCGCTTGAGTAAGGTTTCGTCATCGTGGTTCATAGGTGTTGCTCCAAGTCGATCAATCTGCAAGCCAGCGCCCATGACGAGCGC
>DEHW01000056.1 GCA_002352135.1 Lysobacterales bacterium UBA2790
AGCATGATCGGGTGGATTTCGCTAAAACACCTTCAATCGGCAGCCATTCCAGTATCACTTATGACCAGGGCAAAGCGATAGCTTCGACCGCCTCGCATGCGTTGATCCGTGGCGTGTTGCGATGAGCCGAATTTAGCCGCTGATCGGCGGCAAATCTCGGCCTGCCGGCGCGGCAGAGCGCAGGTTGTTGCACGCGGGGCGCTGTGTTACGCGGTCGATCTCGGCGTCGCGGTCGATCCGGGTCGTTGCGCGATCAAGCCGCTGTCTTGGCCGGCGCCGATGGTCGAGCCCGCGCCTGCGCCCGCGGCAGTGGCGCCATTGGCGGTGGCAGCAATCCCGCCGGCAGCGACGCCGCCCGCGAGTGGGTGGGATCGCTTGAAGACACGGCTGTTCGACGGCCATTACACGCGACGCTATCTGCGCAGCGTCGAAGCCGAGTACGCAAAGTTCACTTTTCTCGGCGTCAAGCACCTGGCGCTCGAGAAGATCTACGTCGGCCTGCAGGTCGGCGATTATGCGCCGCGCGACCTGCTGCCCGACGGCGCGGCGGCGCGCGCGGACGATTCGTCGGGCCTGGTGCCGCCGGCGGGAACGCCGGTCGACGTGCCGACCGCGCTGTCGCTATCGCCGTCGCTGCTGGTTCTTGGCGACCCCGGTTCGGGCAAGACGACGCTGCTGCGTTATCTGGCGCTGAAACTCGCTCGCCGCGACCCGCTGCTGGCGCCTTTCGCGAGAGCGCGCATCCCAAGACGCGGCGCGCTGCTCCTCGAACGAATCTGCCGCGGCTTGTCTAGCGCCAATGTCATCGTCGCCGGTTTTTATAGCAGCCTGGCGGCTTCTTGCGTCAGGAACGGCTTGCAGCGGGACCGCGCGATCCAGCGTCACCAGGCGGCCACCTTGCTCTACCGCCAGTGCCAGCAGATAAACGTCGGTTACCTGGCGGGAGCTGAGTACGGCATTCCAGGCAATTCGCCCGCTATCGAGGATGCTTACGGCGTTTGGCCAGAAAACGGGATGGCTGGTCGCGGTCGCCGCGGCGAGTTGTAATGTTAGACCGCGGCTTTGCCGCTAGACGATCACTGACGGCGGCTTGTTCGATAGTTCAATAAGCAGCTCGGTCGCGGCGCGGTGAGCTTCAGGGTCGGTAGGACGCATGTCATGAAGGGGCTCCGATGGCGCACCGCACGGTGATCTCGCGGATAAAGGCGTCCTCCTCCGTGACCGGTCGCATTCGGAAGGTCGTCGCGTCCTCCTGATTGAATCGGTAGGTCGCACCCATGTAGACACGCTCGTAGGATCCGGACTCGTTGACCACCCAGTCGCCCGCATTGCCGACCGTGTCCACAAGTCCAAATGGACTGCGCTCGCTCGCATACGCTTCGACCGGTTTGAGTCCCGGCGGTGCTTCGCCTTTCTTAGGCAGGCCTGGCACATTGGCGCGCGCTTCGTCAAACCGATTGCCCCACGGATAGATCCGTCCGTCCACACCGCGTACGGCGAGTTCCCATTCGAGGTCCGTCGGCACGCGCATGCCGCGACTGGCGCAGTATAGGCCCGCTTCCAGCCGAGTCATCGGCGCAGGGCATTGAGCGCATGGCAACGCGCCAAGCCCCACGACAATGTCGCCAGGGGCAGCAACGCGCTGCGAGTGTGCCGCCTCGACGACGCCGAATATCTCCCCTAGGGCCCTGTTAAGCGGCCGAAGCTGCTGCAGGCCTACGGCATCAATGGCTGCGTCGCGCTGGTGCCAACTCAGCACATAGGAGTTCTGTTCCTCAAGGTTCCTGATCGCTAGCAAGCGCCGGGCGACCACCATGTACTGTTCAACGGTTGGCGGGCGCAAGTCTATCCAATAAGCGACCGAATTGGTGCGCGGCTCACGCTCCCTACCGTGGAACCAAGGCGTGACCGGTACGTACGCCATGTCGGGGTGGCCCAGGACTTCGCCTACCGGCGGCAACTTCAGCGAGGGCGTCTTGTGCCGCGGATCAAAGCTGCGCGTCAGCACGAGATGGAAGTGAAGGGCGCGCTCGGCGCCATCCGCATAGTCCGCTCGGACCTGGAGAACGAGGTTCGATGCCGGCGCCCAGACCCGAAGGTGGTTGGCATGACCGGCTTCCTGCTCGGTGATTGCCTTGCGTGAATTATTCGTCGGGTCATCCTCGTGAGCGACGAGGCGAACGTTCGCGGCTGCACTCGGCAGGCCGGCGAGATCGATCTCAATCAGCACGTGGCTCCAGTAGAACCAAGTCGCTGCCGTCAGCATCACGGCCACTGTCGCACCGACAGCCAGCAACGTGTTGCGGACCCGGGTTACGGTTCGCTCGCGCTGACGTTGCCAAGACAACTCATCCCGCACGAGACGCACCGCTGGCCCGTGCATCCGGTAGCTGACACTCTGTCCACGCAGCACGCCATCGCCGTCCAGTTTGTCCGCTACGTTGGCCACGATCTGCGCCAGGTCCACGACGTTCCGCGTTAGTGCAATCTCGTCCGCCAAAGCGATGCTCAACCGGGACGCCTGTTCCTTAACCAACGCGATCGCTTGCTCGCCGGCGCCGCACGCGTAGATAAGCATTCTGGGCGGATGGGTGGCTACGAGATGAGGATCGAACGCAGCGGCATGGCAGCAGTCGAGTACCAGCACATGTCGGTCCGCACCGATCGCTGGCACCAAGCGAGCCGCCAGCGCCGCGGCATCACCGACCACTGACGATCCGTCAGCCCGCCATGCGACCTCTGGACCTCTGGGCGTTAGCCATGCATGCCCATAGGCATACACCAGATGAAGCCCCGAAGACGGGTAGTCCATCGGCGACTTACCATCCCAGGTGTGCACGTCGCCCGCGTTTTCCAGGAAGGGCTCGAAGGCCCGCCGCACCACGCGCAATACTCTGGTGGCAGGTGGCAGGATGTCTAAAATTTGGTCCGGTGGTGCATCCCCATCCAATGCGACGAACGTGATACGGCTGAGCTTCGACACTGCCGGTCACCAGCGAAAGAATTCGCGTAGAGTCGGGGCACCGGCTCCCTGCTGAGCAACCGCCGTCGGGAGATTCGCGACGAGCTTTTGCACGATGACAGGAGTTGCCGCTCCCAAGTGGAAGCATAGCAGCGCTGACGCAGTCCCTTGAAGGTACAGCACAGGCATGACGCCACCCAGGAGCACCATGCCGACAGTGGTAACCCAGTAGACGGCGTGCGTCCTGTAGCCCTTGAGGCCACCGGGCTTGCGCGACAACGCGTACCAATGCAGCAGTTCTGCCGCCAGGCCTCCGATCAGGGCCACCATGACTTGTGCCAAGAGGGTTTGCAGGATCATGCCGGGTGCTCCTATGCCAAGTTTGACCTACGGCAGGTCGATCGTCGCCAGAATTAAAGGATAGGAAATCCAACGGTGCTATCAAGAGTATAAGAGCGGGCCCCGGAATTTCGGA
>DEHW01000144.1 GCA_002352135.1 Lysobacterales bacterium UBA2790
TTGGCGGCGGCAACCAGGAGGATCGTCACGACCACCAGAAACGCGATGATCATCGAGAAACGCTTGAGAAACACCGAATCGTGTGTGCTCACGGAAACCACCTGCAAAGTCGGAAGAAAGGAACGCCGCGCCTGCTGACCCACAGCGGCGGCGCGAGGACTGCGGCGCAGTATAGCGATCCGCCCGGACGCCGCAAAACGGCAGGCCGGATGCCGCGACGTCAGAGCCGTCGTCAAGCCGACCACGGATTCCTGGCGTCTTTGGCAACTTGACCATTCCACGGCAGCGGCGAAGCCTGCCTGGCGTGCCCGGCATTGCCTTCGCCGTGGAACTTCCCGTCGATGTGGGAGTCGTCCTCTTGCGCGATCAACCGGATCTCGCCCTTGCACTCACCAAGCGGGTGGGTCTGCAGGGACCTCGCCGCAAGGAGCCACCCATGCCGTCACCCAAGCACATCAGCCTGCTGCTGATCGCGTCTCTCGCACTACTCGCATTGCTCAACCACGCGCGCGCCGCACAGGATCCCGTGGTCCCGGCCACGGAGGCCCCGGCCGCACTCAACGACGTGCCCGACGAGGCACGCATCGCCGACGACTTGACGGCCCACTCGCAAATTGCCAGCCTGTCAGCGGTGGCGAGCAGGCCAAGCGCTGAACTTCTGGCCGATCACACCAGCATCCGCAGCTCGGTCCGCAAAGGCGAGGTGCTCGAGTTCCGCGTGACCTCGCTGTACCACGCCGCTACGCAGGGACAACCGCTGCGCGAAGTGGACTCGATGGTCAGCTATCGGATGAACGGTGAACGCTGGAGCCTGCAAGACGTCAAAGTCACGGACACTCGCGAAACCCAGCCCGCCGACACCGACCGCGACACCGAATCCTGCTGAGTCACCGTCGCCCGCTCCACCACCGGCAGTAGGACCGCAGTCGTCCGGCATCAAGCGGGGCGACTGCGCGCTGTCGCGAGGTTCGCAAGGCAGCGCAGACAGCGGCCCAATGCGGCATTGCTGGGTCAACGTGGCGCGCATCGCCTGCTCGCTAGCCCGAGGTCAATCGACCGACGAAAGTCCTTGGTGAGATGACCCCGAGGTCCACGCCAAGCACGTTGACGAGGATCGGTCACAGCAACGCTGCATTCCAGAGGACCGCTGCTGAAGGCGGGTAGACGTAGGGACGCCCCTACTTGCCATTGGCGAGGGCGGGCGGTCCCCGAGTTGCCGTTGTTAGATTCGTTTATTTCGTTTATTTCGATTGCGTGCTAGGCTCGCCTTCCCTCTCTCCGCAGCGGCAAGGCCCATGAACGCCGTACTCGCCACGTCACTTTCCTCCCAGCTGCCCACCGAGCAGGAAGCCCGCATTGCTGGTGAGAGCAGCCGTCTTCTGGCGGCCTGCATCGGTCAGGGCGCGGCCGCGCGGCTGCGGGTGATCGATGGTGACCAGGAGATCGAGGTACCCGTGTCAGCGCTGCGGATGCTGGTCGACATCCTGGCGCAGATGGCCCGCGGCAATGCGGTAAGCATTGTGCCCATCCACGCCGAGCTGACCACCCAGGAGGCGGCCGACTTCCTTAACGTCTCGCGCCCATTTCTGGTCGCGCTGTTGGAGGCGGGTGAGCTGCCGTTCCGCAAGGTCGGCACGCATCGCCGCGTGATGTTCAAGGATCTGATGGAGTACCGCGCCCGATCACAGGTCGACCGCAAGGCCGCGCTTGATGAGCTGGCTCGCGACGCACAAGAGCTCGGCATGGGCTACTGAGCGTGGCGAATTTTGTCGCCCTGTTCGACGCCTGCGTTCTCTATCCCGCGCAATTGCGCGACCTTCTGCTGCGCGTTGCGCTCTCCGATGCGTTCAAGGCACGCTGGACGGATCGGATTCACGACGAGTGGATCGGCAGCCTCTTGCGCGATAGGCCGGACATCACGGCAGCACGGCTCAGCAATACCCGCGAGCTGATGAATCGCGCAGTGCCGGACTGCCTTGTCACCGAGTACGAGCCCTTCATCGAGCAACTGACGCTGCCTGACCCGGAAGATCGCCATGTGCTGGCTGCGGCCATCCGCTGTCAGGCGGGCGTCATTGTCACTTTGAACGTGCGCGACTTCCCCGACGAGGTGGCGGCGCGTTACGGGATCTCGGTGCAGCATCCAGACGAGTTCCTGGCTCATCTGTTCGATCTGAAACCCGCGGTCGTGTGCACTGCGGTGCGGGGGATGCGCGCTGCGCTGACGAATCCACCAAAAACCGCTCGCGAGCTGCTCGACGATCTGCTCAAGGCTGGATTGCCGGAAACGGTAAGCCTGCTGGAGGCCATGGAGAACCTGTTGTGAGTGAAGCCTCGACGAGGGGTTCTCCCCGGAACCACGTTCGTCCGAATCACTTCACTGCTTTCGGAAACGTGTGTCGATTTTCGACCGATCTAAGAGCAGCATCGTCGGTTTGTGAGTCGTGGTGCTGACGATCTATCCTGGTGCCCGAGTAGGGAGGCGCCATGGAATCCTTGGATGGTTTGTCGGGCAGCTATCGCCGTTACGGCTACGGGCAGACCTTTGCGCGATTTCTATCGGCGGACCTCGAATTAGTCGTCGGTGAGCTATCTCGCCACTCCACGTTCAGCATTGACCGAATGCAAGTTGATGCTTGGGTGGGGAGTATCAGATACCTCAGCGAAGCCCTCGTAGCATGGTCTGCTGAAGGACATCTCTACCTCGAGTTTGATGTGCCGCGGCTTGGCCGTCGTATCGATGCAGTTCTGGTCCTTCGCCACGTGGTGTTCGTCATCGAGTTCAAAGTCGGCTCCAAGGCTTTTCTCGCGACCGACATCGATCAAGTCGTCGACTATGCCCTCGACCTAAAGCACTTCCACGAGACCAGTCACGATGTACCGGTGGTGCCGATCCTCGTGGCCACTGAGGCGCGTGCTATCACCGTTCAGGCGGCTATGGACAATGCGGTGCCAAATCTGTTTCTGCCGATGCGCTGCACGCCCGAGACCTTGGGGCAGGGTATCGCTCTAGCGCTGGAACTGGCCGAAGGGCCGGCCATCGATTCCGAGGCGTGGGTGCGCGGCCGCTACAAGCCCACGCCCACCATCGTTGAGGCGGCGATGGCGCTTTATGCCCGGCACGACGTGGCCGACATTTCGCGCAGTGATGCGGCCAATCTCAGCCAGACCTCGGGGTTTATCAACCAAGTCATCACGCAGGCCCGCGAGAAGGGTCGCAAAGCGATTTGCTTTGTCACCGGTGTGCCTGGGGCAGGCAAGACGCTTGTGGGCCTCGACGTTGCCACGCAGAGCACCAATGCCGAGGCCGAACTCCATGCCGTCTACCTCTCAGGCAACGGGCCCTTGGTGCAGGTGCTGCAGGAGGCGTTAGCGCGCGACCGCGTGCGTCGCGAGAAAGAGCAGGGCCGCAAGCTGGGGGTCGGTGAGGCGCGTCGGCAGGTGAAGAGCTTCGTCCAGAGCGTCCATCACTTCCGCGACGCCGGATTAGCTGACCCCACGCCACCCATCGACCACGTTGCCATCTTCGATGAGGCCCAGCGCGCGTGGAACCGCGAGCAGACTGCAAAGTTCATGCGGAGCAAGCGCGGGCAGGCGGGCTTCGACCTCTCTGAGCCGGAGTTCCTGATTTCCTGCCTCGACCGCCACCCCAGCTGGGCGGTGGTGGTGTGCTTGGTCGGCAACGGTCAGGAGATCAACACCGGCGAGGCTGGCATTGCCGAGTGGTTGGGCTCGGTCGAGCGTCGCTTCCCCGAGTGGGAGGTGTATGTCTCGCCGGAGCTGGGGCAGGGCGACGTCACCGTGGCCGCGCTCAAGGCGCAGGTGCAGGCTCGCAAGAAGCTACACGAAGCGCCGTCACTGCATTTGGCCACCTCCGTGCGCTCGTTCCGATCAGAGCGCTACTCCGAGTTCGTGAACCGCCTGCTCGACCTCGACGTAGACGGCGCTAAGGCCCTGCTGCCCGAGGCCACGGCCCGTTTCCCGCTGCGCGTCACCCGCGACCTCGCGGCGGCCAAGGCGTGGCTGCGCGCGCGGGCGCGCGGCAGCGAGCGCTACGGCATCGTGGTGTCGTCCGAGGCGCAGCGGCTGCGCCCGCACGCCATCGACGTGCGCGTGAAGGTCGACCCGGTGCACTGGTTCTTGGCCGGAAAGGAGGACACGCGCTCCTCCTACTACCTCGAAGACGTCGCCACCGAGTTTCAGGTTCAGGGCTTGGAGCTCGACTGGACCTGCGTGGTGTGGGATGGCGACCTGCGCCACACCGGCAACGCGTGGGCGCACCACAGCTTTATTGGCGACCGCTGGACCAAAATTAACAAGGATGACCGCCGCGCCTATCTTGTTAACGCCTATCGCGTACTGCTCACCCGCGCCCGGCAGGGCACTGTGATCGTGGTGCCGCAAGGCTATGAGGCCGATCCCACCCGCGCGCCGGCGTTCTACGATCCGGTCTACGACTACTTGCGGGCAGTGGGCGTGCCCGAGTTATCGATGTCCTCGAAGTAGAGCCCCAAGCCTCAAGGCTATCCACTTCCACATGCTGTGGCTCGACGATATGTATGCGAAAGCCACCGAGCGAGCGCTGCGCAAGCCGCGCCTGTACCGCGCCCGTGCACCAGCTCCTCGCGGTTGGCGGGATTAGCTGGCAGGATCGCGCATCGGGGGAGTTGGCGTTTGATGTGCAATGGCTGGCTAGAGGGCATGGGCGAATCGCTGTTACTGTCCGACAGCGCGGGAACCGGCAATGGAATGGATGTTCACTTTGTCTGAAAGTCGCCTAGCGAGACGGCGGCGTCACCGCGTTGCGCCGCCAATTGGCAAACATCCACAGTGCTTCAGTCGGCGAACAAACTCCGCTCGGACCACGCTGTTCAACTTCAGAGTCTCGTTGGCCTTGCGGACCGAGGCGTCTGTCGTCGCCGGGTCGATTTGGATCTCGTCGCCCTCCAGGGGTGGAGTAGCATTTGCCGGTGCGCATGCTGCCAGGTACGACTGGCAAGTAGCGCCAAGCCTTGCCGTCATGGGGGTACATGAGCCGGTAGCTTTTCGTTGGACTTAGTAACCCCGAACAAATCAAAGACCTATCGACCCAATGAAAATCGCCTCCTGGAACGTCAACTCGCTCAACGTCCGTCTGCCGCATCTGTCCGCGTGGTTGGAGTCGCGGCGGCCTGATGTCATCGGTCTGCAGGAAACCAAGTTGGAGGATCACAAGTTTCCCGATGCGGAACTGGCGGCGCTGGGTTATCGCAGCGTGTTTGCCGGGCAGAAGACCTACAACGGGGTGGCGCTGTTGTCGCGCGAGCCGGCGCAGGCGGTGCAGGTGGGCATTCCGGGCTTTGACGACGATCAGAAGCGTGCCATTGCGGCCAGTTTTGGCGACTTGCGGGTCATCAATCTGTATGTGGTGAACGGCAAGGCGGTGGGTGACGAGAAGTACGACTACAAACTGCGTTGGTTGCAGGCGGTGCATGAGTGGATCGCGGTCGAGCGCGCGCGCTATCCGAATCTGATCGTGCTGGGGGATTTCAATATCGCGCCGGATGATCGTGACGTGCATGACCCGCTGGCTTGGAAGGATCAGATTCTCTGCTCGGTGCCCGAGCGCGCTGCGCTGACTGGCCTGCTGGATCAGGGCCTGCACGACAGCTTCCGGCTGTTCAGCGCGGAGGGCGGTCAGTTCAGTTGGTGGGATTACCGCCAGGCCGGATTCCGCCGCAATATCGGTCTGCGAATCGATCTGGTCTTGGTGTCCGAGGCGCTCAAGTCGCGTTGTCGTGCGGCGGTCATTGATCGCGAACCGCGCACCTGGGAGCGGCCTTCCGACCACGCGCCGGTGTGGGTCGAGCTGGACTGAACGGCTGCACCCTTTCTCCATTAAGCATTCCACGCGGGTTTTGCATGTCGACGATTCCTGAAGCTGCTGCACTCCTGCTGTCCGCGTCGGCGGGTGGGCGAGATGTCGATCCGGCGGAGACGGCCGAATGGCTGCAGGCGCTGGACGCGGTGATTGCCCGTGAGGGCGTGGAGCGGGCGCAGTATCTGTTTGACCGTTTGGCGGATCATGCGCTGGCGCGTGGCGTGCAATCGGCACGCGCCCGGGTGACGCCCTACTGCAACAGCATTCCCCTGGCGCGGCAGCCGCATTACCCGGGCGATGACGCGCTGGAGGCGCGCCTGATGGCGGCGGTGCGCTGGAATGCACTGGCGATGGTGATGCGCGCCAATCGCGAGTCCGCTGAACTGGGCGGACACATCGCCAGCTATGCCTCGGCAGCCGAATTGTTCGAGGTCGGCTTTCATCACTTCTTCAAGGCGGCAGGTCATCCGCAAGGCAGTGATCTGGTCTACTTCCAGCCGCACTCGGCACCCGGTGTGTATGCGCGCGCCTACCTCGAAGGCCATCTGAGTGAGGCCCAGTTGGAGCACTACCGTCGCGAGATTGGGGGCGGCGGTCTGAGCTCGTATCCGCATCCGTGGTTGATGCCCAGCTTCTGGCAATTTCCGACCGGATCGATGGGCCTGGGGCCGATCAATGCGATTTATCAGGCGCGCTTTCTGCGCTATCTCGATCATCGCGGTTTGAGCACGGCCGGCGAGCGCCGCGTCTGGGGGTTCTTTGGCGATGGCGAAATGGACGAGCCGGAATCCATCGGTGCCCTGTCGCTGGCAGCGCGCGAGCGCCTCGATCACCTGACCTTTGTCATCAATTGCAATCTGCAACGTCTGGATGGCCCGGTGCGTGGCAACAGTCGCATCATCGACGAGCTGGAAGCGCTGTTCACCGGTGCAGGCTGGCACGTGATAAAGGTGATCTGGTCATCG
Source organism: Lysobacterales bacterium UBA2790 (assembly GCA_002352135.1). Taxonomy (GTDB): domain Bacteria; phylum Pseudomonadota; class Gammaproteobacteria; order Xanthomonadales; family Xanthomonadaceae; genus Aquimonas. Next base: position 6,826 of record DEHW01000144.1, read on the forward strand.
GATTGGGATCGCCTGTTTGCGCGCGATCAGGCGGGCGATCTGCTGCGCGCGTTTGCGCAGACGGTCGATGGTCAGTTCCAGACCTTGTCGGCCAATGATGGCGCCTACAACCGCGAGCGCTTTTTCCAACGCTCGCCAGAGCTGGCGGCGCTGGTGGCCGATCTGTCGGACCGCGATATCGAACGCCTGCGCCGTGGTGGTCACGACAGCCACAAGTTGCATGCGGCCTACGCCGCTGCCGTGGCGCATCGCGGCCAACCGACGGTGATTCTGGCCAAGACCATGAAGGGCTATGGCATGGGCAGCGTCGGTCAGGGGCGGATGACCACGCATCAGCAGAAGACGCTGGAACAGAACGACCTGCTGGCGTTTCGTGATCGCTTCAACCTGCCGCTGGATGACGGCGCCGTGGAGGCGCTGCAGTTCTATCGACCAGCCGAACACAGCGCGGAAATGCGCTATCTGCATGAACGGCGCACGGCCTTGGGCGGTCATCTGCCGCGTCGCCGTAGTCACAGTGACGATGTCTTGTCGGTGCCCGTGGCCAGCCAGTTCGGTGGCTTTGCCCTGCAGGCCGAGCAGAAGTCGATGTCGACGACCATGGCGGTGGTTCGCATGTTGGGCAACCTGCTCAAAGACCCGAACCTCGGCGCGCGCGTGGTGCCTATCGTGGCGGACGAAGCGCGCACCTTCGGCATGGCCAGTCTGTTCCGCCAAGTCGGCATCTACGCACCGCATGGTCAACTCTACGAGCCGGAAGACCTGGGCTCGATGCTGTACTACCGCGAAGAAAGCAGCGGACAGATTCTGGAGGAAGGCATTTCCGAGGCGGGCGCGATCAGCTCGTGGATCGCCGCCGCAACCAGTTACAGCGTGCACAACCTGCCGATGCTGCCGTTCTACATCTACTACTCGATGTTCGGCTTTCAGCGCGTCGGTGACCTGATCTGGGCCGCAGCCGATCAGCGCGCAAGAGGCTTTCTGCTGGGGGCGACGGCAGGCCGCACCACGCTCAGTGGCGAGGGTCTGCAGCATCAGGACGGTGCCAGTCTGGCGATGTTTGCCACGGTGCCGAACGCACGCGCCTTCGATCCGGCATTCGCCTTCGAGATCGCCTGGCTGCTGGAGCGCGGCATGCACGAGATGCTGGGCGAGCAGCGCGACGTCTTCTACTACCTGACGGTGGGCAACGAAAACTACGCGCAACCGGATGCGCCCGGCGGCATATCGGCCGATGACGTGGCCTCGGGCTTGTATTGTTTTGCTGATGTGGCCGATGCGCAGGTCAATCTGCTGGGGTCCGGCGCGATCATGACCCAGGTGCTCGCCGCGCAGGCCTTGCTGCGCAAGGACTGGGGCATTGCCGCGCGCGTCTTCAGCGCCACCAGTTACAGCGAGCTGCAACGCGACGGCATGGCGTGTGAGCGTGCGCAGCGACTCGGTGCGGAGCCGCGCGTGTGCCGTGTCGCGCAGGTGCTCGGTGCGGATCGCGCCCCGGTCATCGCCGCCAGCGACTACGTGCGCGCCTGGCCCGAGCTGATCCGTGCCTACGTGCCGCAGCGCTACGTCACGCTGGGCACCGACGGCTTTGGTCGCAGTGATCGGCGCGCGGCCTTGCGGCGNNCGCTGAGGATGGCCGATACGGTTGGCACTGGATCACGGTTTGTCGGGTTTGACATGCGGCAACCTTGTTTGTCGTAAGGCTGCCTTGAACCTCTTCCACTGCAGTGAGATTTCCCGTGTCACAAACAAGTCGCTGGTTGAAAGTTGCCGCGTGCATGCTGCTGTGTGCCGCGGAGGTGGCGAGTGCCGCATCCGAACGCATTGTGTACGGCGATGGACTGAGCTCGGGATTCGAGAACTGGAGCTGGGCGAGTAGCAATTTCGCGCAGACCGGCGTGGTGCATGGCGGAACCCAGGCAATCTCGTTCGAGCCGGATGGTTGGGCGGGGATCTATGTGCATGCGAGCGCGCCCATCGGCTTTGCCGAGCACACGGCGCTACGCCTGTATGTGCGCGGTGCCGCGCCGGGTGCGCAGCAGCTCACGCTGTCGTTCCAGCTTGGACAGACCACGGTCTGGGAGATGGATGCCAACAGTGTGATCGCGGGTGGCAGCGTGTCGGCGACCGAATGGCGAGTGGTGAACATCGCTTTCAGCGGCGCACCCGCCAGCCACTTCGACGGTCTCATCCTGTCGGATCGTTCGGGCGGCAATCAGACGGCGGTGTATGTCGACGACATCGTGTTGACCGAAGGCGCACCGCCTCCGCCGCCGACCCCAGTTGCTTTGAGCGTCGACGTGCAGAGCAATCGGCGCGCCATCGATCCCATGATCTATGGCGTCAACTTCGGCAGTAACGCCCAGCATGCACGCTTGCACTATCCGACGCGCCGTTGGGGCGGCAACAGCACCACGCGGTACAACTGGCAGTTCGATGTGCACAACACGGCGGGTGACTGGTTCTACCAGAACATTGGGGATGGCAATGGCAACAATCTGCCTGCCGGCTCAACGGCAAATGCTTTTGTCACCGATACTCGAGCGCAAGGTGGCGATCCGCTGATCACCTTGCCCACCATTGGCTGGGTGCCGAAAGATGATCGCAGCAAGCGTTGGTCGTTCTCGGTCGTCAAGTACGGTGCTCAGACGCAGAACGAATGCACCTACTTTGGTGCCGATCCTGCCGCCTGGCCGGAATGGTGCGAGGAAGATGCGGGCAACGGCCTGTGTTCAAGCGGTCCGCATTGCGTGAATGGAAAAATTACTGGTAATGACCCAGCAGACACGTCGAAGCCTGTGGGCACGAGCTATGCGGCCGATTGGGTCACCCACCTGCGCGACCAGCACGGTCCCGGCGTCGTCACGCTGTTTGCGCTCGATAATGAGGCCATGTTGTGGAACAGCACGCATCGCGACATCCATCCAACGGCGCCGACCTACGACGAAGTCTGGAGCAGAGGCCGTGATGTGGCGCTGGTGGTCAAAGCGATCGAACCGCAAGCGAAGATCTTCGGACCAGTGACTTGGGGGTGGTGCGACTACTTCTCGTCCGCCTCGGATGCTGCTTTGGGAAATTGCTATGACGGGCCCGACCGGCAGGCGCATGGCGGATTGCCCTTTGTGGAGTGGTATCTGCAACAGGTCTGCGCGGTACAGCAGAGCACGGGTGTGCGGCCGGTCGACTACCTTGATCTGCACTATTACCCGCAGGGCGATGGC
>DEHW01000216.1 GCA_002352135.1 Lysobacterales bacterium UBA2790
AGAGCTGCAAGTCGCGCGCGTCGCTCGCGGCGATCACCGCCAGCAGAGCGTCTCTGGCCTCGGTGTAGGTGGGTTGCGGCGGTGTCAGGCTATAAGCGCCGAGCAGGTACTCGGTCATCTGACCCTGCGTGGCATTGAAATCACGCCGAGCCATGGGTAGCTGCGTATCGCGAAGCAGGGCGGCATAGCAGTCCCACAGCATGCTGGCCCAGACTTCACCCGCGTTGTGAACCTGTGCGTTGTCGCTGGACAAGGTTTGCGGGCTGCGCGGCGCGAACTCGGGCAATGCCTCGCCGCGAATGATGTGGCGAAAGCGCAGCGGGTTTTTCGCCGGATCACTCGAGTAGGGAAACCGGCGAACGCCGAAGTAGGCGGCGTCGCGGCTGAAGGCAGGTTGCAAACCACCTGCCGCATAGGTCATGACGGCATAGCTGCCGGAAAAGTCGGCGTTGCTGTCGACCTGTGTATCTGTTTCCTCGGTCAGCCACAGCAGCGCATGGAAGTCCGCCCATCCTTCGCCTAGGCTGCGGCCTTGAAGGTTGGTAAGGCCCGTGCCGTCGGCGATCAGACGATTGCTGACAAAGTGGCCGTACTCGTGCGCGATCAGCGTGGCGTCCATTGCGGCCACAGGTTCCGGGAGTGTCTGCAAGGACATTGCGATCTCGGCGGATTGTTGGGCAATCCGTTGCCGCAGTACCTCTCCATCCGCCTTGCGCAGGCCGAGGACGGCGATGTCCGGGTTGGTGCCGCCGTCGTCCGTCAACGCCGGATAGCCGAGGTCAGAAGCCGAGTCGATCAAGACGGCGCTGGCACCCGCTTGCGCGGCGTGCCGCGCCTGATCGATGGAGCTGCAGGCGCTCTGGCGAAGCAGCACGATGGGTGTCGGCAACGGCGACAGTGGCGTGCAACCATCCTCGTCCGACGATGGCACAGTCACGGAGCCTTGCTGGGCGAAAGTGGTTCGACCGAAATCGGCGGCGACAACCGGCCAGTCCTCTCCACTGCCGACATGACTCAAGGAAGCGATCCTGGGCGCAGCCCACGGCATCACCTGCAACCTCGGCGTGCCGCCGTCGGACGGCGTCGCCATGTTGGCGTTGTTGCGACCGCCGAAGTCATGGATTTCGATCAGGGGCGCATCGTTTTCCAGACCGCCGCGTCCGTAGTTGTCCTGCTGACCATTTCCGGCCTGTTCGTTGAATCCCGCCACATAGAACCAATCGTGCAACTGGTTGACGGTGTAGAACGCCTGCGCCAACGCGGCATCCAATTGCGATGTGGGAAGGAGCGGCGGCAGGTAGGGATCGAAGTTCGGGGTGAATGCGTCCGGCGCGTTGGGCGACAGCGCGACATCGCCCGCACTCCAACCGTCGGGAGAACTGAGATCGGCATAGACACGTGCGTTGTTGCCGAGCAATGGCTGGTTGCCCGCGTTCAACCACGGATCTTTGAAGGCAACATCGGGCCATAGGGTCTGCAAGGGTGTCCATGCCAGTGTGATGTCTTGCGTGATGTCCAGCGTGGGCGTGAATCCGTCGGGCGAGCCGCTTGGATGGGGGAAATCCTGTCGTCCCTGAGCACCGGGGAGTGGACGGTTGGGTGCCTCGGCGTCATGCAGTACGCGCCAAGTGAACGCATGCTCTGCCTGCATCGACGATTGCCAGAGCAAACGTCCGTCAGCGGCATCGACGATCAGGCCGTGCAGATCGGGCGAGTCATCACTTGCATCGCTCAGCCACGCCTCGACATACCAGGCCGCACGCAGGTTGCCGTGCTCGCGGAACCACACTGGCTTGGCTCGGCTCGCTTGCGTGCCGACGCCGAAACGAAGGAAGTCACCTTGCGGGCTGCTGGTCTGAGTGGGAGATCGTGGTTGGGCGAGTTGCTCGTCAACCAGGCCGACTGCGTCGTAGGCAGAGAGACGCCAATCTGGTTTCGAACGCGGCTTGTCGATGCTTGCTCGCTCATTGGGACCACGGCGCGTTGCGATGACATCGCCTTGGGCGCTCAGCAGGACGGCGGCGTCTTCCTGAAAGATCGGGATGCCCTGCCGGCGCGATTGAAAACGCACGACGGCAGCGCCGTTTGGCAGCGAGTCGACCAGATCGAGCGAGTAGTCGGGGGCGCGACTGCCGTCCTCCGTGTCGCGTTCACGCAGCGTCAGGAGTGCCGTCTGGACTTGTTGATCTCGACTGCGAGGTGCGCGCGCAGGTGTTGCGGCGGCAGCGTGGGAATGCAGCACAAGTGGCGAGCCGGAATCCGCAGCACTGGCGACCGTCGCAACGTTGGCCAGCAAGCTGATTGCAGCCAGCTGGGAGCACAGGGCGCGTGTCAGTGGGTGGGAACGCATGGCGACAGACTAACCCGGAACGAGCAGGCGAGTTAGTCTGTACGCGGTTCAATCGCAGTCACCGCATCGCATGTCGCAGACCAACGAAGTCTTCATCGTTACCGGGTGCTCGCGTGGTGTCGGCGCGGCGCTGTTCCAGATGGCGGGTCGACCGGGCAGGCGTCTGCTGGGCATGGCGCGTCATGTCTACGCTGATGCGCAGACCAGTGCGACATCGGCAAGTCCGATGAGCGAAGTGTGGGCGGTCGACTTGGGGGATTCGGTGGGCGTTATCGAGCGGCTGCGAACCTGGCTGTTACAGGACGATCAGGCTTTGGCGGGTCGCTGGGTGCTGATCAACAATGCCGCCCTGTTGGAACCGCCGGGTGATCTTGCGCAGCAATCGGTTGAGCAGATACGTGCTGTGTTGCGTGTCGGTCTTGAAGCACCGATGTTGCTGACTGCGACCTTGCTTTCCGTGCGCGACGAGATTGCACGGACGGGAGTGGCGCCGTGTGTGCAGATCATGAACGTCTCTTCCGGCCTTGGTCGACGTGCGATGGCCGGCACCGCGACGTACTGCGCCGCCAAGGCCGGTCTGGATCACTTCAGTCGGGCGCTTGCTCTGGAGGAGTCCGCCAAGCCAAACGGTGCCAGGGTCGTGTCGATCGCGCCCGGCGTCATTGATACGGCGATGCAACAGCAGTTAAGGGGTGCTGCTGCAGACGGCTTCGCTGCGCAGAAGGATTTCGCGCGCCTGCACAGCAGCGGTAGTCTGGCGACACCCGAGGACACCGCTAAGCAGCTTTTGGCATGGTTGGAGCGACCGGACTTCGGCGAAGAGGTGGTCTGTGATATTCGCCGACCTTGAACGCTTTTTCGTGTGATGTGCGCAGTCTGTTGCTGGTCAGATGTTCTGCTTCGCGTGGCGATGCCAGGACGGTCGTGCGGTGTTGGCAGGTGCCGCCTTCAATGTCGCGATCATGCCCAGGACGTCACGATGGATCTGTCGCATTCCCTCGCGCGGCGATTCGCGGGTTTCGTGGTAGATGACTGCGATCCAAAGCGCAATGCCACGCAACTTGAGCTGGGCGATGCTGGAGCGCGCCTTGGCAAACGCGGCATCTCCGGCATCGCCCCAGGGCTGATAGCGATCAAGCTGTTCACTGCCATGCAAATGCGGCACTGGCGCCCGGCCCGCGTTTTCAATTTCGCTCATGGTGAGCGTGGCGACCGCTGAACGAGTGCTGTTGGGGAGCTGTGCGACGATCTGGAGCATTTCGCGCGTTTGGCGACGAAGTTGCAGGTAACGCAGCGCAACGAGAATTCGCAGCAAGAGCTTCATGATGGGACTCGATGACGAGAATCGAACGCCAATTATCTGCCGTTTGACGATCTGTGGCTACCGACATGTGTCACAAAATGTCCGAATGCGTCATGCTTTGACGTATGTTGCGCATTCGTGAGCGGCGTGACCGGAGCATGGCCGATCAGAGGCTCGTTTCTCGTATGTAGTGCAGCAGGTGTGAGGCGTTGCGATGGCCGATCGTATTGCGCCAACGTTTCTGGGGAGTGAGGCACGCGCCTCATCAAGCGGTTTGACTGGTGATCGGGAGATCAAAAATGACGAAGTTCGGAGTGGCCTTGGGTTTGACGTTGGCAACCTTGTTGTCGACCTCGGTGGCAGAAGCGCGTGGTGAGCGAGTAACGGTTGCTGTCGCGGAGTTCAAGAACGAGTCCGGTGCAGGCTGGTGGCGTGGTGGCGTGGGTTGGGAGTTATCCGGCATGCTGTCGAACGAGCTGGTCGCAACGCGTGCTTTCAACGTCGTTGAGCGCAGCAAGCTGGAGTCGGTGCTGAGCGAGCAGGACCTTGCCGCTTCGGGTCGCGTTCGTTCCGGCTCGGGAGCGCGCATCGGTCAGCTCACCGGCGCTGACTACCTGGTGATGGGCACCGTCACGGCGTATGAGGAAGATGTCCAGAGCACCGGTGGCGGCCTCAGCTTCCGTGGCATTTCCGTTGGCGGAAAATCCGAGAAGGCGTATCTGGCTGTCGATATTCGTGTGGTCAATGCCACGACGGGTGAAATCGAGTTTGTTCGAACCATCGAAGGTGAAGCCAAAGGCGGTGGTATGAGCTTGGGTATTTCGCGTGGTGGCTTTGGCGGTGCGCTGTCCAACGAGAAGAACACCCCGGCAGGCAAGGCCATTCGTGCAGCGATCATCATGACCACAGACTACCTCGAGTGCGTGATGGTGAAGCAGAACGGCTGCGAATCCGAATTCGATGCGGCGGATGATCGCCGTCGCGACCGTAGCCGTGGTTCGCTTGACGTCGACTGAGTCAAGCCACAATTGGCGATCTTGCATGAGGCGGCCCATGGCCGCCTCATGTGTTTCAGCGAGCGCTGGCGTACCAGCGCTGCCCTTTCTGGAAGACTTCCACTTCGAGGCCAAAGGCGTCGCTCAGTTGCGCTGCCGTCAATACGCTGGACTTTATCCCATCGGCCAGGAGTCGACCTTGGCGGAGGACGACCACGCGTTCGATGAACTCGGGGATCTCTTCGATGTGATGCGTGATCAGCCAGATGCCGACGCCCTGTTCCTGAAGGTGGCGGAGGATCGCATCCAGTTCCTCGCGCGCTTGCAAGTCGAGTCCGTTGGCGGGCTCATCCAGCAGCAGAGCGCGTGGCAGATGCACGATGGCGCGCGCAATCAGGCTGCGGCGCAGTTGTCCAGCGGATAATTCGGACAGAGGTCGATCCAGCAGATCGACGCAGGACACTCGCTCAGCGACCGCGAGGATGCGTGCAAGCGTCGGCTGGTCTGGTTGTGCGTCCGTGTCGATCGCATGCCGGTTCAGCAGTCCACCGAGAATTGCGTCGCGAACCCGCATGCCCGGAATAGACAGCAGCAGGTCTGCAAGTTCGGCGTGGACGATGCCCAGTTGTGCATGCAGGTCTGCAGTCACCCAACGACTCTTGCCGAGAATCTTCAGCGGCGGTCGATCCTCGTCGTTGAGCGGAAACAGCTCGCGCGTCAGGATCTTGATGAGTGTCGACTTGCCCGAGCCATTCGCGCCGAGAATGGCAATGCTCTCATGGGCATCGACGCGGAGACTGAGCGAGTCCAGCGCGCGTTGCTCGCCACGCATCACCGTCGCGTGATCAAGCTCGATCAAGGGCGCTTCCATCATGGCGGCTTACTTGGGAGCCAGTCGAATGGCGCCATCCATGCGGATCACGCTGCCATTCATGTAGCCATTCTGCAGAATGAACGCGACGGTCTCCGCGTATTCCTCACCCGTGCCGAGTCGTGAAGGGAAGGGCACTTGAGCGCACAGTGATTCGTAGACAGCGGGTGGCATGCTGTCGACCATGGGGGTATGAAAGACACCCGGTGCCACGGTCATGACGCGAATGCCAATTCGCGCGAACTCGCGGGCCATCGGCAAGGTCATGCCGACCACGCCGCCTTTGCTCGCCGAGTAGGCGGCCTGTCCTATTTGGCCCTCGTAGGCGGCAATCGATGCAGTGTGAATGATCACGCCGCGCTCTCCATCCTTTCCAGGCGCGTTGTGCTGCATCAGGTTTGCGGCAGCCTTGGCGATATTGAAGCTGCCTATCAGATTGACCCTGACGGTGGTTTCAAACAGCGACAACGGCATCGGACCTTCCTTGCCCAGCACGCGGCCCGCGCCCAGGATTCCGGCGCAATTGATGGCGACATTGAGGCCTTGCATGTGGTCTTTTGCTTCGCCGACCCGCGAGACCGCGTCGTTTTCACTGGTGACATCCGTGTGCAAAAAGATCGCGTTCGGCCCCAACTCCGCCGCTGCTGCTTCGCCGCGCTCCGCCTGCACATCCAGAAGCGCGACCTTGGCGCCATGGGCGACAAGTTGACGCGCTGTGGCAAGCCCCAAGCCGCTGGCTCCGCCGGTGATGACGGCACACACATTTGCTGGTTGCATGAGAATCTCCCTGAGTGATGGCGCGGCATTCTAAAGGCTCGCGGCCGGCGTGCCCGTTTTGCAGCTGTCGACGTCAAGCTTCGGCTGCGCTGCGGAACCCGTTGCGCCGGCGCCTTTCCCATGTGCTCTCTTGGCTTTTCGGCCCGCCCGCATGACACTGCGCTCCATGACTTCCCTTGCTGAGCATCGCTTTCCCCTCCGCATTGACCGAAAGCTCGTTGCGCCCTTGGTCTGGATGTGCGGTTTGCTCTGCATGCCGACGGGAGCATTGTGGGCAGGCGATTTGTATCGCTGTGTGGGTCCTCAAGGCGAAACCGCGTTCACCAGTGATCGAACCGGCTATCGGGATTGCAAGCCGATCAAGTATGCCCGCACAAGCAATTCCGGCTCGGTGGGAACGGCCAGTCGCGTGGTCGTGCCTGCTGCGGCGGGAAGTCCGACTGCCTCCACCGAACCCACGCACCCCAGAGTCGAGTTTCGGACATCCGCCAACGCGGACTCGCCGCCGAAGGAAGCGCCGCCCGCCAGCGACTCACGTGTCAGTCGCGGTGCGGTGTATCGCTATGTCAAGGACGGCGTGACCCACTACACCAATCGGCGTCCCGCTGGGCAGCGTGTCGAGCTGGTTTTCAGCTACATCGAGACCTGTTACGCCTGTAACGTGAGCAGCGCTGTCGATTTCAACAGTGTGGGCTTGAATATCACCGCGTATGCCGACGAAATCCGGCGCGCGAGTGCGGCGCAGGGGGTTGATGAGGCGTTGGTGCGAGCAGTCATCCATGCCGAGTCTGCGTTCAATTTCAACGCATTGTCCAACAAGGGGGCACAGGGCTTGATGCAGCTGATGCCCGATACGGCGGCCCGATTTGGTGTGGTGGACCCATTTTCGGCGGAGCAGAACATTGCTGGCGGGACGGCTTATCTGGCTTGGCTGTTGAAGCGATTCAATGGCGATGTGTCGCTTGCGGTGGCCGGCTATAACGCGGGTGAAGGCGCTGTGGATCGTTTCGGCGGTGTGCCGCCCTATGCCGAGACACAAGTCTTCGTCGAGCGCGTCGGGGTACTGATGCTGCGCTACCGGGAACAGCTTGCGCAGACTCGCATGTCCGCTGCAGACCAGCGCAGTTGATCGCCGCGCCGCCGTTTCCCGTCCATTGCAAACCGTCGTCCAACGAGTGAACGCCTTCGGCAGTGCGCGGTTGCGATGCGCCCGTTGTGAGACGTCGCTGCGTTTTCAGCGAATCAGTTGCTCATGACAGGGCGCTGGGTGAGTTCCAGTGTTGCTTCAAACGGAACGCCTGCGCGCAGACCCGCGACTTCAACCTTATCTCCCGGAGGCGTGGCAGCTTCCCGTAGACGAAGATCCGCCTGATCCGTGATGGATTCGCCATTGAAGCGCAGCAGAACGTCACCGGATTTCAATCCGGCGGCATGTGCCGGTCCGCCGCTGTACAGCGCGGTCAAGGCGACCCCACGCGGCGCATCGGCATCAAGACTGCCTGGCAGCAACGGTGCGTCGCCATACTCCGCGCCCATCCAACCCCTAACCACCGCCCCATGCTGTTTGATCTCCTCGAATACGGCGCTGGCGGTGCTCATCGGTATTGCAAACCCAATGCCTTCGGCACCGTTGATCCGACCCAGCACAAAGGTGTTGATGCCGATCAGTTGGCCGCGTGAATTGATCAGCGCACCACCACTATTGCCTTCATTGATGGCGGCGTCGGTTTGAATGAAATCTTCATAGGCGCGCAGGTTGAGCTGGTTTCGGCCGAGCCCGGAGATAACGCCTTGCGTCACCGTTTGGCTCAATCCAAACGGGTTGCCGATGGCCAGGACAACATCGCCGACCCGCTTGGGCACCTCGGCATCGAGTGGCAGAGCGGGCAGGGCGGAACCCTCCATTTTCAATACCGCCAGATCGGTATCTGCATCACTGCCAATCAGGTTTGCCTGTGTCACTCGACCATCCCACAAGGCGATCCGAATCTGGCTGGCACCGGCAATCACATGGTGATTGGTCAGCACGTATCCGTCCTCGGTCACGATGACACCCGAGCCCAGTGCGCGCTCAAGTCGCGTGCGTGGCGGGCCGTAGGCCAGTCCAGAGAAGCGTTGGACAGTGGAATTGCTGGGCACCCGGATCAGTGTCTGTTCGGTGATCAGCTTATCGGCATAGATACTGACGACCGCGGGTGCGGCCGATCCCACCGCGTCGGCATAAGAGACCACAGCTAGGCCGGTCGATTCCTGTGGGGCGCTGCTGGCCTGCATGGTGCGCACGGCAGCGGGGAAAAATTGAGAAATGACAAAGGCCGCCGCCAGTCCGGCAACGACACTTTGCAGCAGGAACCATCCGTATCGCTTCACGTGGGGCATTCAAGGTCGCTGTCGACAGAAGTCGCATTGTGCCTTTGTCACATGTTCGTTGTCGCTGTCGCGGGTGTCGCCTAAACTATTCGGGTTTCGTCGCCACCGCTCACCGGAAGGGAGCGCGTGGATCGCTCATTTTCCTGTGTGACGTGGAGAGCCGCATGGCTGACCAAGGTGTTGACCCAGGCCGCCGCCGTTTCCTGACCGCTACCACAGCCGTGGTGGGTGGTGCAGGGGCGATCGCTGCAGCCATTCCTTTCTTGAGTTCGTGGCAACCCAGCGCGCGTGCGCAGTCGGCGGGTGCCCCGGTCACCGAGAACATCTCGAAGCTGCAGTCCGGGCAGTTGCTGCGCATTACTTGGCGTGGCCAACCCGTCTTCGTCGTGCGGCGAACCGAAGACATGCTGAAGGCCTTGCCGGGCGAAGACGGGCGTCTGCGTGACCCCAATTCGGACAATCCCGAGCAGCAGCCCGCGTATGCCAAGAACGCTCATCGTTCGATCAAGCCTGAGTACCTCGTGTTGGTGGGCATCTGTACGCATCTGGGCTGCGTGCCTTTGTTCAAGCCGGAAGTGATTGCGCAGCCGTTTGATGCGGACTGGAAAGGTGGCTTCTATTGCCCATGCCACAATTCACGCTTCGACCTCGCGGGTCGCGTTTACCAGGGTGTGCCTGCGCCCTCGAATCTGCGCGTTCCGGCACATCGATTCCTCGATGACAACACGCTGCAGATTGGTGTGGATACGGAAGGAGCTGTCTGATGGCCGGTCTGATCGAACGTTCGGTGGAAGGTGCTGTGCAGTGGGTGGATGAGCGTGCACCGAGCCTCAAAGAGGCCTGGGACAAGCATCTCGCCAAGTACTACGCGCCGAAGAATTTTAACTTCTGGTACTACTTCGGTTCGCTGGCCATGCTGGTGCTGGTCAATCAGATCGTGACCGGAATCTGGTTGACGATGAACTACAAGCCCAGTGCCGCCGAGGCGTTTGCTTCGGTCGAGTACATCATGCGCGACGTGGAGTGGGGCTGGCTGCTGCGCTACATGCATTCCACTGGTGCGTCGCTGTTTTTCATCGTGGTTTATCTGCACATGTTCCGTGGCCTGATCTACGGATCATCGAAAAAGCCGCGTGAGCTGGTCTGGGTGATCGGCGTGGCGATCTTCCTCGCCCTGATGGCCGAAGCCTTCATGGGCTACCTGNNGCCTTCATGGGCTATGTGCTGCCCTGGGGTCAGATGTCCTACCACGGTGCGCAGGTGATCATCAATCTGTTCGGTGCCATTCCGGTAATTGGTGGTGACCTGACCGAGTGGATTCGTGGCGACTTTCTGGTTTCGGATGCGACGTTGAATCGCTTCTTCGCCCTGCATGTCATCGCCATGCCGCTGGTACTGCTACTGCTCGTCGTCCTGCATCTGGCTGCCCTGCACGAAGTAGGCTCGAATAACCCGGAAGGCGTCGACATCAAGAAGAAGAAGGACGAAAACGGCAAACCGCTGGATGGCATCCCGTTCCATCCGTACTACACGGTGAAAGACATCTTCGGGGTCGGTTTTTTCCTGATCATCGCTGCGTTCATCATCTTCTTCACGCCAACGTTCGGTGACTTGTTCCTCGAGTACGACAACTTCATCCCAGCCGATCCGATGGTGACGCCTGACCACATCAAGCCCGTCTGGTACTTCACTCCTTATTACGCGATGTTGCGTGCAGTGCCGGACAAGTTGGCTGGTGTCATCGTGATGGGCGGTGCGGTGATGATCCTGTTCCTGTTGCCTTGGCTGGACCGCAGCCCAGTGAAGTCGATCCGCTATCGTGGCCCGCTGTCCAAGCTGCTGATCTCGGTTTTTGTGGTGGCCTTCGTGTCGCTCGCGTGGCTGGGCATGCAGTCGGGCAGCGACCTTCAGAAGCTGATGGCGCAGATTTTCACGGCCTATTACTTCGCATTCTTCCTCTTCATGCCGCTGTGGACGCAGTGGGATTCCTACAAGACAGTGCCGGACCGGGTGAGCAGCCATGACTAATCGCATTCTTGCCCCCTTCGTTGCCCTGCTTCTTGGTGTTGCCTCGTTCGCCAGTCAGGCGTCTGGTGGCGGTGGCTTGATGGAGTCGCATGTCAACCTCGGCGACCAGGCGTCGCTGCAGCGTGGCGCGAAGTACTTCATGAACTACTGCGCCGGTTGTCACTCGTTGGGCTATCAGCGCTATTCCCGGATGGCCGCGGATCTGGGCCTGACCGAAGACGAAGTCCAGACCTGGCTGAACTTCACTGGCGCGAAGTTCGGCGACACCATGAAGTCGGCGATGGCTCCAGCAGATGGCGCGGCTTTCTTTGGCAAGGCCCCGCCTGATCTCTCTTTGGTTGCCCGCGCCAAGCCGGGCGGCCCCGACTGGACCTACACCTTCCTCAAGTCTTTCTATGTGGATGACTCGCGTCCCAGCGGTTGGAACAACACGCTGCTGCCAGGTGCCAGCATGCCCAACGTACTGTGGGATCTGCAGGGCACGCAACGCGCCGTCTATGGACAGGACGAGCTTGGTGCCGAGCATATTTCGGGCTTCCAGTTGGCGCCTGCAGGGCGTCTCAGTGCCGAGGAATATGACGGCGTCGTTCGCGACATCACCAATTTCCTCAACTACGTTGGTGAACCTGCTGCCATGAAACGTGAGGCAATTGGCATCTGGGTGATCCTTTTCCTCGCTGTGTTCACCTTCCTCGCTTGGCTGTTGAAAGCCGAATACTGGCGCGACATTCACTGATCATCCGCCGCTCTTGACTCAACCGAAAGGCACTCCGTCGGGGGTGCCTTTCGGCGTTCTTGGACGGACGATTCCGTTTGCGGGCATTATTTCCCTCCCGCGTTGTTCCTTAGCCCAGTTGCCAGCCATCCCGTCCGAGCGCAGGCCGCCTTTCGAGTTCCATCGCATGTCAGACGCTACTCACTCTTCACCCGCCATGACCTCCAATCGTCCATATCTGTTGCGCGCTATCCACGCATGGATCGAGGACAACGGAATGACCCCGTACCTGTTGGTGGACGGCACCCAGCAGGGCGTACGAGTCCCACCTCAGACGATCAAGGAAGGGCGTGTAGTGCTGAACATCGCCTATCGCGCCGTCAGCGGTCTGGACATGGGCAATGAATCAATTCGATTCCTGGCGCGTTTCTCGGGCGTCAGTCAGTCCATCGACGTGCCAGTTACGGCGATCCTCGCGATTTATGCGCAGGAAACCGGGCAAGGCATGATGTTGCCGCCCGATGACCCCGAACACACCGCGCCCTCTACGGAAGTCAACTCGACAGAGTTGCCTGGTGATGATGAGCCACCGAAGAAAGGGCCTTGGCTTCGGGTGGTGAAGTAAGAGAAGGAGGCGCGGGCAAAGTTCGAGTTCTACGCCGATATCGCGGAAGGAACCCCATATAGACGAGCGACCTTGGTCTCTGATCGCCAGAGCATTGAGATGCAGCGCGCCGCTCTGGTGTTCGCTATTTCAGACGGGCACATCGAACCAGTCCGGTTGGCTGCGAACAAGGTCGAAAATGCGTGGAAGTCGGGTTTCGGTGTGGTCGTCGAAATCGGTGAAGTCGCCGAGCGCGGTGATATAGGCCTTGCGCAGGATGTCGTGGAATTCTGGGACGTCTGGGTTGGGTGAGCGGCTGTTGGCTTCGTTGACGGCAGCCAGGGCGTGGGCTTCTTCTGGCAGGCCGACGCAGGCGTCGCTTTCGACGATCCAGCGCATGGCTTCCGTGCCGTTGTTGCTCACTGCCGTCCAGACTTCGAACTGGCAGTGACGCTCGAATTCCAGCACATCGAGCAGCGGCGGGTCGCCACGCGGTGGTGTCGTCCAGTCGGTGTCGAGGTCGAGTGCGGCCAGCAGGTCGTCAAACAGAAAGTCCCGCAGCGCCTCGTCGTCCATGACGTTCCAGAACTGCCGCTCCGGGCCCAGCGCATCGGGCTTTGCAGCGAAACCGACCTGGATGGACTCGGCCCCGTTCGATTCAGCCTGCCGGGCGGTATTGAAGGGCTATGCCTTGGTGTTGAGTTCGCGGAAGTGCGCACTGTTGCGTACGCTGCGTTGGCCGGCCGAGTCGTGACGGCACGCGCTGCCGGCGCTTTGGATTGGTCTGCGAGTGCAAGGTGGCAATCGGCTCGTCGGACGTCGATGCGGGTAGTTCCGCAGCCAGCGTGCAAAGGCATGACGCCAAAAACAAAAACCGGCCTTAGGGGCCGGTTCTTGTCTACGTATTGGTGGAGCGGAGGAGGATCGAACTCCCGACCTTCGCATTGCGAACGCGACGCTCTCCCAGCTGAGCTACCGCCCCATCCTTACATCATAGCGGCCACATCCCTGGATGCCAAGACGCTCAGTAGGTTTCGGTTGCGGGGATCGTGCGTGCAAAGGCGTCGGCGAGCTGCCGACGACGCCAGCCGCTCAGGGTGTCGGACCAGCGTTTGTCGACGATGAGCGTTTCCAGATGCCGTCGCGAGCAGAGTACGGATTCGTCGATGCCAAGCTGTTTGGCGTGCGTGGCGACCACGCCTTGGAGCTGCTTGATCTGCTGCTGTTCGGTAGGCATCAGTGCGCGGGCCAAGGGAATGTCGCGGTCTGCCTGGGCCAGCGGCCTGCTCAGTTCTTGCCACAGGTCGTCGCGGTGGCGGCGCGGGGATTTGGCATAGGCATCCAGGCGACGTCGAAAGTCGCTGGCATCGGTCGGTGGCTGCTCGCTGAGCTGCACCGCCAACGGTGTGTCCAGAATCCAGGTCTTGGGTCGGTTGCTGGCTTCCGCCAGTTGGTCACGCCACTGCAGCAGTCGGCACAGCCGTGACTGCGCCTCGGCAGATAGATTCTGCGCCGCCCGAACGGCCAGGTGCGGGTGTTCGTCACGCTCGGATTTCGCCGCCACGCGGATCATTCTGTCGCAGTCTTCCGCGTGCCAATCCTGTCGACTCAGCTCCTGCAGGCGTGTTTTCAGGGCCTCGTAGGGCGCATGCAGGTAGCGAACGTCGTCAGCGGCGTACTTGAGTTGCGCCTCGCTGAGCGGACGCTGCAACCAATCCGAGCGGGTTTCGCCTTTTTCGAGTTGTACGCCGGTGAAGTGCGCAACCAATTTCTGGAAGCTCATTCCTGCGTCCAGCCCACACAGGGCGGCGGCGACTTGCGTGTCAAAAAGTTTGCCAGGCAGAACGCCCAGCGCGTACTGAAAGGCTTGCAGGTCTTCGCTGGCACTATGCATGACTTTGACGGCGGGGTTCTCAACAAACGCCAGCAAGCTGGCGTCCCGTCCGAGGGCGGGGGCATCCACCAGAAGCGTCTGATCCGCATGTCCCACCTGGATCAAGGCCAGTTCAGGGTAGTACGTGCGTTCGCGCACGAACTCAGTATCGACCATCACGGCGACCGCTGTATCGAACTGCCGGAGGCGCTGAGCGGCCTCGCGATCAGAGAGCCATTCCATGTGCTTTGATCCTGTCGGTTGCGTTGATGGGCGACAATAGCCTACTTTCGGTGTTTGGCATTGGGCAGGCGTTCAGGGATGGCGTCTGTCTTCCACTAGCTTCCGCAGGGCGGGGAGGAGGAATTGTGAGGAAGGTGGCGCAGTTGGGGAGCGTTGCATTGGTTGTGCTGGCATTGTCGGCATGCGGAGGCAGTGGGGATGAGGCAGCTCAGACGTCTGAGTCGACACCGGCAGGTGCGCAGACCAGCGTCGCTGAGAAACCCTCGGAACAGCCAGTCGTGACGCCTGTACCCGAAACGGAGGCGGTTCCGGCATCGGAGGCAGCCGTCACCTCGGACACGACGGCCAACGACCCGGCGACATCGAGCGAGGAAGTTCCGGCGCAGGAGGACGCTGCTGAGGAGGCCGACCGTGGCTACGCCATGCGTCGCCGTTTGATGGACTCGACCGTTGGCGCGGACGAATGGAGCCCGGATCTAACCGGAGCACCCTTGGTCGATGTCGAGGCGACTTTGCAGCGGGCGACGGATGCCTTGCGCGCGGGTCGCCTGGATCAGGCCGAGAACAGTGCGTTGGTCCTCTTCCAGCGCGTTCTTGAGGGAGATCCCACCAATGAGATCGCTATCAAGGGTGTCGATGACACCGTGGCGGCCTTGCTGGTGCGCGCCGACGAGTCATTTGCGCAAGCTCGCTTCAACGAATCTGCGCGAATCCTCTCTGTTGTCAGCAAGCTTCGACCTGACGATCCGGGCATTCCGCTGCTGAAAGCCAAGCTCGATTCGGGTCGCGAAGTGGGCATGCTGCTGGCCGAGGCGCAGCGTCTTGCGACGGCTGGCAAGCTGATCGAACCCCCAGGTGAAAATGCCGCTGAAATCTATCGCTCGGTGCTGTCGCGCGACCCGCAGAATGTGGCTGCGCAGACCGGCTTGGCTCGGGTTGAGGCAGAGCTCGTCAATCGTGCGAGTCAGGCGGCGGAGACCGGCAACTACAACGAGTCTGAGCGCTTGTTGGCGGAGGCCGGAAAGGCTAGCCCCGAGTCGGATGCCGTGCAGGACGCATCGGCACGCATCGAGTCGATGCGTGAGCAACGTGCCAAGGATCTGATGCAGCAGTCTGAAGCCGCGTTGGCCGAGAACAACCTAGAGGAAGCCACGCGATTACTGGATGAGGTTGTCGCGATTGCGGCACAAACCAGTGGCGTCGAAGATCTTCGTACGCGGATTCGCAATGCCGGTAGTTATGCAAGCTTGCGTCCTGGGCAGAGCATTTCTGACGAGATGCGATCCGGTGGAACCGCACCAGAGCTTGTCGTGATTCCGCTGGGCAGCTTCCAGATGGGCTCGCCCGAAAGCGAAGCGGATCGCAAGGGCAACGAGGGTCCTCGCCACAGCGTCAACTTGAGCAAAGCTTTCGCGATGGCTCGTGCAGAGGTCACCGTCGCCCAGTTCCGCCGGTTCGTCGATGCCACCGGATACTCGCCGACGTCCGTGCAGGTGGGGACGTCCACGATCTATGACGAGCAGGCAGGTACCATGGCGGCGAAGAGCGGCGTGAACTGGCAGAAGGGTTACTCCGGGCGCAATGCGGACGCGAATGCACCGGTCATTCACGTGTCCTGGACTGACGCCAAGTCCTATGCCGATTGGGTCTCGCGTGAGACCGGAAAACCCTACCGGTTGCCGTCGGAAGCGGAGTTCGAGTACGTGATGCGTGCGGGCAGCAATACGCGCTATCCCTGGGGTGACAGCAACCCGACGCGATTGGTCGGCAACCTGACCGGCGACGGAGATCGTTCCGAGTCGCGGCGGAACTGGGTCAACGCGTTTCCCGACTACGATGACGGTTACTGGGGACCCGCGCCGGTGCGTTCTTACGAAGCGAATCGCTTCGGTATCCACGACATGAACGGCAATGTCTCCGAATGGGTTGAGGATTGCTGGCACGACTCCTACGCGCGCGCTCCGGCAGACGGTTCCCCTTGGGTCAATCCCGGCTGCAATCGTCGCGTGATTCGCGGTGCGTCGTGGGCGAGCTCGCCAGAGCAGGCCCGCACGGCATTTCGTTTGACGGCGGCACCGAATTCGACCAACGCCCGCTTGGGCTTCCGGGTCGTCCGGGAGCTGTAAGCAACTTGTTCAATGCCGTGGCAGGGACGCGCTTCATGCGCGTTCCTGCCACGGCAATCGGCTCCAATTGAAGGCGCACGCCCCGCCTGATGATGCGCAGAAACGTCGAGCCAGAGCATGCTCGGGTATGGCGGCTAGATGGCTTGCGGTTGGTTTCACGCTGGTCAGGAGTTCACTTGTGGGCTCCAACACTTCCCGCACTGTGCATCGCCCAGCGGGCGAGCGATCGCGGTGTTGCCACCTTTCGCCTGCCGGGATGTCAGCCACGCTGATTCGTGTCGCCGCGATGCGGCTGCCTTGGCTAGTGCCTGGGGCTGATCGACTGCACCATCAATTCGCGTAATGCGGTTTCAGTGCTGGCCTGGGGTGGCGACACTGCTTCCAGCGAGAATCCGAGGGCGCTGGCGTCGTCTTCGTCGAGGCCATCGTAGGCGCGAAACTCGGCATCCAGGAGCGCCGCATTGGCGCTGTCTTCACTGTCGTAGGTGGTGAGTCGGCCGTCGCAGTCGAAAACCTCGCTGGTGCCCGTTTCGTGGATGCGCTGGCGTGCCCAGATGAGGGTCTTGCCCAGCGATGCCACCCACCAGCGTTCGCTTGTGTAGGAATGGGATGTCATGGGTTCTGCCACTGGTATAGCGTGACCAGAATCGCGCTGCCAACGGTCCCGAGGATGCAGCTCCACAGCAGCACCTGCGCGGGCGTTGCGAGGCCGTTGAGATTGCGGTCGTCGCGTGAACGGAATTGGCCGCGCAGCACGAAGCTGAGAAACGCGGGCGAAAACGCGTGAAGGCCGATCAAAGCACCTCGGTCCTGCAAGTGCCGGTAGGCCAACGGTCCGAAGATCAGATAGCCCGTGATGCCCGACAGCCCCACACCCGTGGTGAGGAGCAGCAGGAACATCGTGATCATCTGCATGCGCGTCTCCTCAGAACTCGGCGCTGCCAGGCGCGCGTGGGTAAGGAATGGCATCGCGAATGTTAGACAGACCACAGACGTACACCACGAGCCGCTCGAAGCCCAGTCCGAAACCGGCGTGCGGTACGCTGCCATAGCGGCGGAAATCCCGGTACCACTGGTAGTGCGATGGGTCCAGGCCGAACTGCGCCATTCGCGCGTCGAGCACGTCCAGACGTTCCTCGCGCTGACTGCCGCCGATGATCTCGCCGATGCCGGGAGCCAGCACGTCCATCGCGGCAACGGTCTTGCCGTCGTTGTTCAGGCGCATGTAGAAGGCCTTGATGTGCTCGGGGTAGTTCATGACTACGACCGGTCGACCGACATGCTGCTCGGTCAGCCAGCGCTCGTGCTCGGTCTGCAGGTCCAATCCCCACTCGACAGGGAAGTCGAAGTGCCGCCCGGACTTCTGCAGCAGTTCGATCGCTTCGCTGTAATCGATGCGCTCGAACGGGGAGTCAATGAAGGTCTCCAAGCGCTGGATGGCAGTCTTATCAACACGCTCCACAATGAACTTCAGGTCGTCGTGCCGCTCGGCCAGCACCGCGCTGAAAACGTACTTCAGAAAGCGCTCGGCAAGGTTGGCGTCATCGTTCAGATCGGCGAAGGCGATCTCGGGTTCGATCATCCAGAACTCGGCCAAGTGCCGGGTGGTGTGCGAATTCTCCGCTCGGAACGTCGGTCCAAAGGTGTAGACCTTGGACAAGGCGAGGCAGTAGGCCTCGACATTGAGCTGCCCGGAAACGGTCAGAAAGGTCTCGCGGCCGAAGAAATCCTGCTTGAAATCGATCGCACCTGCGTCAGTGCGCGGCAGGTTCATGAGATCCAGTGTCGAAACACGGAACATCTGCCCGGCACCCTCGGCATCGCTTGCGGTAATGATCGGCGTGTTGACCCAGAAGAAGCCGTCTTCATGGAAGAACCGATGGATCGCCATGGCGATGCAATGGCGGATGCGACTGACCGCACCGAAAAGGTTGGTGCGCGGGCGCAGATGTGCCACTTCGCGGAGGAACTCCAGCGAATGCGGCTTCGGCTGGATCGGGTAGGTCTCGGGATCGTCGACCCAGCCGCACACCTGGATCGTGCTGGCCTGGATTTCATGCGCCTGCCCCTGCGCCGGTGAGGCGATCAGCGTTCCGGTCGCGATGACCGAGCATCCCGAAGTGAGGTGTTGCACTTCGCCGACGTAGTTGTCGAGCGTGCTCGGTGCGACAATTTGAATGCTGTCGAAGCATGAGCCGTCACTGAGGTTGACGAAGCTCATGCCCGCTTTGGAATCGCGTCGGGTTCTGACCCAGCCCTTGACGGTGATTTCCGTTCCGACGTGGACCCCGCCGGACAGCGCCTGCGCAACACTCAACACGGTCATTGCTGACACTCCAACCTGTGAATAGAGCCGCGCAGTTTACCGGACGCGTGCCACGCGTTGAGCAGCGCTGAGTGCGTTAGTGCCAGTCTTCGGTATCCCGGATTGGTCGTGTGGTGGCTGGATGACGTGGTCTTGACATAAAACTCACGCGAGGGTGAGACCATCAGCGGTCAGCGGGCTTACAGCGCCATCGCTCCACGAATTGAGGAGGGTCAGAAGATGGGAATTCGCCTCACCGCATCGGCAATCGAGCGGGTTCGCGCCTTTCTGGACAAGGATCAGGCAGCGGTTGGCTTTCGTTTTGGGGTCAAACGGACCGGCTGCTCTGGTTGGGGCTACGTCGTGGAAGTCGCGCATGAGCGACGCCCGGACGATGCGGCGTTCGACGAGCAGGGCGTGGTGATTCTGGTCGATGCGGAAAGTCTTCCTTTGGTGGAAGGTACGGAGATCGACTTCCAGCGCCAGGGACTGAATCAACAGTTCGTCTTCAACAACCCGCAGGCCGCTGCTGCCTGTGGCTGCGGCGAGAGCTTTACGACGGCCGCTTAACCATCGCGGTCGTCGCGAGGCTTTTGTCAGCTTGATCGCAGTGCTACACTTGCGAGCTGCCTGCGGGCAGACCTTGCCTCATCACCCTGTAAACGGGATCGGGAGGCTGCGAAGCGGCATGTCGCCGTTTCGTCATCCATAAGGAGTTTCCATGCGTCATTACGAAATCGTGTTCATGGTCCATCCGGACCAGAGTGAGCAGGTTCCCGCCATGATCGAGCGTTACAAGACGCTGATTGAAGGCGACAAGGGTGCCATTCACCGTCTCGAAGATTGGGGGCGCCGTCAGTTGGCCTACCCGATCGAAAATCTCGTCAAGGCCCACTACGTGCTGATGAACATCGAGTGTTCGCAGGGCGTGCTGGACGAGCTGGTTGCGGGTTTCCGCTTCAACGATGCCGTGCTGCGTCATCTGGTGCTGGTGCGTGACGAAGCCGTGACCGAGCAGTCGCTGATCATGAAGCAGAAGGACGAAAAGCCGGAGCGTCGCCGTCGTGATGACGACAGCGAAGTTGAGATGTCTGCCGATCGTGGCAGTGACGAAGCGCTCTAATTCCGGAGATTGACCATGTCCAAGTTCTTCCGCCGCCGCAAGTTCTGCAAATTCACCGCCGAGGGCGTGACCGAGATCGATTACAAGGATCTCAACACTCTGCGTCAGTACATCACTGAAACCGGCAAGATCGTGCCGAGCCGCATCACGGGTACCAAGTCGAAGTACCAGCGCCAGCTGGCAACGGCTGTGAAGCGTGCGCGTTTCCTTGCGCTGATCCCCTATTGCGACAACCACTGAGTCGCGAGTGCTGCTCGCTATGGGCAGCGTCGCGTTGATCATATTCGGACAGCCTGAAGGGCTGCGGCGTGAACGCGTCGCTAACGATTTGGAGTAGTTATGAAGCTGATTCTGTTGCAGAAGGTCACCAATCTCGGTGGTCTCGGTGATCTGGTCGATGTGAAGCCCGGCTATGGCCGCAACTTCCTCGTTCCGCAGGGCAAGGCGGTCGCCGCGACGGCTGCCAACATTGCATCGTTTGAAGCGCGTCGTGCCGAGTACGAGGCGCGTGCTCGCGAGTTGGCTGCAGGTGCGGATGCCCGCCGTGCGAAGTTCGAGGGTGCATCGGTGACGATTGCTGCCAACGCGTCGACCGAAGGCAAGCTGTACGGCTCGGTGAGCACGCGTGACATCGCCGAAGCCTTCACGGCGGCAGGTTTGCCACTGCAGAAGAGCGAAGTGGTGATGGGCGAAGGCCCGATTCGCCGCACCGGCGAGTTCGATGTGGTTGTGCATCTGCACGCCGACGTCGAAGCCACGGTCAAGGTCATCGTGGTACCCGAGGCCTGATAGTTCGCTGCGAACCGCGTTCGGAAATGGGCACCTTAGGGTGCCCATTTCATTTGTTTGCCCGCCTTCTGGCTCTCCCCACTATCATTCACTCTCCATTCCGACACTGAGCATCCATGACCTCTCCCGGCAACGGACGCCGCCAGGACCGTGATCGCGCGATC
This sequence comes from Lysobacterales bacterium UBA2790, assembly GCA_002352135.1. GTDB lineage: Bacteria > Pseudomonadota > Gammaproteobacteria > Xanthomonadales > Xanthomonadaceae > Aquimonas. Next base: position 20,637 of record DEHW01000216.1, read on the forward strand.
CGGCAGGACGAACATCGCGGTGATGCCTTGCGCATTCCGCCGCACTCGATGGAGGCAGAGCAGGCCGTTCTCGGTGGCCTGATGCTGAGCACCCAGGCATGGGACACGGTCGCCGACCGACTGCGAGAGGAAGACTTCTACCGGCGCGACCATCAGTTGATCTTTCGGGCCATCGCGACGCTCGCCGAGGAAAGTCGGCCTTGTGACGCGGTCACGCTGGGTGAATGGCTGGAGAATCAAGGCTTGGCCGCGGAGTTGGGCGGCGGCGCCTACATACTGGAACTGGCTTCGACGACGCCCAGTGCGGCGAATGTGGCCGCATACGCGGACATCGTTCGTGAAAAATCGATTCTTCGCCAGCTGATCGACGTCGGCACGGCGATTGCCAGCGATGGGTTTCAGCCGGAGGGGCGGTCTTCGCGCGATCTGCTGGAGCAGGCGGAACAGCAGGTGTTCCGAATCGCCGAAGCAGGCAGTCGATCAAGACAGGGATTCCAGTCCTTGCGCGACGCCGTCAAAGACGCCTTCCGTCTGCTGCAGGAACGCTATACCAACAAGGCGGCGGTGACCGGGTTGCCGACCGGCTTCATCGATTTTGACCAGCAGACCGCCGGCTTGCAGCCATCTGACCTGATCATTCTCGCCGCCCGTCCTGCGATGGGTAAGACGTCGTTGGCGCTCAACATTGCCGAGTACGCGGCGATCAAGTCAGGTCGCGCGGCGGCGGTGTTCTCGATGGAAATGTCGGCTTCCCAGCTGGCCTTTCGTCTGATCTCTTCGCTGGGTCGCATCAATCAGCAACATCTGCGCACCGGGCAGTTGGAGGACGAGGATTGGCCGCGTGTCAGTCATGCCATCACGATGCTGTCAGAAGCCAAGATCTTCATTGACGACACCCCCGCATTGTCGCCGACCGAGCTACGCGCACGCTGCCGCCGTCTGGCGCGCGATCAAGGTGGGCTGGGACTGGTGGTGATCGACTACCTGCAATTGATGCAGGTGCCCGGCAATCGCGAGAACCGTGCCACGGAAATTTCAGAAATCTCACGCAGCTTGAAGGCCCTTGCCAAAGAGCTGAATGTCCCCGTGATTGCTCTCTCCCAGTTGAATCGATCCTTGGAAAGCCGTACTGACAAGCGTCCGGTAATGGCGGATCTGCGTGAATCCGGCGCCATAGAGCAGGATGCTGACATGATCCTGTTCATCTATCGCGACGAGTACTACAACAAAGAGTCGGGCGAAAAAGGCGTCGCCGAGGTCATCATCGGCAAGAACCGCCACGGTCCGACCAACACCATCAAGCTGGCCTTTCAGGGGCAATACACTCGCTTCGACAATCTGGCGACGGGCGCGTATTCCGGGAGTTTCGAGTGAGTCGAGCGACTTGCGCGACGATTCATCTGGATGCGTTGCGCCACAACCTGAAAACGTTACGACAGAAGGCACCACACAGTCAGGTCATGGCCGTGGTCAAGGCCGATGGTTATGGCCATGGATTGGAGCGTGTCGCGCGCGCACTCTCGGACGCCGACGCCTTTGGTGTCGCGGCGCTGGACGACGCGCAACGCCTCAGAGCGGCGGGCCATCGGCAGCGTGTCGTGCTGCTCTCAGGGCCGGATGAAGCCGCGGATATCCCGGTTCTGCGCGATCTGGATGTCGATGCCGTGATTCACCATCCCAGTCAGCTGGCATGGCTGGAACACGCCGCAGCAGGACCTCCATTGCGCGTCTGGCTGAAGATCGATACGGGCATGGGGCGGCTGGGTTTTCCGCTGGCTGAAGCCGTGGACATACATCGCCGATTGCGCAACTGTCCCGCAGTGCAGAAAGACATCGTCTGCATGACCCATTTTGCGCGCTCGGATGAATTTGGCGAGTCGATGACGCACGAGCAAATCCAGCGTTTCGAAGCCTGTCTGCAGGGTGTGCCGGGCGAGCGGTCGTTGGCAAACTCCGCAGCAGTCATCGGATGGCCCGCTTCACACTCCAATTGGATCCGCCCGGGTGGCGCGCTGTATGGCTTGTCCTCGGTGGACGGGCGCAGCGGGACTGATCTGGGATTACGTCCAGCGATGACGTTGTCGACGCGTCTGATTGCTGACAAGCGGATCGAGGCGGGCGATTCGGTGGGCTACGGTGCGGGGTTTGTCGCTCAGCGGTCGATGCGGATCGGCATCGCGGCGATCGGCTATGGCGACGGCTATCCGCGCCTGGCTGGCACAGGCACACCCATTCTCGTCAATGGCCGTCGCACCATGCTGGTTGGGCGCGTGTCGATGGACCTGTTGGCGCTTGACCTCAGTGACATGCCAGAGGCGCGAGTTGGCGACCCTGTGGTGGCATGGGGCGAAGGTCTGCCGATCGAGGAAGTGGCCGCTCGAGCAGGCACCATCGGCTATGAATTGGCGTGCGGAATTACGCGTCGCGTGCGCTTTCAGGAAGTCGATTCGCGCTGAATCACTGGCCAACGCGTTGAGACACGCTGCGCGCAATCGTCGGGTCAATAGCGTCGCATACACACGCACGTCGTTGAGCAGGGGTTCGGAGTTTTCGAGTCCACATCGAAGTCAGCACGATTCGTGCAAGCTGAAGCACGCGCCATTGACGCGTGCGCAGAGCCTCTGGCTCTCGATGGTTCGCGTGCATCGCAGGATTCTGCAGGCACACGTACTCCAAGGCGCGTCAAAGTGTGTCATTCGGTCGCAGGCTCGGGGTGCCGTGCTCGGATTTCGCGTTCGAACTGTGCAGTCAGGACAAGACAGCTGGTTCGTATTTTGAAATACTCCGTGGGCTGTCGACTGCGCGGATTCCAGTCTTGGTCTGCTTTGCGCTTGATCAATCCTGGTCCGTTGCCCGCTACCTACACTTTGACCATCCAATCTGGAGCACTTGTCCAATGTCCGTCGAGATTTTTTCCAGCGCCGATCACAAATGCGTGGTGTTTCCTGATCTGGTGCGAGGTGAGGACGGTGTGCAGGCAAATCAGTTTCTGGTGGTTCATGGCAAGCATTCCGCGCTGATCGATCCAGGTGGTGCGCTGCTCTACACGCCACTGAATCTGGCGATTTCCCGCTACGTCCAGCCGCGTGAGCTGACCTATATCCTGGCCTCGCATCAGGACCCTGACGTGATCGGTTCGGTGGATCGTTGGCTGCTTTACAGCGACTGCTCGATCGTCTGTTCCAAGCTGTGGGGGCGGTTCATTCCGCACAGCGTGCCGCACTATCAGAAGGGTGCCGGTGGTGATCGCTACATGCTGGTGCCCGATGAGGGCATGGATATCCCGATGGGCGATATCAAGCTGCGTGCGCTGCCTGCGCACTTCCTGCACTCGGTCGGCAATCTGAGCTTCTACGATCCCTACAGCAAGATCCTGTTTTCGGGCGACATCGGTGCCTCCCTGATCGCCGCTGGCACTGCCTACGAACCCGTTGAAGATTTCTCCAGCTTGGTCGGTCGCATGGAAGGCTTCCATCGTCGCTACATGGCGTCGAATCGGGTCACGCGTCTGTGGGTGCGCATGGTTCGCCAACTGCCGATCGACATGATCGTTCCGCAGCATGGTCTGCCGATGAAGGGCAAGGCAGTGGCTGATTTCCTCAGTTGGTTGGAAGAGCTGGAGTGTGGCGTGGACCTGCTTGGGCCAGCGAACTACCGCATCAGCTGATCAGTCACACGAGGAGCAACAAAAAACGGCACCCATCGGGTGCCGTTTTTGTTTGCCAGGGTAGAGATTGATCGGCTCAGTCACCGGCCTTTCTTGCGGCGACTTTGGCCAGTCGCAGCCAAGTGTCAACGACGGTGTCCGGATTGAGCGAGACCGACTCGATGCCTTGTTCCATCAGCCATTCGGCAAGGTCCGGGTGATCCGACGGTCCTTGGCCGCAGATGCCGATGTACTTGCCCTTGGCGCGTGCGGTCTGAATCGCCATCGATAGCAGCTTCTTGACCGCGGGGTCGCGTTCGTCGAACAGCTTGGCAACGATGCCGGAGTCGCGATCCAGGCCAAGCGTGAGCTGGGTCAGATCGTTGGAACCGATCGAGAATCCGTCGAACAGGTCGAGGAACTCATCCGCCAGCAGCGCATTGGAGGGCACCTCGCACATCATGATGACCTTGAGTCCATTCTCGCCCTGTTTCAGGCCGTATTTTTCCAGGGTTTGCAGCACTTTGCGGCCTTCCTCCAAGGTGCGGACGAAGGGAATCATCACCCACGCGTTGGTCAGCCCCATCTCGTCGCGGACTTTCTTCATTGCCCGACATTCCAGGGCGAAACAGGCTTCGAACGAGGGATCAACGTAGCGACTGGCCCCACGGAAGCCGATCATCGGATTTTCTTCGTGTGGCTCATACGCCGTACCGCCCAGCAGATTGGCGTATTCGTTGGACTTGAAGTCCGAGAGGCGAACGATCACTGGATAGGGCGCAAAAGCAGCGGTCAGCGTGGCGATACCTTCGGCGAGACGATCCACATAGAAGCTGACCGGATCGGCATACCCAGCGATCAACGCATCGATCTTGCTGCGGATATCCGCCGGCTGCTTGCTGTATTCCAGCAATGCTTTGGGATGGATGCCGATCTGGCGGGCGATGACGAACTCCAGTCGCGCCAATCCAATTCCCTGATGGGGTAGCTGGGCAAAGTCGAACGCGCGTTCGGGGTTGCCGACGTTCATCATGATTTTCAGCGGTGCCTTGGGCATGTCGCCGAGATCGGTCACGGTGTGTTCGAAGGGCAGGGCACCCGCATAGATATAGCCGGTGTCGCCTTCGGCACAGGACACCGTTACTTCGCTGCCGTCCGCGATCAAACTGGTGGCGTCACCGCAACCGACGACGGCGGGTACACCCAGTTCGCGCGCGATGATCGCGGCGTGACAGGTTCGTCCGCCGCGATTGGTGACAATGGCCGATGCGCGCTTCATCACCGGTTCCCAGTCGGGATCGGTCATGTCGGCGACAAGCACATCGCCCGGCTGCACGCGATTCATGTCCTTCAAGGAGCGAATGACCTTCGCCGTGCCGACGCCGATCTTGTGACCGATGGCGCGGCCTTCGGCCAGACGCTCGCTGCTTCCACTCAGGTGATAGCGCTCGATCTGGGTCGAGCTGCCACGGGATTTCACAGTTTCCGGGCGCGCCTGAACGATGTAGAGCTTGCCGGTGATGCCGTCCTTCGCCCACTCGACGTCCATCGGACGGCCATAGTGCTGTTCGATGGTCAAGGCTTGGCGCGCCAACTCTTCGATGTCGTGGTCATTGATCGAGAAGCGCTGCCGCAGGTCTGCCGGCGTTTCTTCGATACGGACGCGCTCGCCGGGCTGATTCGAGTAGACCATGCGTTGCTGTTTGGCACCGATCTGCCGACGCAATACGGCGGGCTTGCCCTGCTTGAGGGTGTGCTTGTAGACGTAGAACTCATCCGGATTGACGGCGCCTTGCACCACCATTTCGCCCAGTCCGTAGCTGGAGGTGATGAACACCACGTCACGAAAACCGGATTCGGTGTCCAGCGTGAACAGAACTCCGGAAGCGCCGACGTCTGAACGCACCATCAGTTGCACGCCCGCGGAAAGGAACACGTCCTCGTGCTTGAATCCATGATGCACGCGATAGGCGATGGCACGGTCGTTGTAGAGACTGGCAAAGACTTCCTTGACCTTGTGCACGACTTCGTCAGCGCCGATGACGTTGAGAAACGTCTCCTGCTGACCCGCAAACGAGGCATCCGGCAGGTCTTCGGCGGTGGCGGAAGAGCGCACCGCCACCGAGAGTTCGGCGCAGCCAGCCTCGCTGCTCATCTGCGCGTAGGCGCTGCGGATGGCGCTATCCAGCGCGCCCGGCAGGGGCGCATCAATGACCCAGCCACGAATTTCCGCGCCCGCTTTCGTTAGCGCATCGACGTCTTCGACATCCAGCGTGGCGAGTTTCTGCTGGATTCGCTCAGCGAGCTGGTTTTCGGCAATGAACTCCTTGAACGCGGAGGCCGTGGTCGCAAAACCGCCGGGCACGGAAACGCCCAGTTGTGACAGGTGACCGATCATCTCGCCCAGCGAGGAGTTCTTGCCGCCGACCTGAGCCAGATCACCGAGGCGAAGTTCGTGGAGCCAAAGAATGTGCGCTTGCAAGGGACGTCTCCAGATCGAGGGAAGCGGGGGCGCATCTTCACCATGGGGGAACGCCTGCAGTACGGCTGCAGGACGCTGCGAATTCCCCCTTTGCCTGAATGCAACCCTTTGCAATCAAAGGGATTCTGCGGTCGGGATCAAGGGCGCTGGGCAAACTGGCCGGGGGCGCGCAGTCACAAGGTGTTGCTGACCCCTTTATGATCGTCTCCACCGGCGCAGGGCACAAGGAAAATGCGCTAGGCCGATAGTCTGATTTGTGCACTGCGAAATGGAGGTTGGCATGCGACGTCCCGTGTTTTACGTGTCTGACGGCACAGGCATTACGGCGGAAACCATCGGGCACAGCCTGTTGACGCAATTCGGCGACGTCGATGTCGAGACCCAACGCGTGCCCTTTGTCGACACTTACGACAAGGCGCAGCATGCTGCCGAGCGGATCAAGGCCGCGGGGCTTCGCACCGGACACCGTCCCATTGTGGTGAACACGGTCGTCGACGGCACCCTGACCGCCATCCTTGCCGAGAGCGGCGCGCTGATGCTTGACGTGTTCAATCCGTTCATCGCGCCCCTCGAACGCGAGCTCGGCCAGCCTCGGCAACCGCGCGTCAACCAGGCGCATGCCTTGGTGGACTTCAGTGCCTATGAAGCGCGAATCGATGCCACCAACTATGCCTTGACGCACGACGATGGCATCGATGTGCGCTATGACGATGCCGACGTGATTCTGGTAGGGGTTTCGCGATCCGGAAAGACGCCGACCTGCCTGTACTTGGCCTTGCACTACGGGGTCAAGGCCGCCAACTATCCCTTGACTGATGACGATCTCGAAGCCGCCGAGTTGCCGCGCCGTCTACGTCCGCACCGACGCAAACTGTTTGCGCTGACGATCGATCCTGATCGATTGCGGCAGGTCCGTGAAGCGCGCAAGCCCGGTAGTCGCTACGCGACGCTGGAAACCTGTCGTCGGGAAGTGCAGGCAGGCGAGTCGCTGTTTAGACAGGAGGGCTTGCCCGTACTCAGCACCACGGCCACCTCGATCGAGGAAATCGCCAGCAAGGTGATGTCGACGCTGGGCATTGATCGCCACGCGTACTGAGTGCCTCACGACAGGGCCCCTCGCACTCGCGTGCTAGGCTGATGGCATGTCCCGATTGTCCGTCCTTCCTGTATCGCCACTGCCCAACCGACTGGGCAGTCTGATGGCGTGTTATGCCGACAACTACTGGAGGTTGCTGCGTGTGTTCGCGCCACTTGCCTTGCCGGAAGGCGTGTATCGGTCAACCGGTAACGACGGCTTGCCGCTGCGCTTCGAAGTGCTGGCGCGCCACGCCTACACGCTAGAGTTGCGGCTGACCTACGAGTGGGCCGATCCGCACAGTGGTCAGCCTGACCCTTCCGCGATGATTCGCCTGTACAGCGACGCGCAGCTCGCCGAAGTCACCCACTTCGAGGTCAGCACCGGGCTGTCAGATCTGCTCGATCTGTGGCCGATGGCGCGCGCATTGATCGATCAACGCTTGCGCCAGAACCGCTCGCTGTCGCGGTGGTTGCAGTATCTGGAAGAGCAGGGCCATCATCGATTTGGGCTACAAGGCGTTGCCTGAAGCGATGCGCGAAGTGTGATGAAGGTTACTGATCACTGAAATCCGTCTCACCCGTCGTGAGGTCTACAAGCCTCGTGACGTCTCGGGTCTGAGAGGAGAGTGTGATGAACCCCGTTGGCTTCAACGCAAGTCTAGTCATTCCAGTCACGATGGTTGGCATGCTCATGGTCAGCGTGTCCTCCTTCGATGCACATGCCGCATGCGTCGATCCACCGCCGCCACCGACCTGCGATGTGGAAGGGCAATTCATCGGTGGGCGTTGGGATCTGTTACAGCTCTCCGGGCAGTATTCGGTCAGCGGTTCAGAGTCATTTCGCCCGTTCATTGACGACAGTCTGACCGATGAATACCAGACCTCGGGGAGCTTGAGCGTCACCCTGCTCGGCGGGTCGCAAGACAACTACGTGGATGTCGCCTGCGATGGCAGCGTTACGGGCCGTGGAAGGGAGCGCATATCGGGCAGCCTGACGAAGTCTCCGAATATCTGGTACTACAACCCGGACACCTGCATCGGGTTTCCCGCGACGATGAGTTGGTCGCTCGACATCGAGCGCAGCTACCTTATTTCCGGCTCCGTGTCTGGCAGCGGACAGCTCGATCTGACCTACGAGGTGGACTCGGCTTCGTTGGACTTCCAAGGGCTGATGGCGCAGAGCTATGACTGCGTTTTCATTTCTGCGCAGCGCAGCTTTGTCCTTGATATCCATGGTGACAGCGAGCAGGTCAGATTGGCAGGTGGCTATGATCCAGATGCGGGCACGTTCTCGCCGACGATTACGCATATCGGTGGCAAATCCTGGCTGGATGCCGCGTTGCACGGCATTGCCTTGAATCAAACCCATGATTTCGATGAGAGCACGATCCAGCTCGCGCCTTCATTTCAAGGTGCAGGTGCAGCACAGTCAATGCCTCAGACATACAACCAATACTTGGCCCAGAACGGCATCACGCTGTCGGCAACGCTGCAGGCAAGCGCAGAACCGAAGCAACCAAAGATCGAGTTGATGCGCCTTCAGGCGCCAGCCCAGTACCTGCGTGATGTGTCCGTCGACACCGAAGTGGAAGTGGAAATTGATTGGAGAGGCAAGCCGCCTGGTAGCGTCGAGTTCACCTACGGGACGCAGTCGGCGACTGTCGCGGGCAGCAACGTGGTGACCTGGACCTTTGATGCGGGTGACGAAGCAGACACGATCACCGCCGTGGCGCGTCAGGGAAGTGAGGAATCGTTGCCCCACACGATCAATGCACCGAAGGTGTCGGTGCCTGAATGGGCAGGCTCGGCGGCAGATTGGAGCGGGCAATCCGGCGTTCGCTATGAGGCGACGCTTGATTGGCCGGTGTCGATGGAGACCACGCGCACGCTGGATAGCCAGCTCTTCGCTGGAAGCGCAAGCGTGGTCGAACGGCAGTCCGGGAGCGGGGAGTCTGCAAACCCAGATGGACTTTCGAGCGGCTGGCAAGAGCGCCAATTTGCGCTTCAACGGCAGCAACCAGACCACGTTGTCTTGCGATGCGCTGCAAACGGAGGGCGATGCCACGGCACAGTTTCCGAGTCTGCGATGGCAGCGCACCCTGAATCCACTGACCGCAGTGCCTGGCTTGCAGACCGGTGCCTGTGCAATCAGCGGATGGCTTTGCCAAGCAATTCAAAGCATCGGCATCAAGGCCTCCGCTGACGTGACACTCTCCGGTTCGGGCAACTACGAGGGGACGGCCGGGCCGATGCAATGGGTTGGCGGCAGTCTCTCCGGTGATATCGGTGGCCAGATCAGCGCGAATGCCGGATTGCCGCCGCCGATTGCATCCGTCGCCTCGGTCAGTGTGTGGGGCGGGGCCAATGGTTGCATCACGATGCAGGTTGCCCCGGATGTGCAACTCACTCAGCTCGGCGGTCAGCTTGAAGTGGGTGCGTCCGCGAGCTTTCTGGGCATGTCGACAGAAAGCACCAAGGACTGGCCTTTCGGTGATGAATGTGGAGGTGCGCGATCCGTTGTGGCAGGTATCCCGCAAAGCGCCTGGGTTCCGCATGACGGGCAGTTGGCAATGGCCATCACCGAAGTCGACGGACAGACTCGTGGCATTGCGGTGTGGAGTGAGATCTCCAGCGAAGGTCCACGACCGCTTGGCGAGATCCACTATCGGCTTTTCCAGGCCGGCACGTGGTCGGCGATCCAGACCTTGACGAATGATGGCAAGGCCAACTTCGCTCCAGTGGTGGAGTTCGATGCCGCAGGCAATGCGTTGCTGGTGTATCAGCGCAGCGTCGCCGCGCCCGCAACGACACCCTCAGCTCTGGCAGCGTTTGCCGACAGCGTGGATTTGCACTGGGCGCGACTGGATGGTGGCAATGGGACGGTGTTGGATCAAGGTGTGCTGACGGATGCGGCGGGACTGGACTTCGGCGCCCAATTGCGCGTGGACCAAGCGGGACAACTCTGGGTGTTCTGGCAGCGAGCTCAGGGCGTGGCGGTGACCGGTACCTCGGCGTCACCGGCGCAGTTGTGGGCTTCGCACTGGCAGGGGACGAGTTGGTCGGCGACAAGCCTGGTGACGGACGGTCTCGTGGGCGTCTGGGGCTGGTCAACGGCGGTGCGCGATGCGGAGACGCAGTGGCTGGTGATCAGCCACGATGAAGACCAGGACTTCGCCACAGACGCGGATCGCAACCTTTCGCTGATACGCAAGATCGACGGGGCATGGGGGCAATCGGAAGCGCTCACTCTTGACGCCATTCGCGACGATAGCCCGCATCTGGTGGTCGATAGCTCCGGTGATCCTGTCCTGCTTTGGCGGGCGGGAGATAGCGCGGTTGAACTGCACGGCGATCTTTCCGCCATGCCGCAAGCGGCATTCAGTTCGCCTGATCCGCTGCTCGATGAAGGCGTGGATGCCGAATTTGCCCATGCACGCGTGGTGGCGGGCACCTTGGGAACGCAGGTGCTTTGGAATCAGGCAGGGCGCGTTGTGCAGACCCATAAGGCGGAATCCGGCGCGGTCTGGACATCGCCGAGTCTGGCGCTGGATAGCACGCTTGCGCAGCGTGTTCTGGCCAGTCGCGAGGTCGCGGGGCAGCTCGTGTTTGGCTATGCGACCCAGGCAATCGGACCCGGTAGGGCTCGCGACACGCACATCACGCCGATGTTCTCGCTGTCCGTTGGCGCAATCCTCTTCGGCGATGGTTTCGAGTAGCGGAACTGTCAGGAGCTTGCGCGGCAGAAACGATGATCAAAATCGCAGCTTCATTCCCAACAACGCGGTTCGCTCGCGACCTGGGCGCGCACCGGCTGGTCGCCACGAAGCGATGTAGTCGCGGCCGGTGAGATTCTCCACGCGGCTGTACAGTTCAACGCTGTCGTTCAGACGATAGCGCGCGGCCAGGTCGAACACCCAGGCCGAGTCTGTGCGTTGCGTTGCGGATGGTGTGCCCTGACCCGCACGGGTGCGCATGTCGTCGATGTAATTGCTGCCGATGTCGAGCGACCACTGTGGCCCCTCGACGCCCGCGCGTGCAAAGAAATTGTGTTGGGGCATGTAAGGCAGTTCGTCACCGGCTTGCACGGTGGCCCATTCTTCAAAACTGCTGGTGAAACTGCTTTGGAACTCGGAATGCGTCCAGGTGTAGCCCGTCTGCAGCGGGAAACGAAGGCCACTGGGGCCGTCGATGGTGTAGCTCGCGCTAGCCTCGATCCCATAGATCAGCGCCTCGCCGCCATCAAACTGGTCACCGACAGTGCAGTTGCCGCCGGTCGAGGCAGTACAGGTGCCGACCAGGTTGGCGTAGTCGTTGTGGAATGCCACCAGCTCGCCGAGCAGCCGGGACTCCGACCAGCGCAGTCCGGCCTCGACATTGGTGCTTTCCTCGGCTTGCGCACCGCCGCCTGGTGCGGGCGGATTGAAACCTTTGTGGACACTGAGGAAAGCTGACCAGCGATCCGAGAACAAATGGGTCAGGCCCAAGCCGGGCAGGACCTGATTGACGTCGCCATCGATCAAGCGCGTTGGCCCGGCGTCACGACCATCGGGCCGCAGCGCGTAGTCCAAGCGCTTGAGATTGATGCTTTCCCAGCGTAGGCCGGGCGTGATGATCCAGGAGTCCAGACGAATCTCGTCCTGTGCGTAGAACGACAGCGCCTGTGCGCGAACGACACGGTTTTCCTGACTGCCGGGCAGACCCGCCGACGTCAACACCATGTCGCCATCCAGCATCTGATAACGGTCGTCCTGCTGGAAGCGATCCTCTTCATCACGGTGCCAGCGCAGTCCAAAGCTCATTTCATGCTCGACAGCACCCCAGGCGCTGCGCCAATTCAGCACAGATTGACCACCTTCAGCGAAGTAGGCGCGATGGTTGTTGCGAATCCGCAGGGCGTTG
>DEHW01000238.1 GCA_002352135.1 Lysobacterales bacterium UBA2790
AAGACGGGCGCGAGACTGATCAGCAAGCCGAGCCAAAGCAGCGGCAAGGTCAAACTGTCTGGCAGAAGGGTGGTGCGCAGATCGATTCCGGAAGCGGCGATCAGCATGGCGGTAAAGACCAATGCGGCCAGCGCTTGCCAGCTCATGCCGAATTGCCAAACCACAGCGCCGAAGGCGAGACCGGTCAGCAGCTCCACCAACGGGTATTGCATGCTGATGGATGTGCCACAGCCTCGGCAGCGACCGCGCAACAGCAGCCACGACAGCACAGGGATGTTCTCCCAAGCCGCAAGCGTGCGACCACACTTCGGGCAGTGCGAGCCTTTGACGACGATGCCCGGTGGTTCGGGTTCGTCGACGGCAGGCAGGTCGAGGATCTCACGCGCATCACGNNCCGCAAACCAGGCGTCGAACACGGAAAGTCCTTACATCGTCGCGGCGAGTTTGAAGATCGGTAGGTACATGCCAATCACCATGCCACCGACTACTACACCAATGAAGATCATGATGAAGGGCTCAATCAAACTGCTAATCGCGTCAACGGCATTGCTGACTTCCTGCTCATAGAACTCAGCGACCTTGAACAGCATCGTATCCAGTGCGCCCGCCTCTTCGCCGATCGATGCCATTTGAATGACCATGTGCGGAAAAAGATTGACCTGACGCATGGCAACATTGAGCTGATATCCGACAGACACATCTTCTTTGATTCGACGTACGGCATCGGAATAGACGACGTTACCTGTCGCGCCGGCAACGGTGTCCATAGCTTCCACCAGCGGAACACCCGCTTTGAATGTCGTTGCCAGTGTTCTGGCGAAGCGGGCAATCGCGCCGTCATGCATGATTTTTCCGATGACTGGCAGCTTCAGCGTCAATCGGTCCAACAGTCGCGAGAATGCTTCCGAGCGCTTTTTCGCTTGGACAAACGCAAAAATGCCGCCAATCAGGGTGCCAAACACGATATACCAATAGGCTGTCATGAAACGGGAAGCTTCAACGATCATTTTGGTGAACGAGGGAAGTTCGGCGCCGAAGCTCTTGAATACATTCTCGAATTGCGGAACGACAAAGATCAGCAAGATTGCCGATACCATGATGGCCACGGCAATAACGACAGCAGGGTAGAAAAGTGCTTTCTTGATCTTGCCCTTGAGCTCTTCGGTACGTTCCTTGTACGTTGCAATCGTGTCCAGAATGGTATCCAAGACACCCGCACTTTCGCCCGCTTTCACGAGATTGCGATACAGCTCGTCAAATTGAACGGTGTGACGACCGAGCGCCTCGTTTAGTGTGCTACCACTTTCGATGCTGCTGCGTATGTCGTCCAGCATGTCCTTCATGCGCGGGTTTTTCTGACCCCCGGCAATAATCTCGAAAGCCGTAACGAGTGGCACACCAGACTTCATCATCGTCGCAATCTGTCGACTGAAAACGGCCACATCTTTCGAGGTAATTGTCGAGCCCGCCGAACCAAACAATGGCTTCGACTTCGCCTTGACCACCTTCGGCGTAATCCCTTGCCGCCGCAATTCCGCCTTCAGCAAGTTGGCATTCTTGGCCAACTGCTCGCCTTTCATGGTCGTGCCGCGCTTGTCAGTGCCGGTCCAGGTGAAGGTCTGCAGACCACTGCCTTCGCGTTTGGGCAACTCGGCGGCTTTTCGTTGGGCGGATTTGGTCGCTACGGCCATGGCTTAGTCCTTGGTGACGCGATTGATTTCGGCAAGGCTGGTGACGCCGTTTTTCACTTTGACCAGNNGCATTGCCGCCTTCCAGCACGATTTTCTGGATGGCGTCGGTCATCGGCATGACCTGATAGATGCCCGTGCGGCCTTTATAGCCTTCGTTGCACTCGGCGCAGCCGACGGCTTCGTACATGGTAAACCCGGCATCGATCTCGGCCTCGGAAAATCCTTCGGCCAGCAGGGCGTGCTTGGGTAGCTTCACTTCGCGCTTGCAGTCGTGCAGGCGACGCGCCAAGCGCTGCGCGATGACGATGGTCACCGAGCTGATGATATTGAAGGGCGCGATGCCCATGTTCATCAGGCGNNCGCGGATTTCGCCGACCATGATCACGTCCGGGTCCTGACGCAGAAAGCTGCGCAGGGCGGCGGCGAAGGTCATGCCGCGTTTGTTGTTCTGCTGCACCTGATTGATGCCGGGCACGCGGATTTCGACGGGGTCTTCGACCGTACTGATGTTGCGGCCTTCCGTGTTCAGAATATTCAGCGCGGTATACAGCGACACCGTTTTGCCGGAGCCGGTAGGGCCGGTGACCAGCACCATGCCATAGGGCTTCTGGATGGCATCGAGAAAGAGCTTCTTCTGGTCGTCTTCGTAGCCGAGCTTTTCGATGCCGAGCTTGGCCGCTGAGCCGTCCAGAATACGCAGCACGATCTTTTCGCCGAACAGGGTCGGGCAGGTGCTGACGCGGAAGTCCATCGACTTGGTCTTGGACAGATTGAGCTTGATGCGTCCGTCCTGCGGGATGCGGCGCTCAGCGATGTCCAGCGAAGACATGACCTTCAGGCGCGAGGCAATACGCGGCGCCAGCTTGACTGGCGGGCGAGCGACGGTGCGCAGGATGCCGTCCATGCGGACGCGCACGCGGTAATCGGATTCGTAGGGTTCGAAATGGATGTCGGATGCGCCTTTCTTGATGGCATCGACCAGCATCTTGTTGACGAAACGCACGACCGGCGTGTCGTCGGTCTTGGAGTCGATCCCGGAGACACCGGCGTCGTCGTCGCTGGTGTCGCTGAGTTCGAGGTTTTCCAGACCTTCATCTTCTTCCATGCCGCCGATGGCGGCATCGGCGACGGCGAGTGCCTGTTCAATGGCACGCAGCAGGGCATCTTCGGCGACCAGAATCGGTTCGACCGTCAGGTTGGCCTGGAACTTGATGTCGTCCAGTGAGCGGGTGTTGGTGGGGTCGCTGATGCCCACGAACAGCCGATTGCCCCGTTTGAACAGCGGCAGCGCCTTGTGCAAGGTGATCAGCCGCTCTTCCACCAGCTTGACCGGCATCTGCGTCAAGTCCATCACGCTGACGTCGACGATGGGAATGCCGAACTCGGCGGAATTGGCCGCAGCGACCTGCGCATGAGTGACCATGCCGCGAGCAAGCAGGAAGTTCTGAATAGGGAGCTTCTCGCGCGCAGAATCGTCCTGCGCCTTGCGCGCATCGGCCTCACCCAAGGCGCCGTCCTGGACGAGGCGTCGGGTAATTCCGGTAATGCCAACCAGGTTTACATTGGCTGGGCCATTCATGCGGGAAGTCTCCACACTTTCAATTCGAACAGCACTTTACCGCAACTTTCTGCAGTAATGCAGCATGATCGGTCACAGCTTGAGACAAATCCCCGCGGGCAACCTCGATGGTCCGTTCATGGCGAGGCACGTATGTGGATACCCGCTCTCGCGGGTATGACGGTAAGAGGGTGAGGCGAGGATTTGCTCGTCACTCCCGCGTAGGCGGGAGTCCAAGTCTCTTTGCGGGTGAGGTAAGCGTTGGGGGCGAGGCAAGTACGTGGATACCCGCTTTCGCGGGTATGACGATGAGAGGGTGAGGCAGGATTTTGCTCGTCACTCCCGCGCAGGCGGGAGTCCAGGCTCTTTGCGGGTGAGGTAAGCGTTGGGGGCGAGGCAAGTACGTGGATACCCGCTTTCGCGGGTATGACGATGAAAGGGTGAGGCAGGATTTTGCTCGTCACTCCCGCGCAGGCGGGAGTCCAGGCTCTTTGCGGGTGAGGTAAGCGTTGGGGGCGAGGCAAGTACGTGGATACCCGCTTTCGCGGGTATGACGATGGTACGGGTGCCGGTTTGGGGTGGAGCCGATGGGCGGGAACTTTTGCGCACGGCGCCTGTCCGAGCGCGCGGCGTTGCGTGCTCGCATGGGCCGTCTCACAATATCGCCCCCGCTGCCGTCGGACTTACGGCTCCCCATTCCGGAGACATCATGAAGCACTCGTTGCGCATTACCTTGCTTGCCGCTGCAGCGGCCGCCACCTTTGGCGTGTCCACCTTCGCGCAGGCGGAAACCACCCTGACCACCGAAAAAGACAAGATCAGCTACGTCATCGGTCTGCAGATCGGCGGCTCGATGGGCCCGATCAAGGATGAAGTCGATCTGTCCGTGGTGGTGAAAGGCATGGAAGCCGCGCTGTCGGGTGCCGAGCCTGCCATCTCGCAGGAAGAAGCCATGCAGGTTCAGCAGGCTTTCCAGCAGAAGATGCAGGCCAAGCGCGAAGCCGACATGCAGGCCGCTGCCACCAAGAACAAGGCCGATGGCGAAGCCTTCCTGGCCTCGAACAAGGGCAAGGACGGCGTGAAGACGACGGAATCCGGCCTGCAGTATGCCGTGGTCACCGAAGGCACCGGCCCGAAGCCCGCCGCTACCGACACCGTCAAGGTTCACTACACCGGCACCCTGCTGGATGGCACCAAGTTCGACAGCTCGGTGGATCGCGGTCAGCCTGCCCAGTTCGCCTTGAATGCGGTCATCCCCGGGTGGACCGAAGCCCTGCAGTTGATGCCGGTCGGTTCCAAGTACACCTTGTGGATCCCGTCCGAGCTGGCCTATGGCGACCGCGCCATGCCGGGTAGCCCGATTGGTCCGAACTCGACCCTGAAGTTTGAAGTCGAGTTGCTGGAGATCGTGGCGCCAGCTGCTGCGGCACCTGCACCGGCTGCGCAGTAAGCGCTCCACGGTTCGCGATACTGTGAACTGAACACGGCCGACAGGGCGACCTGTCGGCCGTTGTCATCTTGAGACGGCAGTCTTGTCGATCTCGGCGATTCGCCCTTTGTTGAGTCGATATCCATGAAAGTCACCCTGTTTGGCACCGGCTACGTCGGCCTTGTTACCGGTACCTGTCTGGCCGAAGTTGGAAATCACGTGCTCTGCGTGGATGTGGATGCCGCCAAGATTCACGGTCTGAAAGAAGGTCGGATTCCGATCTACGAGCCTGGACTGGAAGACATGGTGCTGGCCAACCAGCGCGCAGGGCGGCTGGACTTCACCACGGATCCGGCGGCCGCTGTGGCGCATGCCGACATCCTGTTCATCGCGGTGGGTACGCCGCCCGATGAGGATGGCAGTGCCGATCTTCGCCATGTTCTGGCCGTGGCACGCACGATTGGCGAGCATCTGCAGCGTCCTGCGCTGGTGGTGACCAAGTCCACGGTGCCGGTGGGAACCGCAGACCGTGTGCGCGCCGAGGTGGCGGCCGCATTGGCCTCGCGCGGTGTCGTCGTGGCTTTCGAAGTGGCATCCAATCCCGAATTCCTGAAAGAAGGCGATGCAGTCAAGGACTGCATGCGTCCAGACCGCATCATCATCGGCACCGAGTCGGTGGAAGCGGTCAACAAACTCAAGGCGCTGTATGCGCCCTTCAATCGCAATCACGAGCGCATCGTCGCCATGGACCTGCGTTCTGCCGAGCTGACCAAGTACGCCGCCAATGCCATGTTGGCGACCAAGATCAGTTTCATGAATGAAATGGCGAACCTGGCCGAGCGCTTGGGCGCCGATATCGAAAAAGTACGCCTGGGCATTGGTTCCGATCCGCGTATCGGGTTTTCCTTTATCTATCCCGGTGCGGGCTATGGCGGCAGCTGTTTTCCCAAGGACGTGCAGGCGCTGGAACGCACGGCCAAACAGAACGGCTTCGACGCGCACATCCTCAGCGCAGTGGAGGCGGTCAATCACCGTCAAAAGCGCAAGCTGCACCAGTTGCTGATCCAGCATTTCGGCGATCTGCGCGGTAAGACCATCGGCTTGTGGGGACTGGCTTTCAAGCCGAATACGGATGACATGCGCGAAGCGCCAAGTCGCGCGCTGATGGAGGCGCTCTGGGCCGACGGCGCACAGGTGCGTGCGTTCGACCCCGAAGCCATGCACGAAGCGCGACGGATATTTGGGGAGCGCGACGATCTGCTGCTTTGCAATGAACCGTACGAAGTGCTGGAAGGCGCTGATGCGCTGGTGCTGATCACCGAATGGAAGACCTTCTGGAGTCCGGATTTTTCGCGCATCAAGGCGGAACTGCGCGAGCCGGTGATCTTCGATGGTCGGAATGTCTACGATCCGCAGCAGGTCGAAGCCGCTGGCCTTGCCTATTACGGCATTGGTCGCGGACGCTCCTTGCAGAACGGAGGTGCGTCATGAGTGACCTGGTCGAACGCATCGTCGAGCTGGAGATGCGCCTCGCCTTTCAGGATGACACCGTGCAACAGTTGAATGGCGTCGCTGTCGAGCAATCGCAGCGTATCGAGCAACTGGAGCGTCGTCTGGAACAGGTGTTGGCGGATCTGCGGGCCTTGCGAGGCTTGCTGTACGCTGACCCCGCCACCGAAGCGCCGCCACCGCACTATTGAGGCATTGCCGTGCTCGGCTGAGGCGCTCTGCCAACCCGCGAATCCGTGGAACGGGTTTGAGAGCGCTTCTTTCGAGTGTCGCGCACACATCACGTCAATTCAGAAGAGTGGAATCCGCATGAGTATTTCCCTGCGTGATCAATTGTTGGGCCTCGGCTTCAAGGCGCCAGCGCCTGCACCAAAACCGGAACACAAACCCAAGCCCGCCACCACCGACAAAGGCCGTGCGCATGCGGGCAAGCAGGGCAAGTCTTCCGGGCAGAAATCGCCACTACGCAAGGACGAGCGCCCGCGTGTCCACACCAGCGAGGAGCTGGATCTGGCTCGCGCCTATGCCTTGCGTCAGCAACAGGAAAAGGCGGAAGCCCAACGCGCCGAGCGCGAGCGCCAAGCCGAGGCGCAGCGTCGCAAGGAGGCGCGTCAGAAGCTGCACGCGCTGTTGCAGGGCAACACCCTGAACGTGCCCAGCGCCGAGCTGCCACGGCATTTCGAGTACGGCGGCAAGATCCGCCGGGTCTACGTGACCGAGGATCAATTCCGCGCACTCAATGCGGGCGAGTTGGCGGTGGTGCAGGCCGGTGGGCGATACTGTGTGGTGACGCCCGCCATCGCCGAGCAAGCCGAGGCACTGTTGGCAGGCTCGATGGCATTGCGTGTCGATCCCAATGCGCAGGAAGGCGGCGATGAGTACGCCGACCCGCGCTTTAAGGTGCCGGACGATCTGGTCTGGTAGTGACGC
Source organism: Lysobacterales bacterium UBA2790 (assembly GCA_002352135.1). Lineage (GTDB taxonomy): Bacteria > Pseudomonadota > Gammaproteobacteria > Xanthomonadales > Xanthomonadaceae > Aquimonas. The sequence continues at coordinate 7,118 of DEHW01000238.1, forward strand.
GCCGTTTGCCGGGCAGATCTCCGGTCGGTTTTCTCTCACAACAAGCGAAGGTATCCCATGGGTCGTGGTCCCAGCATTGAAGGTCGCAAAAACGCCGAAGACGCCAAGCGCGCCAAGGTATTCACCAAACTGATCCGCGAAATCACCATCGCGGCACGCGGTGGCGGCGACCCGGCAGGCAACGCCCGTTTGCGCATCGGCATCGACAAGGCACTGGCTGCCAACATGTCGAAGGACACCATCGAACGTGCAGTGAAACGCGGTTCTGGCGCGGACGGTGCCGACAACATGCAGGAAGTGCGTTACGAGGGTTACGGCCCTTCTGGCGTCGCCCTGATCATCGACTGCATGACCGACAACACCACGCGCACGGTGGCCGAAGTGCGTCACGCGCTGTCGAAGAACAGTGGCAACTTGGGCACCAGTGGATCGGTGGCCTTCCAGTTTCATCGACTCGGCGAAATCGTCGTCGCCACCGCAACGCCGGAAGCCGAGGAAAAGCTCCTGGAAGCGGCGCTGGAAGCCGGTGCCGATGATGTGCAGAACGGCGAAGGCAAGAGCACCGTGCTCTGCACGCCGGCGGCGTTTGAAGAAGTGAAGAAGGCTCTGGAAGCGGCAGGCATCAAACCACTGAGCGCCGAAATCGTCATGCGCCCGGAAAACCGCGTCAGCGTGCCTGACGAGGCAATGGAAGAACTGATGGACCTTTTGGAATGGCTGGAAGACCTCGATGACGTGCAAGAGGTCTATCACAACGCCATCCTGCCGGAAGCGCCGCAGGAAGACTGAGCGCAACGCGGATTCACGTCGTCAGCGAAGCGGATTCAGGCATCAGCCTGATTGCCTCGCATCGTGAAGAGCAGTGGACTCCCGCCTGCGCGGGAGTGACGAGCAAATCCCTGCCTCATCCTCTCACCGTCATACCCGCGAAGGCGGGTATCCAGCGCTTTCGCAGCCTATCGGCTCCTTCGTTCGACCGTCGCCGTTGCGTTGTTCCAGTCGGCAATCAGCGTTTGAGTCACTGATCAACGCTGCGGCATCTGACACGCCGGCACCTCAAAACGCCTCGCGCTCCGCCTCCAGATACGCCAAGCTGGTGTACTTGCCGATGTTGTCGTCGAAGCCTTGCATCGTCTTGGCGCGCGCGGCGACGCGTGGATCCTGCAAGACCAGTGCTTTGACTTGATCGAGCGGGGTGCCGTCCTCGACAGCTTTGACGCAGGTTTCCCAGATGCCTTTCATGAAATCGCCGTAGCGCTGCAACAGGTCCTTGGCAGGGTGTCCGTGGCCGGGTAGCCAGAGTTGTTCACCGGCGGCGGAACTCAGGGCGTCGTAGTAGGCGAAGGTGCCAGGATAGCTGCCATCGTCCATGTTGGCGATGCGATTGCCCATGGCGATATCGCCGATCTGTGTGACCTTGTCTTCGATAACCTCGACACTCAGATCAGCCGGTGTATGCGCGTGGCCGTAGAAGTGCATGCGCAGGGTGACGTCGCCAAAAGAAAACGTCTGCCCATGCTCAACCGCGTGATTCGGCGCGACCACCACTGTGCCCGCCGTGGCATGTTCGGTCCATTGCTCCAGCGCTTGCTGCCACATCTTGCCGTCATAGCTTTGAATGCGCTCGATGGCAGGCTGCAACGCGTAGATCGGCAAGTCATCGCCAAAGGCTTCGGCGAAGGCCTGATTCCCCAGCCAGTGATCGCCGTGATAGTGGCTGTTGAACACGGCGACGACCGGCTTCGGCGTGAGTTGGCGGATCATCCGGATGGCCATCTGACCAATCTGCAGCGAGGAGCCGGAATCCAGCACCACGACGCCGTCTCGCGTCAGCACGAAGAAGATATTGGACATCATTCCCTGGTTGCGCGCGGTGGGAAAACCATCCTCGGCAAAGATCATCCAGACGTGTTCGGAGACTTGTTGTGGCGCGATGTCGGGCATCGCCGGGCCAAGCGGATTGGCGGTCGTCGATGGCGTTGCCAACAGATTCAACGGCATCGATGCGCCTGCCGAAGTGAGCGCGACCGCGCTGGTGAGGCGCTTCAGAAAATGACGTCGTGCCAAGCGGGTGACGGCAATGGAACAAGGGGCTGGCAGGTCGCGCATGCGCGTATCCTTGGGTCGTGTACTTGTCATCACTATAGTGCAGCGCAGGCACGCGACACTGGACCAATGCGCCCTCGTCAGTCACGACCCTCTGATCACCCTCTACGACGCCAATCGACCATGCCAGTGACTCCGACTTCCATTGTGATCCGATCAGCGACCCGCGATGACATGGCCGACCTTTGGTCCGTGCGCTATGCCGTGACCGAGAACACGCTGACGCCCGGACGGATTTCCGACGCCGAGTTGCTGGCGTCCATCGAAGACAGTGGTCGCGGCTGGGTGGCGCAGGTCGAGGGCCGTACCGTCGGGTTTGCCATCGGAATGCTGGATGGACAGATCTGGGCGCTCTTTGTGCTGCCCGCGTATCAAGGGCGAGGTATTGGCGATGCCTTGCATGAGCGGATGCTCGCGTGGTTTGCAAGCCAGCCTGTGCCGCGCCTTTGGTTGAGTACGGGAACGCAGACGCGTGCTCGACAGTTCTACCTCGCGCGCGGCTGGCAAGAGAGCGGTCCCTATGGTTCAGACGAAGTACGGATGGAACGCGGCAACCCAGGATGAGTGACGGCAGATGCCATGACGCTATCGGACTGCGTTTGCGCATCGATCAGACGCAGGAACAGCGCGGCAAGCGTGACGACATCCTGATGGTTATGTGCGGCAACGCGATGCAGGTTGTGCGCGTCACCACCGCGAAGGTAGCCAAGCCAGGCAGCGGGGGCTTCGCTGCCGGGCAGGTCATCATTGCGAACGATGTCGAGCAGGTGACGTTCGATGGTAGCGAGGCGGCAGTTCTCCCAAATGCCGCGCCAAAAGCGTCGAGTGGGAAACAACAGATCGACATGATCGAGTGCGCTCAAGGGTTCCGGCAGTCGGGCCAGTCGATAGCGCGCCTTTAGCAACGGCGCGTCGTAGCAGCGTCCGTTGTAGCTCGACAGTACGGTGCGTGGTCCAAGCCAGCTTGCGAAGACGCGTAGCATCGCGGCTTCCGCGGCCAAGGTGGACAGTGTGAGTTGGCGCACGCGCAGGCCAGGCTGGTTCTCCGCATTGGTCGTCCAATCCGCCGCGCCGATCATGAAGGCGCGTGTGCCGACACCACCCGAGAGGCCGGTCGTTTCGGTATCGAAGAACAACAGGTCGCTCGGTTCGATGGTCTCGTCGTGGCGTTTGGCAAATGCCAGCGACAAGGACTGGGTGGGTATCGCTTGCGGCATCCATTGTTCGCGCAGCCAGAGACCCGGCGCGATCTCATCGCCCGGTGGAACGCGCGGCGCATCGGCGACATGACGCGTTGGCGTGCCGCATCGCTTGGCGACTTCCCGGTGTCGCGTGTACAGCAGGCGTTGCAGAGTCAACCTCTCGGCAGTCGACTCGTGTTCGCGCATTGGGGCTTGTGCTGGCGTGTGTGCCTTTGAATTGACTTCCGCCACGCTCGCGTTTCGGTCGCCCGCTTGCTGACGCCATTGCCGTAGACGTTCCAGACTCAGGCTCATGTGCTGGCCCCGGCATGCGCAGAGGTCTGCAGCAATTCCAGTACGCGCTTGCTCAGCGCACGCAGGCTGGGCGACGCGTTGGGAGATTCGCCGGCGCGCTCCTGCGTCGCCAGCACCGGTCCCACGCAGGCGGGGCATCCCGCCTGACAATCACAGTCGCTGACCAGTTGCAGTGCGCGTTGCAGTAGTTCGCCCTGACGCCGCCACAAGGGTTCGGACAAACCCACGCCGCCGGGGAANNCGCATGGGCAGCACCCAGAAATCCGTCCAGCGCTTGCTGGCGATTGGCGAATTCACCCAGCAAGGTGGACTGCGCCACTTGCCACCACAGCGCAGTGGTGTGCAGTTCCTGATCCGGCAGATTGACCGGCCCATAACCGATGTTCTCATGACTGTAGTAGCGGATTTTTTTGTAGCCCGCGACGCGACGCAGCACATGGACCTCGCCGTGATGGCAGTCGCCCGATCCGGCCAGACAGCCATCGAAGCGCTCCAAGACCTTCAGCTTGGTGTAGTCGATGCTGTCGGTGTAGTAGTCGACGTAGGTGCGGGTCACGTAGGCCTTGCGGCCTTCCCAGTCGAGGCGTTCCACTTGGTAAGGCGTCGACTGGACCATGTGAATGGCGCCTTCGTACAGAGTCAGCGCGGCGGCTGAGTAGTCAACTTCCGCGATGATCTGTTGCTTGCCATCGCTGCGATCCACCACGACGAAATTGCCGTCGGCCACCGAGCGCAGACTGACACTGTTGGCCGGATAGCTGTCGGCGATCCATTCCCAGCGTTCGCCCTCGGCATGCAACACACCGGACTCGGCCAGTGCCTGCAGATAGATCTGCGGATCGATGGGGCCGAACGATTCACCATTCAGAAACGGCAGCTCGAAGGCGGCGCAACGGATATGGTCGAACAGGATCAGCGGTTGATCGGGTGCGGTTCGCGCGTGCTCGGGCGAGGCGCCAGCGAAGAACTCGGGATGCCGCACGACATACTGATCCAGTGGCTGGCTGCTGGCTACCAGCACCCCCAAGGCAGTTTGCTGGCGTCGTCCGGCGCGCCCGAAGCGTTGCCAGGTGGCGGCGATACTGCCAGGGAAGCCATTCAGCACGACCACATCCAGCGCGCCGATATCGACGCCCAACTCCAGTGCCGAGGTGCTGACGATGCCGTCCACCTGTCCGGCGCGCATGCAGCGCTCCACATCGCGCCGCTCGGTGGGCAGGTAACCACCTCGATAGGCGCGAATTCGCGGTGGCTTGCGTGGGTCGTGATCGAATACGTCTTTCAGATACTTGGTCAGCACCTCCACCATCAGGCGGCTTTGGGCGAAGATCAGGGTCTTCAGACCTGACTTGATGGCGACGCGGGCGATGCGATTGCTCTGCGAACGCGCCGAAGCACGCAGCCCAAGGTCGGCATTCACGACCGGTGGATTCCACAGCAGAACCTGCTTTTCGCCGGTGGGGGCACCCGACTCGGTGATGCAATGCACCGGCGACTCGATCAATGCCTCGGCATGCGCCTGCGGGTTGCCGATGGTCGCCGAGCACAGGATGAACTGGGGCGTGCTGCCATAGAAGGCACAGATGCGCCGCAAGCGCCGCAACACATTGGTGACGTGACTGCCAAACACACCGCGATAGGTATGGATCTCGTCGATCACCACATAGCGCAGGTTCTCGAAGAACTGCGCCCATTTGGTGTGGTGCGGCAAGATGGCCTGATGCAGCATGTCGGGATTCGACACCACGATCTCGCCGTGCAATCGAATGGCCTGTCGCGCGTCGCCCGGCGTATCGCCATCAAAGGTGAACGCACGCACGCCCAACTCACCGGCACGGTTGAGCTCCAGCAGTTCGGCGACCTGGTCCTGCGCCAAGGCTTTAGTCGGAAACAGGTACAGCGCCTTGCCAGGGGCATCCGTGCCCTGCGCACCACCCATCGCTGCGCTCAGTACCGGCAAGGTGTAGCAGAGCGATTTGCCTGAAGCGGTCGGGGTCACGATGGCGACGTGTTCACCGCGCTGCGCGGCCGTCCACGCCTCGTGCTGATGGCTGTAAAGCCGCTCGATGCCGCGAGCGGCGAGCGCAGTACGCAGCTTGGCGGGAACATCGAAAGGAATCGGTTCGTAACGTCCCGCTCGACCCGGCAAGGTGAAGTGACCAGTGATCCGGTCGGCATAGCGTTGGCTCAAGCGCTCCGCCAACAGGGCGCCGCTACGCAAGGGCCGACCGGCCAAGGTGCTGATCGACTGTTCCTGCTGGATGACACGTGCGGGTAGTGACATGGGCTGCTCGTTGGCGATTGAAACAGATCCCAGAACAGCAGATGTCTGTCTCAACGTATGAGACGCACGGGGAAATGCTGGTCCACGCGCCGACAGACGCTGCGCGCTGCGCGTCGGTGGTATTGCGCATTGCCGATCAGGCACATGACCAAGGGGATCGCTACGCTGTCGCCATGGACTCTTCCTTGGCGAATTCCCGATTGTCACTGCGCTTTCAGCGAGTGTTGTCGCATATCGATACCCATCTGGACGACGCGCTCGACATCGCGACGCTGGCCGCGCTGGCCAACTACTCGCCTTGGCATTTCCAGCGCCAGTTCACGGCGCTATTCGGATTTCCGGTGGGTCGCTATCAGCAAATTCGACGCCTGCAATGCGCCGCGCAGGCCTTGGCCTATCGGCAGGATACCGTCACCGATATTGCCCTGCAGGCAGGCTATGCCTCGTTGGAAGCCTTTACCCATGCGTTTCAACGCACTCTGGGCCAGTCGCCCAGTGCATTTCGCGCCCAGCCTGATTGGATGAGCGTGGCGCGCGCTCTCACCACACCCTCGAACGTGAGCCCCATGACGAACTTCGCCGATCACCTGCAGATTCTTGAACTGCCCGCCATCGACCTGCTGACAATGTCCCACTGCGGCGATCCGCGTCAGCTGGGCGACACCTTGCGACGCTTTATCGCCTGGCGGCGCGAGCAGGGTCTGCATCCGGCGCGCAGCCGCACGTTCAACGTATTTCATACGCCGCCAGATGTACCCGTAGACGAGTTCCGCATGGATGTCGGTGTCGAAGTGCCCGCGCACCGCGTCCGCGAGATCGATACCCGCGATGTATTCGTCACCCGCATCCCCGCCGCACGCGCCGCCGTCATCAGCCACGCCGGTTCCGACAGCCAGATGGCCGCTGCCTTCGACTGGCTGTATCGCGACTGGCTGCCGAACAGCGGCGAAGAACCCAACGACTTCCCACCCTGGCTGGAGCGTCTCGACCTTGGCCCCGACGTGCCGGAATCACAAGGTCGCTGGCGCGCGGTCGTCGGCTTGACGTAGCGCATCGCGCCGTCTGCAACGTGATGCAGCGAGCAGACCGCAGCGCGCGTTCCGTGTCGCTTAGAGAATCCCCGCGCCGAGATACACGATCATCGCCAGCACCACCAGATTGCTGGTCGCAAACACCGCGAAGCGATGCACGACGTGGTTGTAGGTGAAGTAGATCAGGCTGTGGATCAGGCGCAATGCTACATACAGCCAAGCCATCCCGACCGATATCGCATCCACCTGATGGGTGGCAAAGGCGATGCCGACCAGCGCGTAGAACAGCACCGGCACCTCGACCAGATTCATGAAGATACGGTTGGGCAAGGCCACATCCGCCGGCACGTCCGCCGACTCACCCAAGACGAAATCCCGCGCCTGCACCCGGCCACGGAATTACGCCATAAACCGCCGGATCGGCACCTGCACCAGCACCAGCAAGGTCCAAAGCATCAGCGCGAGCGTGGGAAGGAAGATGGCGGTGGGTTTCATGTGTGGCCCGGATTCAATGCCTTGTCCAAGTTTTGTGATGACGAATGGGGCTGACGATCGGCCCAAAAGCACGCTATTCGTACTGGCCTGACATGCATTCGCGCCTCCGAGGTGGGGTGGCACAGGATGCGGCAACCCCAGGATGATGCATCGGCCATATGGCCTTGCGCTCGACCCGCATCAACAGGTTTTCTGGTGCAGCGACTAGCTCAACTTCCCGTGGCAATTCTTGTAGCGTTGGCCTGATCCGCAAGGACAGGGATCATTGCGTGAAACCGTAGGCGGGCTCGGGATCGGTGGAAGCTTGGGTTTCTCCTTTTCGATGCCCGCAATGCGCTCGCGATGAAGCAGTGTCTCGGCCGGAGCCCAATCGACAATCAGGTGGACGCGGTCGTGATTGCTGAAATTCTCGACGTAGTGGACTGTCGCGTTATTGATTTCCCAGATTTCCCCGGCCGCGAGATGGCGCTTTTCGCCGCCGACGCAGAAAAGAACCTGATCATGCGTGATGATCGGAACGTGCACCCGATGCGATTGCAGGAGTGAAATGCCTTCGTCGAAGTGCGGGTCGATCACCTCACCGTGGGTCAGTTTGACCAGCAGCACGCGCAAGAAGGTGCCTTTGCCGCCGTAGAAGCTGTTGATGGCGTCGAGTACAGGTTGCAACTCGTCCCTGAAACGCTCGAAAAGGGGCGAGTAGGTGGGCGGCAGGTGCTTGAAGTTGTCCGTGGCGAGGATCAGCGAAGCGGTGTGGCGATGCACGCGGAACTTCTGCTCACGGCCAGATCCGTCCCATTCCTGCTCGCTGATTTGCTCCACCTTCTGTCGCAGTGGTGTGATGTCGATGTCCGACCGCAACAGAAGGAAGTTGCGGCTTCGATTCAACAGCTTTCGGAATCCGACGTCGTAGGAATAGAACGACGGCAGCGGTACGACATCGCCGACCTCATCCTTGGTCTCAAATGCATAGCCATAGGTGTCGATCATGTCGCGCTCGCGTTCGGCGATCAGCTCACGAAGCGCCGCGTCGTAGTAATGCGAGTAGTGACTGTGGCTTGACGAGTTCTTTTTCTCTGTCGCCTGAAGCGCGGCTTCGAGCGCCGCCGATTCAGCAACGCCGAGGCGGCGCATGATGTCGATGAAGTCGGGTTGCAGATTCTCGAACTTGGCGACGTGCAGGTGCGGCGATTGCGCGTTGCCGAGCATGCGTTCGAGCAGCCAGGAGTAATAGCCGCGTTGAGGCTCGTGGAAGCCATCGATGCACGCGCTGGTCAGGCCCGCACCGCGATCCGTGCCGAACTCGGCGGGCAGGACTGCCGCCAGAGCGGCTCTGTTTTCACGGCTTTCGTTGCTGTCATCGCCCAGCGTGACGAGTTGTCGAATGGTGGTCTTGAAGTCGGCTTTGCCGCCATCCGAGACGACGATGAAGAGCGGGTTGCGCATGCCCATCTTGCGATTGAACGCGTACCACGAGACGTACCAATCCCACGGATTTCTGACCACGCCAATCACCGGTAAATGCTGGCGCTCCGACGGCAGCAGCGCGTGCGGGTAGTGATAGCCCACCATCTGGCTGCCCGGAATGCACTGCGCGATGACGCTGTTCAATGAGCGCCCACCGGTCTTGTGCACGTGGATGAAGGTGAATTGATCGTTGGTAATCATCGGTACGCTGTGGATCGCGAAAGCGCGCAATCTGGCAAGACCGGAAATAGTAACGCCGACGCAAGCTGGCGGCTTCACCGCCAGTGATTACAGCTCCTCTGCGGTTTGTCCTAGACCTTCCTCACACCGGCCGAAGTTGTTCGGCCAATGAGCGGGTCTTCTCAGTGATGACATCGCCGGTGTGCCGGGTGGCCTTGCGCTCGACCAGCATCAGCAGACACTCCTGCTCGGCGATCGGGTTGTGCCTGACACCTTTGGGGACCACGAACATCTCGCCTTCATCCAGTTCGATGGTGCCTGCGTCCATTTCGATGCGCAGATGACCCTTGAGAATGAAGAACAACTCGTCCTCGTGGTCGTGACTATGCCAAGCCAGTGAACCCTGGACTTTGGCGACCTTGACGTAGGAATCATCGAGTTCGGCGATCACGCGCGGCGACCATAGCTCGGTCAGCGACATCGCAATGCGCAGTGGAGAGGCGGCTTCGAGCATGGTGATGGGTTCTCCTTGGTGCGCATCAGACACGTCGGCGCGGCGCGGGTTTTGTGATCCGAGGTGCATTGTAGAAGCCGACCACGCGTCGCGGTGTACGCCGTTCGACGCTGGCGTCGAAGGTCGGCAGGGCGATGGAATCAGGCGGGCGGTTGCGACTGATCAGGGGTAGACGGGCTCAGCATGTGCTCGGGCCGCACCCAGGCATCGAACTGTGCCGCCGTCACGGCGCCCAAGGCCAGCGCTGCCTCGCGCAGGGTGAGTTGGTTCGCTTGGGCATGCTTGGCGATCTGGGCGGCGCTGTCGTAGCCCAAGTGAGGCACCAGGGCGGTGACCAGCATCAGCGAGCTTTGCAGTAGCGCATCCACCCGATCTGCGTTGACCACCAGGCCAGACACGCAATGCTGCGCAAAGCTACGCATGGCGTCGGCCAGCAGGCGCAGGCTGTCCAGCGTGTTCAGGGCGATCAGGGGCTTGTAGACGTTCAGTTCGAATTGCCCCTGACTGGCTGCAATACCCACCGCCACGTCGTGTCCCATCACCTGGGCGCAGACCATGGTCAGGGCTTCCACCTGCGTGGGGTTGATCTTCCCGGGCATGATGGAGCTGCCGGGTTCGTTGGGCGGAAGCGTCAACTCCCCCAAACCGGCGCGCGGTCCGCTGCCCATCAGCCGGATGTCGTTGGCGATTTTGTTCAAGGCGATGGCCAGCATTCTCAGCGCTCCATGAAACGCCACCAGCGCCTCATGTCCTGCCATGGCGGCAAACAGGTTGTCAGCCTGTCGCAAGGGCAAGCCCAGTCGTAACGCCAGTTTGGCGACCACCCGTTGAGCAAACTCGGGATGGGTGTTGAGGCCCGTGCCCACCGCCGTGCCCCCGATGGCCAGCGCATGCACGCCATCCAAGGCCGTCAGCAGGCTTTGTCGGCAAAGCAGCAGTTGCGCCTCATAGCCCCCAAACTCCTGGCCCAGGGTGACGGGCGTGGCATCCTGCAAATGCGTGCGTCCCGTTTTGATGACTGCCGCAAACGCCTCGGCCTTGGTTTTCAGCGTCGCCAGCAACTCGTCGAGCGCGGGCAGCAGCGCGGCGCGGGCATTCAGGCTCACCGCCAGATGCATGGCCGTGGGGAACACATCGTTGGACGACTGCCCCAGATTCACATCGTCATTGGGATGCACCGTGATGCCCGCCTGCGCACCCGGCGCCAGCGACTGCGTCGCCAGCGCGGCAATCACCTCATTCACATTCATGTGGCTCTGGGTGCCCGAGCCGGTTTGCCAGACCAACAGCGGAAACTCGGCATCCCATGCGCCCGTGGCGACCTGCTCGGCGGCTGCCGCGATGGCAGCGGCCAGCGCGGGCGGCTGCAAGCGCAGTTCCTCATGGACACAGGCGGCTGCCCATTTGATCCAGCCCAGCGCGTGAATGATGTCGATGGGCATGCGCTGCTCGCCGATGGCAAAGAACTGCAGGCTGAGCGCGGTTTGCGTGCCCCACAGTCCGCCCGCTGGCGGCCCAATCCACCCAGTGCTGTCATGCGCCTGCTGCGCGCGCGTGCGGTCCTCGCGCGGTTCGTCCACGGGTTCGGGAGGCGTGCTCGTCATGGGCACATGCTAACGCCGACATCCTGCCGCGTCTGTTCGGATTCGCACGATGACGCGCCGACCATCGGTGTACCCTACCCAGATCCACCTTCTGGCCTTGCCGTAGATTCAACAAAGGATGGATCAACACATGAACGACGCCATTCACCGCTTCAGCGATCTGTTCTCGCAACTCGGCCTGCCCAATGACCCCGAGAGCATCGCCAACTTCCTGGCAGAAAACCGGGGCATGGCCCACGGCATGCGACTGCCGGAGGCTCCCTACTGGAGCGCCGCACAAGCCCAGTTCCTCAGCGAAGCACTGCACCAGGACGCCGACTGGTCCGGCTGGGTGGACCGACTCAGCCATGCCCTGCAAAACCCACCGCGCAAGCCCGCAGGCATCAATCCCAAGGCGTGATCACGGTTCATCGCTGGCGCAAATTCTGGCAGCCGACTGCCTACTTGAGCGGGGACCTTACGACCCCAAAAACATCCCCTGTCGCTCAATAAACGCGATCACTTCCTGCAGTCCTTGGTGTGTGGGCGGCTGGTCATGACGAAGGGGCGGTTGGGGCGCATGCGGCGGGTGTCGTCGGCCATGGTGTCGAGGTTGGCGCCGACGTAGGGGGCGAGGTCGGTTTTGTTGATGACCAGCAAGTCCGAGCGGGTGATGCCGGGGCCGCCTTTGCGGGGGATTTTTTCGCCGCCGGCGACATCGATGACGTAGATGGTCAGATCGGAGAGTTGCGGCGAGAAGGTGGCGGCCAGGTTGTCGCCGCCGGATTCGATGAACACGATGTCGGCGTCGGGGAAGCGTTCGAGCATGCGTTCGATGGCTTCGAGGTTGATCGAGGCGTCTTCGCGGATGGCGGTGTGCGGGCAGCCGCCGGTTTCCACGCCGAGGATGCGTTCCGCTGGCAGGGCACCGCTGAGGGTGAGCAGGCGCTGGTCTTCCTTGGTGTAGATGTCGTTGGTGATGGCGATCAGGTCGTAACGCTCGCGCATGGCTTTGCAGAGCATTTCCAGCAGGGTGGTTTTGCCGGAGCCGACGGGGCCGCCGATACCGACGCGCAAGGGAGGCAGGGATTTGCTGCGGGTCATGGGAATCTCCGTGGTGTCCGCTCAGGAGCGGAACAGGCGGCTGAACTGGCTTTCGTGGGCAGACGAGTGCAGCGCCAGCAGGGGCAGGAAGGTGTTGGGTTCGGTGTCGCTGGCGAGCACCTCGGCGACCAATTCGGGCAAGCGCTGAGCGAGCTGGTGCAGGATGCGTTGTCCGGCATCTTGTCCCAGCGGCACCAGCTTCACGGCGGCCAGCACCTGGTTTTCCAGCAGATTCCAGCCAAGGGCGTGCAGGCCGAGTTCGGCAGGCAGTGACAGCGCTGTGCAGGCAGCCGCGTAGGCGCAGGGCCAGGTCAGCGGCCGCAGGGCGTCGAGTTGATCGAGTGTTGCGGCGTCGAGCGTGCCCTTGTCCAGGGCGCGCAGCCATTTCAGCAGCGAGCGGCCAGTCTGTTCGCTTTCCAGGCGCAGTTCTTGGGTTTCGCGGCTGGCCCAGCAGTGTGCATTGATCTGGGCGAATTGGTCGATCTCATTTGCCTGCAGGGCCTTCGCAGCGCGCTGCCACCAGCGGGCGTCGGCGCGGGCAAAGCCGAACTGCAGCAGATCGCCGATCCACACGGCGGCGCTCGGCTCATCGCGCACTTGCTGCAGTTCCACGGCGGACTCCAAGCCTTGCGAGTAGCCGAAACCGCCGACCGGCAAGGCCGAGGAGGCCAATTGAAGTAGTGCGGGCCAGTGCGCGGCGGCGTGCGCGTTCACGTCGGTCGGCCGTGGCGAAACGGCAAGGCCGCAAGGCCAGCGTGCGGATCGCGCTCATCGGCGGGTGCATGGCGCTGAAACACTGCCTGCGCCAGCGCCATGTCGTCGGCGAAGGTGTCGTCGTGCCCGTGCCGATGGCCGCCACCATAGGCACCCGCTTCTGGCTGAAACGGACGCTCGACCGCATCAACCTGACAGCCCAGACGCTGCAGCATGTCGGCCAGCACCGGATCGGGTTCCAGACGCAGCCATTCCACGCGCACTTCCAGCGGGATATGACGATTGCCCAAGTGATACGCGGCGCGCAGCAAGGTCAGTGCATCGGGCGCGCGCACTTCCAGCACGGGCTGCGGCGCGGCCTCGATGCGAAAGCACAGGCCGTCCTCGCTGCACAGGCATTGTCCGGGCGTCAGTGCGGTTCCCGCAGGCAGGGCGATGGCCAACTCGCGGCCATCGGCCAGACGCAGGCGTTGCCGACGGCGCTTGCGCGCTTCGACATCCAGCGCCAAGGGCAGGGCGTCGACGCCTTCGGGCGGTGCGTCGTGCAGTGCGTGCAGGTGAATCAGCATGGCGGGCTGTGTGCTCAAAAGAGGAAGTAGCGCTGTGCCATCGGCAGTACGCTGGCCGGTTCGCACCACAGCGCTTCGCCGTCGGCGCGGACCACGTAGGTTTGTGGATCAACATCGATCTGCGGGGTGGCGTTGTTGTGCAGCAGATCCTTCTTGCCGATATGGCGACAATCGCGCACCGCGACCAGCGGCTTGTGCAGGCCGAGTCGTCCGCCGATATCGGCCTGCAGCGCGGCCTGCGAGACGAAGCTCAGCGAGCTGCGCTGCAGACTGCCGCCAAAGGCCGCGAACATCGGTCGCGAATGTACCGGTTGCGGGGTGGGAATCGAGGCGTTGGGGTCGCCCATCGCGGCCATGGCGATACTGCCGCCCTTGAGGATCAGCGAGGGTTTGACGCCGAAGAAGGCGGGCTTCCATAACACCAGATCGGCCCATTTGCCGACCTCGATCGAGCCGACTTCGTGGGCGATGCCGTGGGTGATCGCCGGGTTGATGGTGTATTTGGCGATGTAGCGCTTGATGCGGGCGTTGTCGTGACGCGCCGGGTCGCCCGCCAGTGCGCCGCGCTGCTGCTTCATCTTGTGTGCGGTCTGCCAGGTGCGGGTGATGACTTCGCCCACCCGCCCCATGGCCTGCGAATCCGACGAGATCATCGAGAACACGCCGAGGTCGTGCAGGATGTCTTCGGCCGCGATGGTTTCGCGACGGATGCGCGATTCCGCGAAGGCCACGTCTTCGGCAATCGCGGGATCGAGGTGATGGCAGACCATCAGCATGTCGAGGTGTTCGTCGAGCGTGTTGACGGTGAAGGGACGAGTCGGATTGGTCGAGCTTGGCAGCACGTTCGGCAAGGACGCCGCCTTGATGATGTCGGGCGCGTGACCGCCGCCCGCACCTTCGGTGTGATAGGTGTGGATGGTGCGGCCCTTCAGCGCGGCCAAGGTCACTTCGACAAAGCCGGATTCGTTGAGGGTGTCGGTGTGGATTGCGACCTGGGTATCGGTGGCATCGGCGACGCGCAGGGCGCAGTCGATGGCGGCGGGCGTGGTGCCCCAATCCTCATGCAGTTTCAGACCGATGGCCCCGGCCAGAATCTGTTCGCGCAGCGGTGCTTCCAGGCTGGCATTGCCCTTGCCGAGAAAGCCCAGATTCATCGGGAACGCCTCGGCCGCCTGCAGCATGCGGGCGAGATGCCACGGCCCCGGCGTGCAGGTGGTGGCATTGGTGCCGGTGGCCGGTCCCGTGCCGCCGCCGAGCATTGTGGTGATGCCCGACGCGAGTGCTTCGTCAATCTGCTGCGGGCAGATGAAGTG
>DEHW01000030.1 GCA_002352135.1 Lysobacterales bacterium UBA2790
GTGGATGATGCCCTGCTCTTGCCCCCAGCTTGCGTACCAGCTCTGGCTTTCAGATGTTTCCACCTAGACCAAACCGAGCAAAATAGGTTGGAACATCTCGACTTCGGAAAAGGGTTACCCACCGCGGCGCACGCCCATGCTTAGAAGGAGCAGAGGGCGCCGCCGTGGATAACCCTGCGCCTTACCAAATCATCCTCCGTGGTCACCAAGTGGCCTTGGAGTGCCGCAACCTTGACGCTCCCAGCAATTGACCCACTTTTGCTCACGANNCGCACACAGCCATTCCCGAGCGTACTCGCCTCTACACGGCGTTCCGAGTAGGCGAGGAGGTTACCCCCTCACAGACCCGAGCGAGCCCAATTAAGGCACTCGGTTCCTCATCGTACAGGTTTGCTCACGGATTTATGACGCCATCCGTGACTCGGTGTGCCAGATGTTCCCGAAATCCCCGGTCGCTTCTGGCCAGTTGGCTATTCGCTCCTGTTTCGTTGACACGCTGTCAGGTTTCAAAGCACCCGGCATGTTTCTCACGAGCGATGCTGTACGACGGTGCCCCGCCTTCCTCGGTCGGGTCCGCGCGAACCGCGTTCCCCGACGTCATCGGTACTATCAAGGCACTAAGCTGAAGTTCCTGTCAAAGACAGACACATTTTCGCTATTGTTCAATCAGTTGTCGTGACATTCGAGTTCTGGTTTCTGTCTACAGCGTGATCTGTCGGAGGAGTTCCATGGCGCGGTGTTGCTTCGCGGTGGGATTGGTCAGGATGTGGAAGGTTGGTGCGTCTGCTGCGGAGCCGGGTGTGCGACAAGTATTGCGCACGAGGGTAGCGAGGTCGGCCATCAAGGTGGCAAAGCTGTGCGCTGGGGTACCGTCGTCCAGGGTGTGGCGGGCGATCTTGGCGAGCGCGGCCTCGGAGCGCGTCGCCGGAGCGACCGGGTCTCGGGTGGCCTTGGCCTGCTGGTCGGTATCGGCGAACATCAGTTCCCGCCAGGCTTCACGCATATGCCACTCGACGTAGTAGGCCAGCATGCACAGGAAGATGTGTGCGCGCACCCGATCGGCCAGGCGGTGATGAATGGGACGGACCTTGAGATCAATCGTCTTGAGCGAGCGGAAAGCACGTTCCACGTTGGCCAGCGACTTGTAGTGACGCACACAGTCCTCCCCCGCCATTGCCGTGATGGGCACCGAGGTGCGAATGAGATAAAGGCCGTCCAGCGCCGCTTCAGCGGCGATCGCGTCTGGCTTGCGCGCGAATGAAAATGTCGTCTCGCCGATGGTCAGTTCGAAGTGCTTGGCGACCTTGTACTGGTTGACCCCCTTGCCCACGCGCACGCCGATCGCATCCTGGCCGGTGAGCTTGGCGGCATTCACTCTGGCCTGGATCTTCTCGAGGCTTTTCTCTGTCGCACACAGCAGTTCTTCACGCTTGTGTGCGCGGAGCTTGGCCAACTGGGGATTACGGCAGGCCACCAAGCGTTCGCCAGGATAATCCGGCGAGGTCAGTTCAAGCAGATTGCGCTCGTCAAACAAGCCAAACTGCAGTTGCCCTTTCTCGATCAGCGAGCGGATCGAGGCACTCTTGAGCGCTGTGATCCAGCCGATATCCTCCGTATCGCGCATCTCCTGGATCGCCTTTTGCGAGATCATCCCCCGGTCACCGACCATCACCATCCGCTCGATACCGAACTCCGTACGCAGGCGCTGCACTTCGGGCAGGAAAGTGGTGCTGTCGGCCGTGTTGCCCGCATGCACCGAGACCGCAACCGGACAGCCGCGCGCGTCGGTGAGCAAGCCGTAATTCACCTGTAGCATGCCGTGCTTGCCGTCGCGGCTGTAGCCACGCTTGGCCAGCGGACACGTCGTGCCCTCGAAGTAACTGGACGACAGGTCGTAAAGCACCAGACCGCCGGGACTCAAATGACGGCGAGCGAGTTTCTTCTGAAGGGTGTTCTGCCGTTGCACCAACCAATCCATCGCCGCGTAGAGATCGTCCTCGCTCGCGTCGGCCACCGCGAAGTCTTCCGCCAGCGTCGTCGTGTGCCACCAGCGTGTCGTCGCCAGCTTGGTCAGCGGCGCCACGATGCGCGAAGCGACCATGGCCAGCACCAGCTCACGCTCGCGACACGGCTTGGCGGCAATCAGAGAAGCGAACCCCAAGCGTTGCATCGCGGCCGACACCGCCTGTACCTGCCCGTGCGCGCGTGAGCAAGTGATCTCGAAAGCCTGGGCCAAAGGGACAAAGGTTTCGCCCTGCAGCGAGCGGCGGATGATGTCCACCAGCGCAGCGGGCAAATGAGACAGGTTACCCAACGTTTCGTTCTTGACCGTGCCGCCTTCGCGGTAACTGCGACGCAGCAGATGGGTGTGATAAACCCGATCCTTGTACTTACGGGTAGTAGTAACGACGTGTGCAGTTCCAGTACGAGCAGGCATGCCCACCAATATAAACCACATGCGGAAAACTTGCAACACCATTTAGTGACTACAAAATGAACCCCGAAAGCCCGAAATGCTCCCCTTTTTATCAGACATATCAGCCCCTTAGGCACTCCACCGTGACTGTCACGGGCAGGAACTTCAGACTAAGACTTCCTGTGCCGAATACGCGGTCACTTATGGGTTCGCTTCCCCGCTCCAACTCTTGTCTTCATCGTTCGCTCCCTTGCCGGTGAAGACACCCACCAGGGCCTGGCCCAGTTTCTTTAGCCCCGTGCTCAGGGCTCCTTGAGTTGGTCGAACACAGGATATCCCAGGTTCCTGGGCAATCCATCCCATGCCTCTGCCCCACTCTCAGATCCCGGCCGGCCCGTCATTGCATCACCATCGTGGCCGCGCGGTGCTGTCCCCAGGCCCTTGACACTGAAGACGCCAACAT